>CAZYUS010000054.1:0-20157 GCA_964650615.1 uncultured Pseudomonadaceae bacterium | reverse complement strand
GCCACACGCAATGAATTTTTGAAATTAATTGGTCGCGGTTAATCGAATTGATGGTTTGAAGCTAACGCATGACTATCGCCACCGTGAACTACGCCAATATTCATTGGCAGCAAGATGGCACGCCATTTAATGACGATCATGGTGACGTGTATTTTTCGCGCGACGGCGGTTTGGCCGAATCCACTCATGTTTATTTAAACGGAAATAGACTGCCGCAGCGTTGGTCCACACACTTTGCAAAACATCGTTTCTTTGTGGTTTGTGAAGCCGGATTTGGCACCGGCCTGAATTTCCTTAATACCCTAGATTGTTTTAATCAGCACGCCTTAAACAGGCAGCAATTATGGTATTACGCGATCGAAAAATCGCCGTTGTCGATCGCCGATATTCAACGCGCCCTGCACGCATTTCCCGAATTGACGAGCATCACCGACACTTTACTCAAACACTACCCTGCACGATTACGCGGCTGGCATCACTTACGTTTTGGCGCGGTGAATCTGGTTTTAATTTTTGATGATATTGAAAATGCGCTAAATCAAATACGCCAATCTAATGTGCGCGTTGATGCATGGTATCTCGACGGTTTCTCGCCCGCCACCAATGGCGATATGTGGACCGAATCGGTTTTATTCAGCATCGGGAAGTTATCTCGTGCTGGCGCGACTGCCAGCACCTATAGCGTTACAGGCCATGTCCGGCGCGCGTTGGAACACGCGGGGTTTTGCGTGCGCAAAGAACCCGGTTTTGGAAAAAAACGCGAAATGACCTGCGCCGACATGATGCATCAAAACCGGTTTCGCGAATTATCCGATTTAACGCGTGAGACGTCGATTCAGATCGTCGGCGGTGGTATCGCGGGTTGCGCTTTGGCGCACGAATTAGCCGTGAACGGTCGGCAAGTAACCTTGTACGAAAACGATTCCTTAGGCGGCGCACTGGCGCGTCACCCTGCGGCGATCGCATGCCCACGATGGACACGCGATCATAA
This sequence comes from uncultured Pseudomonadaceae bacterium, assembly GCA_964650615.1. Lineage (GTDB taxonomy): Bacteria > Pseudomonadota > Gammaproteobacteria > Enterobacterales > Permianibacteraceae > Permianibacter. Next base: position 19,166 of record CAZYUS010000054.1, on the reverse strand, counting down.
CGTCGATACACAGTGGTCATTGTTCGGCTTGTTACGTTTGCATCAACTGGTGACAGACGACATCGTATTGCATCGTGAATTATTCGAGCAAAATGATTTTAATGACGATGATTTTCGTCAGTTGGGTTTACTCGATGACTTTGTCATGGCAAACGAACGCGGCTGGAAACAATCGCTCGCACTCACGTTAACGCCGTCGCTGTTGTGTCAAAAATTGGTATCGCACGACAATATCACCGTCAAATATGAAGAATTTCAAACGCATCGCGACGGTATTTCGGTGTATTGCATCGGACCGTATGCATTAGAGCAATTCGCGCAATTCCCTTTAAGTATCGTGCGTGGACAAATGAGTCTGACGCAGCCGCTGACTACCCATGGCGTGCTGGCAGCGGTTGAGCGTGATGAACAGTACCGCATTCGGTTAAACGACGATTCATTTTTAATCGGAGCAAGTTTTGAACGAGATTGCACCTATCGCGGCATTTGCGAAATATCTCATCTTTATAATCAAGATAAATTTAATCAGCGTTATCCCGATCATCCTTTGCAACGAGAGCAAATCGTTAATGGCATTGCTGATTTGCGATTAACCAGTCGCGATCATATGCCTATCGTCGACCAGATGAGCGACAACACATTTATTAATGTTGCACACGGATCGCATGGTCTCATGTCGGCGTTTAGCGCCGCCGCCAAACTGCGCACGTTACTTTTAGGAGAACCGCAAACAATGCCCACATCACTGCTGCGAAAAACCAGCATCGCACGATTGAATTCACGTTAACGGATAAATGGCTTCCGATTGATATCCCGTCACCACCCGAATGGGACCGCTGAATGCGCGATCGAGATCAACGTCGCCGCTATCGATCAAAAGCGGGCGTCCTTGCAAGCTTTGCAATTTTCCGGGACTGGCGACCACGGTGATATTGGCGCGCCCAATCTGACGTAAAACACGCGCACTGATTTGCTGATTTCCGCGACCAAAAATATGCCCTTGTCCACCGATAACCGTGACGTATAGCCGAACGTTTCGGTGTGCATTGAGGCATTCTAATAACTGCGACTCGGTAGCATCCGTTAATACTTGATTGCCATTGCACCACGCATCAACGCCGAGCAAAGTACCTTGCATACCCAACTGCTGTTTAATGGCCGCACACGTCGAACCCGATCCTAAAACATATAGACAATCCGCCTGCATTTCGCCCGCAATAAATTCGGCAATTTCATCGACGGCGGTCGGTTCGGCGCTGCGCATACTGACTTTACTTTGCTGCACAAGTGGGTGGGCAGGAACGCGCATATAACCAAATAATTTGGCGCGCACATTACCAACGCGATACGCGTCTTCATCTAAATCCATAACATTCGCACTGAGTAATTCAAGCGGATGACCTTGCACAATTTCTGCAACAATTTTTCCCGCCGCTGGCGGGCTTACAGCATACACCGCCGAATGTATTTTCACGCCGGCCGGAATGCCTAACACTGGCGTTTCTTCACCTAACACTTGGCAAACATTGCGCGCCGTACCGTCGCCACCGGCAAATAAAATCAATCCCAACGATAATGTTGACAGGGCATTAACCGCACTCTCGGTATCGTGCGCCGATGTTTTTTCACCAGTGTGATAAACGATCGTATGAGAAAAACCCAATGCACCTAATAGCGACGCTCCCATATCGTGCGATGCGGTATAAAAATGCAATTGATCGCGCCACGGCAGTAATTCGTTTAACGCCGCACGACAGCGTTCTTGCGCACGCGGAACTGCGCCACGGCGCAAGGCTTCGGCAACAATGGTGTCACCATCAGAGCCTTTCATGGCAACCGCGCCACCAATTCCGGCCCACGGATTAATCACCAATCCTAAATTCAACATGGCGAATCCGGCAGGGTAATTTTTTTATCTTCGCGCAAAGCATCGAATAACGTTTGCGCGCGCGGCGGCAAACCGTGGTTCAAATAATCACAGCATTGCTGCCACACGGCGCGCTGAAAGGTGTCGCTAACCTGGCCACCGTTGGCAAGATTGTCGGCAGAAAAATGAAACTTGATACCGGCTGCAAGGCTCAACGCCCACTCAACAGCTTGTGGTTTAATTTCGACTTGTTCGAACACTTTTTGCTGCGCGGCACTGCGTCCATCCGGCTCATACCAGTAACCGAAATCAGGAAGCTTTCGCCGCTCAACACCGGCGATGCACCAATGCGAAATTTCATGCAATGCACTGGATGCGTAGTCTTCACGGAAGACCACGCGCGCCGGTTGCGACTCGCAAGGAGGATGATAAAAGGGTTCGACACCATTGCCTTCTAGTATGGTGTTTTCGGCAACCGCAAATAATTGATTAAAGACCGAGACTAAACGGGTGGCGGTAGAGCCATTCATGATGCAGTAGTGTTGATTGGAGCGGGCGCATATTCTAGCGGATTCGCCTATAATTCGCAGACGAATGTCCTGTCGTTGTGTCCATTTTGGAAACCAAGCTCCGCGTCTTATCCAGTGAACTGTTACTCGGTATGTGTGTGGTCGATCTCGATCGACCGTGGCTTGAAACGCCGTTTCTGTTTCAAGGTTTTTACTTACAAACCGAGCAAGACATAAAAACGGTGCAGGAATATTGCCGCTACGTTTATATCGACCCTGTGCGCGGAACCAAACCCGGCAACAAGAAACGCGAAGTCGTTAATCAGGATTCCGGCATATTCAAGTTGTATACCCAAAAAGAAGCCCCCGCTGCCAGCACGCCGTTCGAACGCGAGTTAAAAAACGCCCACGGCGGAATAAAAAAATCAGGTGCTTTGATCAAGGGATTTATGGACGATATTCGCCTTGGCCGCGCACTCAATGTCAAAGCCATCGAAGAAGTCGTTAGCGATACGGTGGACTCGGTACTGCGTAACCCTGATGCACTCATGTGGCTATCTTTGCTGCGCAAAAAAGATGAGCTGCAAGAACAACACAGCATCAATGTTTGTATTCTATCGGTGGCCATTGGTCGTCACCTTGGTTTGCCGCGTGATGAATTGCAAAAATTAGGCATCTGCGCATTGGTTCACGATGTTGGCAAGTTGCAAGTTCAAGATCCAATTTTGCAAAAATGGGAAAAACTTACCGAAACGGAATCAGCGATCTTGCGCAAACACGTTGACTTTGGCCGTGTTATTTTAATGTCGTCAAAAGAGATCTACAGTGGTGCCATTGATGTGGTGATGACTCACCATGAACACGTTGATGGTAGCGGTTATCCGCGCGGACTCAACGGCTCTCGCATTTCACCGTTTTCCAAAATAATTGCCATCGCTGATGTCTATGATGATATCATCACCATGCATCCTTATAAAGAAGAACAGACACCATTCGAGGCATTAAAAGAATTGAATCGTTGTCGTGGCAAACAATTTGATGAAACGTTGGTTAAACATTTCACCGATATGCTGGGTGTATTTCCGATTGGCAGTTTAGTTGAATTAAGTTCGGGCGAAGTCGCCGTTGTGGCGAGTCAAGTCACCAAAAATCCAACACAACCAAGACTACTTGTGGTGTTAGATAAAAACAAACACGCATGCAAAGAAACCTTGGTGAATCTAGCGGCGCTCAATGCACAAAATCCAACTAACGGTTTACGCATCGTGCGTGTGCTGCGACGCGGCGAATACGGCATTGACCCGCAAGAGGTTCACCAGCGCGGTACTCGCTTGTTGATGGGCAGTTAAACAATGGCCGCTGATATTCATATTGATGAATTCAATCGTGATACCGCCGTCGCGATCACACGCTTGTATAATAATTTTCCACACCCAATGGCGCTTTATGTTGATGAGATCTGTCGCGTTGAAGCGCCAGATGAATACGGCGTCATTAGCGACCGACATCAACGCTGCATTGGAGCCTTACTGTGGCTTGCCGCCGAACATATCATTCGATTTAAAGACACCATCGGGGTCGACGGAATTGAACAAGCCGTTTTGACTTTACCCGCCTTACAAGCGTTGCATTCAACATCTCAAGTTGCACAAACGATCACGGTGATCCATGCCATACGAGGCGGTTTGAAAGAAAAATCGTCGGAATCGCTAAAACGGTCGATGCATGAGTTCTATCACTACTTTATAAAAAATAGTGGCGGTAAATCGTCATGAAATTCGAGATCATCAGCGTTCACGAAGATCGACTGGATGAAAACACCTACGTAATCGAATTGCGTCAACATCCACAATTATTGGATAAATTGCTCGGTTATAAACAGCGGATCCTGACATTTAAGGGACAGCGCGGCGCGTGGTATGTGCCGCCGTCGTTTCGCCCCGCCAGCAGCGCTGCCAGCCGTTTTCTCGATGAGATCGTTACCTCACCCTCCTACGCGCATTTGGTCGCGTTTAAGAAAGTGAAAGCTGGCGACGGTAAAGAAAAGCACTGACAAGTGCAACGGCGCAAAATGCCGCCGCGCACAGATACGTTAACCGTCCACCCGCACCGTCTTGCCACAACCATCCCGACAAAAAATTGCCGCTAACACCACCGACGCCGTATACCAGCGTGCCGTACAACGCTTGCGCGCGTCCATGCAAAGGCGACGGGAAATGATGATGCACGGCATGCATGGCCATGCTGTGCATTAACGCAAAACTGATCGCGTGTAAAAGTTGCACAAACAATAACGCTGGCCAATAGTCCACCCAATACGCCAACATCAACCAGCGCAACATCGCGAATGAGATCGCACCTAACATTAATGCGCGAAATTTAACGTTAGCAATGACTCGTTTGGCAAAATAGAAAAACACGATTTCAGCCACTACACCCAGCGTAATCAACCAACCGCTGACGCTGGCTGGATAACCATTGCCTCGCAAATACAAATCAAAAAAGGTATGAAACGGCGCGTGTGATGCGAAAACCAAAACACAAATAAAAAACAACAATGCCACTGGAGGTTTGACAGCGTGCTGCCAAAACGATTGGCGCGCAGATGCCGATCGTGGTTCGGCAGAAAAATCCGGCAATAAGAAAGTGACGGCGATCAGCGCAACCACGGTGCCAAGTGACACCGGTACAACGGTCCACACACCAAAATACTGCACGCTATATCCCACCGATAAAACCGTTACGATGTAGCCTATCGAACCCCACAATCGAATGCGGTTATAATCACCGTTGGTTTGTTTTACACGTTTTAACGTCAGCGCTTCACTAAACGGATTGATCGCATTCCACGCTATGGAATATGCCGCCGTGCTTAAAATAATCGGCCACACACTCGTTTGATAATAAATAGAAGCAAGCGTAAAAAACGTAAGAAAAGCACCGATAATCAGCACTTTCTTTCCGAGTTGAAAACGCTCGACCAGATAAGCCCAGAACAACGGTGAGATGACGGTGAACACGCTCATCACTGACATCGAAAGGCCGATGGTAAATGAATCAAAACCCTGTTCGGTTAAATAGCGACTGCGATAAGGCACGAATACGCCGAGAATGGCGTAAAAGAAAAAATACAAACTGGATAATCGCCAATACTCATTGCGTGTCATTGCAAACGCTTCTACTCACCGAAATACGACAACAGATCTTCGCGGCTTATCAAGAATATACCATCGTCACCGTGTTCAAAAGAAACCCACGTAAACGGAACATTCGGATACTGTTCATACATATGCTGCATACTGTTGCCTACTTCGCAAAAAAGTAGACCACCGGGCGTTAAATGATGCGCAGCGGTTGCCAATAGTTGCCGAACAAAATCCAGCCCATCGTCACCGCTTTGTAGCGCCAATGCCGGTTCATGGCGATATTCCGCCGGTAAGGTAGACATATCGTAAGCATCGACATACGGCGGGTTGCAAATAATCAAATCAAAGCGTTCGTTAACGAGTGCGCTTAATCCATCGGATTGCACGAGTTGCACTCGGTCGTGCAGTTGATGCTTGATCACATTTTGTTCGGCAATCGCGAGCGCGTCAGCGGAAATATCGGAGGCCACTACGTCGATATGAGGCGCGGCGTAGGCGCAGGCGATAGCAATGCAGGCGCTGCCACAACACAGATCGAGTACGCGATTGATTTCACGATCCCCCAACCACGGTTGAAATCCTTTCTGGATCAACTCGCCAAACGGCGAGCGCGGGATCAGCACATTTTCATTGACTGAAAACTCCAAGCCACAGAAATACGCCTTGCCTGAAATATACGGAAGCGGCAAACGTTGCTCGATCCGTTTTTGCAACCAATCGAGCACGCGCTGTTTTTCTCGTTGCAACAATCGACACGAAGCAACGTGAGCAATGTGTTCATGTGGCAGCGAAAGCGCCTGCATGACCAGCGCGCCCGCCTCATCCCATGCGTTTGTGGTGCCATGGCCAAAAAACACTTCGGCTTCGATCATTTTAGTGGCCGCGTAACGCCAAAAATCTTGCGCCGTTTGCAAATCACGCATGGCCTCGATCGATTCTGCATTCATTTCTCAAACTTCCTGATTTAACAAACGGCGCATTTGGGTGGCAACTTTCTTCATCAGTTGATCACGCGTCGCCATAGTAAATTGACTGGCATCGATCACATCGCCGATATGCACTTCTACCTCAACGCCGGTGTACATATTCCAACTGCCTTTCGGTAATACGTTAACGATATCGCGTATGGCGACCGGAATAATGATCGCCTGTGTATCCAGCGCCAAATGAAAACAACCTTTCTTAAACGGTAATAATTTTCCATCTTTTGAGCGTGTGCCTTCAGGGGCCACCCACAAGATGATGCCCTCTTCCATTTTCCGGCGCGCCGCTTCCAGATCTTTTAATGCTTGGTCACGATGGTGACGATCAATAAAAATGAATTCGGCATTACTCATGGCGCGCCCAAAGATCGGAATCGCCGACAATTCTTTTTTGGCCAACATCCGGATGCTGCCCGGTAAGGCAACAAAACTTAAAGGAATGTCATAGTGACTCGCGTGCGAACACATAATAATGTAGCGGCGGCCACGTTCGTAAACCGGTAATTCTCCCACAACACGATGACGCAAACGAATAATACGAATCAATCGTTGCGACCAATCACGGATCAGTTGGTCGATGGCATCGCGTTGATTCTTACCGCGTAGCGACCACCACAGCACTTTGCTCGACGCCAGAAAAGTCACACCTACGCTGCGTAAAGCGATCAAAATAAATCCCAAAATTGTTTCGTGTTTCATCATTATTTTACAGTTGATCAGAATGATAAAAATTGACGAGCTGCCATTGCGATGGTTGTCGCTTAAACACGGCGAGTGAGGCCGTCGAAAAATCAATACGGCGACCACCAAGCTGTTCGCACAACAGCGAAACCAGCGGCATATGCGAAACCAATAAGGTCGCGACCGGATGGATGGCATTGATCCACGCGGCGCTTAATACCGGATCGGTTTCCGATAACAACAACGGTTCAGATTGAATCGCGGCAGTAGAACCACAGTGTTGCAAGAATGCGTGCGCGGTTTGTTGGGTACGCAAAAATGGACTGGCAAAACACGCATTAACGACATAACCGTTTTGATTGAACCATGCCGCGCAGGCTTGCACCTGCGCGATGCCGCGCGGCACTAAGGCTCGTGTCGCATCGTCATGACGAAATGGTTCGGCAAGGCCGTGACGCAAAATAAATAACATTATTTTTGCTTGGCAATTTGTTTAGCTTTGTCGCGTAAAGCGGTTAATCGGGATTCGGCTAATCGCGGCCCAAAATCGCTAACCACTTGACCGGCGGCATAGTTGGCTAACTGTGCGGCTTGTTTATAACTCCAGCCTTGCGTCAAACCATATAGAAAAGCCCCAGCAAACATATCGCCGGCACCATTGCTATCAACAGCCTGAATAGGCGTGGCCGGCACTTCGATTAATTGTGATCCGTCAAACACCAGCGAGCCATGGCTACCACGCGTGATCGCAAATGCGCAGGCGTAATCGCGTAATTCTTGCGCGGCGGAAAACGCATCATTGGTTTGAGTAAAGGCACGCGCCTCGGCTTCGTTACAAAATAATACATCAACACTTCCGGCAACGAATTCGTGTAAACCTTCATTAAAATACTTCACCATATTTGGATCGGATAACGATACCGCGATCTTGACACCTTTTTGTTGTGCCAACTGGCGCGCTTTTTTTACCGCCGCGCGCGCCGAAGGAGAACTGGCAAGATAACCTTCGATGTAAAAATATTCGCTATCGGTTAGCGCTTCCGGCACTAAGTCTGCTTCACCCACGTCACCGGTAATCCCCAGAAATGTATTCATACTGCGATCGGCATCCGATGTCACCATCACAATACACTTGCCGGTTTTTCCCTGATCACGAGAGCGTAAACTTAAAGAGGTATCGACGCCGTTTTGTTTTAAATCATTAAAATAAAAATCACCGGCTTCATCGGCGGCGACTTTGCAGGAATAAAACGCTTTGCCGCCAAGCATAGAGATGCCGATCAAGGTATTGGCGGCCGAGCCACCGCAGGCACGTTTTAATTTTTTCCCTTCCAATTCACCCATTAATTGATCATGACGCGATTCTTCAATGAGCGTCATCACACCTTTAGCGACACCCAGCCGGCTCAACTCACTGACCGACACTTCGAATTCGTAATCCACGAGGGCATTACCAATGGCATAGACAGCATATTTGCGCACGTTAATTCCTTTATCTTTTGTTGTGTTAAACACGTAATGAATGGCCGCGACATCACGTTGGTGCGTAAAACGGGCGCTTATTGTAGGGGCTTGAACGGGTTTAGGAAATCAATCGCGCAACAGCGTGTGCGCTAGGCCGTAAAAAAGGCGCTTCAGTCAGCGCCTTGTTGGACATCGGTTTGACGACGTCGGTTATCCGATTAAATCGTCCATTCCGGCGGTTAGATCTTTCATCGGCGGCATGTCTTTTAATACGTCGACCGAAAGCTTCACCCTGACCGCTACATCGGCCGGAAACTGCGCACGTATCCATTCGGGATTGGCTTTAAGATCGTGACAACGAGCCAAATATGTACCGATGTGAGCGATGCCGCTGACCGCTTGAAACGGTTCGCGCTGCAACGGATATGGCACATACCGAATACCCTCGACAAACGTGGAAGGAAACTTCCAGCGCGCCGCCAACTCGGCACCGACTTCAGCGAAATCGTAGCCCAACGCTTCGCGCTCATAACGCGCGCGCGCCGCATCAAGCGGACCCGCCGATTTATCCAACTCGATGCAGGCTTTGGGGATCACCGTGCGCATCAATAACTGACCGATGCCATGCATCAAGCCGACAGTAAAACATAAATCGGTATTCTGTTTGGCTTGCTTGGCTAGCCAGCGCGAACACACAGCGGTGTTTAGCGAATAGCGCCAGAACGTTTTTTGATCAAAATCGCCGACATCTTTAAAACTGGAGGTAATGCCGGAACTGATCACCAACGTGCGCACCGCGACAAATCCGAGCAGCATGACGGCATCGTCAACCGAGGAAACCGTGCGCGAAACATGGTAGTGCGCCGAGTTGGCCAAACGCAGCAGTTTGGCGGCCAACACGGGATCGGCTGAGATCTTTTTTGTTACTTCTTCAACACTTACACCATCATTGTTAAAGCTTTCTATTAACTCTTGTACGACTTTAGGAATCGTTGGAAGCTTATGGGTTTGATCGAATAAGGCCGCCAGACTCATTGTTGTTCTCCACCAAAAAAGGACGCAGGCTACCCAAGTATAGCCAGCACTTTTGGCGACGCTAGGTGAAGCCGATGAGAAATTTGCGCCAAACGCGGCGATAAGAGGATATGTCGATTAGCCCAAAAACGGCCGACTCGTAAATCGCCCCGACGATGCCGTTGATTAATTGATTGTCGAAAAAAACACAAACTTTCGCGCCGGTTCACGAATTGCCCGGCATTTAAACGACGAAAAAAAGGCGATTCGTGAATCGCCCTTTTGGTGTTTTCGTTTGATTACTGACGCGGAAAGCGACCGCTGATATCGGGTTGATCGGCGCCTTCTTTTTCGACGATTTTCGGGATCAGATCTTCGCGGTTGATACCCAATCCAATCGCCAACGCAGTAGCGACATAAATCGACGAATAGGTACCGAAACCGACGCCGAATAATAGCGCAAGACTAAAGCTACGCAGCATCGGGCCACCCCAGAACATCAGTGCCAACACCACAATAATCACTGTTGTGGTCATGACAATGGTCCGAATCAACATCGAGTTGATAGCGTTGCTGGCAGCTTCCCACGGTGTCGCGTTACGCAGCGCAATAAAGTTTTCTTTCATACGGTCAAACACCACCACGGTATCGTTGAGCGAATAACCAATCACGGTCAAAATGGCCGCGATCACGGTTAAATCAAACTCCAAACCGAGTAATGAGAAAAAACCCAAGGTAATGGTGACGTCATGGATAAGCGCCAACACCGCACCGGCCGCAAACTTCCATTCGTAGCGCAACGCCACGTAAAACAAAATGCCGATAAACGACACCGCCATAGCGGTGAAACCGTCTTCGATCAGATCTTTACCGACACTGGGGCCGACGCTGCCTTTATTTAATAATTTCACCGTCGGATCGATGGTTTTTAAAGCATTGACCACCGCATCGACGGCATCAATATCGGCAATGTGTTTTTGCGGCGGCACGCGAATGGTGACATCGTGCGCCGAACCAAACAGTTGCACCACCGCGCCTTCAAAATGCGCTTGTTCTAAGGTGTGGCGGATCTGATCGAGATCGGCAGTTTGCTCGTAATGCACATCAATTTGCGAACCGCCGGTGAAATCAAGGCCAAGTTTGAAACCATTGATAAAAAACATCGAGAACGCGGCAAGCATCAGCAGTGCCGAAAAAATCACCGCCGGTTTAGCCGCTTTGTGCCACTGCACATGGAACTTTGTATGGGTCGTTACCGTTGCCATGTTTGCCCCTTAAATCCACAATTTCTTAACGTTGCGACCACCGTAAATCCAGTTGGTCAAGGCACGCGATACCATGACGGCGGTAAACACGGTCGTTGGAATACCTATCGATAACGTTAACGCAAATCAACGTACTGGACCGGACCCGACGCCGAACAATGCCAAGCCAGCAATTAACGTTGTCACGTTGGCATCGGCGATGGTGGCGAACGCGCGTTCGTATCCGCGTTCGATCGCTAATTGAATTGATGTGCCTTCGCGCAATTCATCTTTAATGCGTTCGTACACCAACACATTGGCGTCCACCGCCATGCCCACAGTCAATACCAAACCGGCGATACCCGGCAGTGTGAGTACCGCGCCCGGCACCAGCGATAAACACGCCACAATCAAACCAATGTTGATGGCAACGGCGATATTGGCGATCAAACCGAACACGCGGTAATACGCCAACATAAACAGCATGACACCGGCCACGCCCAACACCGAGGCTTTAAAACCTGCGCCGATATTTTCTTTACCCATGCTGGCGCTAATGGTGCGTTCTTCGACGATTTGAATCGGTGCGGTTAACGCGCCCGAGCGCAAGGTAATGGCAAGTTCGCGTGCTTCAGCCGGTGAATCCAGGCCGGTAATACTAAAGCTATTGCCAAACACACCTTGAATCGTCGCGGCGTTGGCAATTTTCTTTTCGACATAACTGGAATTCGGAATAGTTTTGCCATCAGCATCGTATTTTTGCTTGTACTCAATTAATACCGACGCCATACGTTTGCCGACATTTTGTTTGGTGTGCGCGAGCATTTTCTGCCCACCTTTACCATCCAATTTTACGTTTACTGAAGGTTGACCGTTTTCATCCACTCCACTCGATGCTCCGGTTAATTCATCGCCGGTAACGATCGGCTGCTTTTTCATAACGATGGGCATACCACCGTAGATCAGCATTTCGGAATCAGACGGCACACGGCCTTGTAATGCCGCTTGCGGATCAGCCATTTCATTGACTGCGCGAAACTCCAACGAAGCGGTCGCACTTAAAATACGTTTAGCCAGCGCCGAATCCTGAATCCCCGGTAATTGCACCACAATACGCTCGGCACCTTGACGTTGAATCAACGGCTCGGCGACACCGAGTTCGTTAACACGGTTGCGCAAAATGGTGACGTTTTGCTGGACGGCTTCGTCGCGAGCGGCGACTAAACCTTGTTCGGAAAACGTGGCCGTTAAATTGATGAACTCGCCGTCTTGCGCGCTGGAAAACACCAGATCCGCATGACGTTGTGTTAATAAGTTTTGTGCTTTGCGTAAAGTGTCGTCATCACGAAATTTAACGACCACGCCGCCGTCACTAGCGCGCGCTGCCGACACATAACGAATATCTTCATTACGTAAATCGGATTTAAAACTGTCGGCTAGTGAGATCTCTTTTTTCGACAGTGCCGTTTTCATATCAATTTCGATCAAGAAATGAATACCGCCACGTAAGTCCAAACCGAGTTTCATCGGATTGGCACCTAGATCGCGCAACCAATCTGGCGTCGCTGGGATCAAGTTCATGGCGACCGTGAAATTTTCGCCCAAGGCTTTGCGCACTTCACTTTGCGCCAACAACTGTTCGTCGGTGTTAGAAAAACGGATCAACCACGTTGCACCGTCTTGCTCAACTTTCTTGTAACTTAATTTCGCTTCATTCAGTTTTTGTTTAACGGTTTCAATTTGCTCGGCGCTAATCGCCACGCCCTTCTGTCCCGACAACTGCAAGGCCGGATCTTCACCGTAGAAATTGGGTATTGAATAAATAATCGCAAAAACGATACTGAACACAACAAGGATGTATTTCCACATTGCGTAAGTGTTCAGTGGACGCGGTGCGGCGGGGGTTCCGAACAGCATGGGCATTCCTTAATTAAAAACAATTCGGGCGCGTTGTACGCCCGAGTTTTTGTTTATTTAGGCTTGTTGAATGGTGGCCAGTGTGCCTTTAGGCAAGGTAGCGGCGATCGAATGACGTTGCACGCTGATCTCGACGTTATCGCTTAATGCAATCACAACGAATTGGTCTTTGATTTTTACAACACGACCCAAGATGCCACCGGCCGTAACGACTTCGTCGCCTTTTTGCAAGGCATCCATCATGGTCTTATGTTCTTTTGCGCGTTTTTGTTGTGGGCGAATCAACATAAAATAAAAAATTACGAAGAAAAGGCCGAGCATAATCAGCATTTCCCAGCCACCACCTTGTTGAGCAGGTGCGCTGTCGGCTGCGTTGGCAGCAGAAATAAAAAAGTTCACGTTAATATCCTCTGTAAATAAATGAATGGCGATTCAGGCATTGCGGCTTGAAAATTAATTTTTTTGAATCTTGATAAAACCCATTCTACAAAGCCGGAACCGTTAAGCCTCGGCGGTGATAGAAGTCGGAAATAAAGGCGGCAAATGTACCGGTTTCGATCGCCCCGCGCAAACCAGCCATCAGACGTTGGTAATACCGCAAGTTGTGTATCGTATTCAGTCTTGCGCCCAATGATTCTTTGGTTTTGTCGAGATGGTGCAAATACGCCCGCGAGAAATGGCGACAGGTGTAGCAATCACAAGAGGCTTCCAGTGGATTTTCGTCGTGACGAAACTGTGCGTTGCGTAAACGCAACACACCATCACTGGTGAAAAGATGAGCATTACGCGCATTGCGCGTCGGCATAACGCAATCGAACATGTCTATTCCGCGACGCACGGCTTCGACGATGTCTTCGGGTTTGCCCACACCCATCAAATAACGCGGGCGGTCATTCGGTAATTGCGGCGTAGTGGTGTTGAGCACCTTTAACATCTCTTCTTTCGGTTCACCGACCGATAAACCACCGATGGCATAACCGTCGAAGCCGATTTTCATCAATCCTTCCGCGCTGATGTGGCGCAGGTCATCGTACATTCCGCCTTGCACAATACCGAACAGCGCCGCCGGATTATCCGCATGGGCAGTCTTGGAGCGGGCGGCCCAGCGCAAGCTCAATTCCATCGACTTTTTCGCTTGTTCCCACGTCGCCGGATAAGGCGTGCATTCGTCAAAAATCATCACAATATCCGCACCTAAACTGCGCTGGACCTGCATCGACGTTTCCGGATCCAACCACACTTGTGCGCCGTCGATGGGTGAGCGAAAACGTACGCCCGCTTCCGTGATTTTACGCAGCGCCCCAAGGCTAAATACTTGAAAGCCGCCGGAATCGGTGAGAATGGGTTTGTCCCATTGCATAAATCGGTGCAGGCCACCGAACTTATCGAGCAGCTCAGTGCCGGGTCTCAGCATTAAATGAAAGGTATTGCCCAGAATGATCTGCGCGCCGATCGCCTTGATCTCGTCGGGCGTCATGGTCTTTACCGCACCATAGGTTCCCACTGGCATAAACGCCGGCGTTTCGACAACGCCCCGGGCAAACGTCATCCGCCCACGGCGGGCGCCGCCATCATTAGCTAATAGCTCGAATAACATGACGCTTCCTTATTGAGTCAGCAACATGGCGTCACCGTACGAGAAAAACCGGTAACGGAGGGCAATGGCTTCGTGATAAGCCTTAAGTATGGTTTCGCGCCCGCAAAACGCCGACACCAGCATCAGCAATGTCGATTGCGGTAAATGAAAATTGGTGAGCAGCGCGTCAATGACGCGAAATTGATAGCCCGGATAAATAAAGATACGGGTGTCGCCACTAAAAGCCGCTAATTGACCGGATTGCGCCGCCGTCTCCAATGAGCGAACGGCTGTCGTCCCCACGGCGATAACGCGGCCACCGCGTTGTTTGGTATCACGAACGGCATCAACGACCTGTTGATCGACCTGCAACCATTCGGCGTGCATCACGTGATCGGCGATATTCGCCGCGCGCACCGGCTGAAAGGTGCCAGCGCCAACGTGCAAAGTGACTTGCGCCATGCGCACACCCTTATCGCGCAACAAATCCAGCATCGCTTGATCAAAATGCAATCCGGCGGTGGGCGCCGCGACCGCACCGGGAACCGCATTGAACACAGTTTGATAACGCTCGCGATCGGACAACTCGTCAGCCCGATCAATATAAGGCGGCAATGGCATATGGCCGAACCGCTCCAGCACGTCAGCCCACTTGACGGAACTTTGCAAAATAAACAAATCACCTTCGCGTCCTTGGACAGTGACTAAAACTGCGTCTGCTTCGTTTACGCCGATTTGCAGCACGGCGTTGGTCTTTAGCGATTTGTTGGAACGGCAGTGCGCGATAACGTGATGGTCATCCACCAACCGTTCGACCAGAATTTCGACTTTACCGCCGCTTAACTTGTGCGCAAATAAACGCGCCGCCAAAACGCGGGTGTTGTTAAACACCAACAAATCATTCGCGTCGATTAAATCCGGTAGGCTCGAAAATTGCCGATGTGCGATCGCAGCACCTTGCGCTGCAACGTGCATTAACCGGCTCGCCGTGCGTTCAGGCAGCGGATAACGCGCGATTAATTCGTCCGGTAATAAGTAATCAAAATCTTCAGTTTTCATGGCGCGCGCACTGTACCGAATGTTGGCGTTAACGAACAGCACAGCAACTGTTGACCCTCGGAAATCTTTTGGTATACTGCGCGCCCTGTCGCACTAGACAGGCAAAAACATCCCTCGCCGGAGTGGTGGAATTGGTAGACGCGCCGGACTCAAAATCCGGTATGTGAGAGCATGTGACGGTTCAAGTCCGTCCTCCGGCACCAAATAAAAAGCCCGCTTAAATGCGGGCTTTTGCTTTTGCAAAATGGTTCAAGATCCCTTCAACTTAACTCGCTGGTGATTAATCAAAATCCGGTGGCGGTGCATTACGCAACACTTCTTCTATGGTGGTTAATCCACCGGCAACTTTGTAAGCGCCACTGATGCGCAATAAATTCATGCCTTCTTTGATCGCTTGATCGCGGATCGGACGCACATCGCAATCTTTATGAATCAGTTTTTGTACGGCGGGCGTCAACATTAATAATTCATAAATACCCTGACGACCACGATAACCGGTGTGACGACATTCATCGCACCCCTTTGGTCTGAACATGGTTTCTGGAACCGGTAAATCAAACGGTTTGACCAAAGTGTTCCACGCTTCTTCATCGGGTGATACTTCTTGTTTGCAATGTGGACAAAGTGTACGCACCAATCGTTGCGCCATAATGCCGATCACGGTGGCATTGATCATATACGGCGGAACGCCGATATCCATTAATCGTTGCACCGCCGCCGCCGCATCATTAGTGTGCAACGTAGACAACACCAAATGGCCGGTTAAAGACGCTTGAATCGCCATTTCGGCGGTTTCGAGATCGCGGATCTCACCGACCATAATAATGTCAGGATCTTGGCGCATTAAAGCGCGCACACCACTCGCAAACGTAACACCAATATCACTTTGTACTTGCATTTGATTAAACGATCCCTCGACCATTTCGATCGGATCTTCAATCGTGCTGACATTCACTTCTGGTGTCGCTAAATGTTTAAGCGATGTATAAAGCGTAGTGGTTTTTCCTGAACCGGTTGGACCGGTCACGAGTACGATACCAGTATTACTTTCAATTAATTGCAACCAGCGTTTTTCGGTTTGTCGCTCTAAACCTAATTGCGCAAATTTTTTGACCAGCACATTGGGGTCAAAAATACGCGCAACTAATTTTTCTCCAAACGCGGTGGGCAATGTTGATAAACGCAATTCCACTTCTTGACCATCGGGTGTGCGTGACTTGATGCGACCATCAAGCGGCCTACGCTTTTCCGACACATCCATGCGGCCAAGAATTTTCATGCGCGCGACCACGGCAATACCGATGGATGACGGCATGTCATAGACCTTTTGCAACACGCCATCAATGCGAAAACGAATGAACGATTGTTCGCGTCGTGGTTCGATATGAATATCCGACGCGCGTTGATCAAAGGCGTATTGCAAGATCCAATCGACGATGCGAACGATATGTTGATCGTTGGCATCAACTTCACCCGCGCGACCTAAGTCCACCAGTTGTTCAAAATTGTTGACATTGCTGTCGCGGTTTTCAACATTCGCGCCTTTTACCGATCGCGAAATTTGATAGAACTCGGCTTGATAACGTTTTATCGCCGCAGGGTTGGCTAGCACTAAACGAATTTCTTTTCGTATGGTGTGTTGCAACGCATTGATCCAATTACGTGCCAACGGTTCCGAGGTCGCCATCACCACGTAATCATTTTGTACATCGACGCACAAAATGCGATGTCGCTGTGCAAACGGCAGCGACATCACTGCCGTTACTGCATCGGGGCGGATCTTTAACGGATCGATGCGGTAATAAGGCAGTTCAAAAAATTTGCTCAACCACTCAACTAAATATTCAGGCGCGAACGTAACGGCGGGATTAGTGGCGGATTTCAGTTCCAGTTTAGCAACTTGACTTATCGCCCCTTCTTCGCTGTTGGCACGCACGCGCAACTTACTGGTTTGCAGTTGCTCCAGCGTCAGGTGTTTTTCTTTGTGCAATAATTCGAGAATTTCTTGTGGTTGCAACAGGCGTTCTTTCATTCTTTTATTTCCGACAACAAGCGGCGATAGGTTAAGGGTAACGGATCAGCGCGACAGCGAATACCCGCCGTGCGAATTTCTGCTAAAGATTCAACACTCGACACGCATTTTGTGTGGTCGCCTGCGCAATCAATTCCGGCGATTCGTTGCGCAAAGCGCACAGGGTATGAAAATTATTCAACAGCGCTAAAGGCGTGTTAAACGTCTGCGCCCACTGTGCCGGAGCCATGTCCGGTGCATCGGTCTCCAATACGATATCACGCAGGCTCAACGAGGCCGCTAGGCCGCGAACTCGGGTCGCGCGTTCGTAACTCATCACCCCGCCAAACCCCAGCACAAACCCCAGTTTAATCCACTGTTTGGCTTGCTCTTCGCTGCCGGCAAACGCATGAACAATACCCCCCCATTCAAACCGTTTTCGCCGCAGCGTCGCGATAGCCGCATCGTGACTGCGACGGATATGTAAGACCAGCGGCAGATGATGCTGCACCGCCACATCGATCATGTGTTCGAACACGGTTTGTTGACGCGTTTTATCCAGCGTATCGACATAATAATCGAGTCCGATTTCACCAATAGCGACCGGATGATGACAAGCAACCGCCGCCTGAGTTTGCGCAATTGCCTTATCGTCGTGTTCGTCCAGATAACACGGGTGTAAACCCAGTGCCAAGCGCAAGCTGGCAAAACGATTAACCAGTGCGACTAACGATTCGTAGCGACTTGCGGTGGTGGCAGGAACCATCGTTTGAGTAATTCCTTGCGCCGCGCCCTGCAAAAGATACTCTGCGGCGTTTTCCAATAAGGGCGGGTAATCCAGATGACAGTGTGTATCAAAAAGCGCTAGTGACATCGGGTAGAAACAGAACCAAAAAAGAATGTTCGTCATCATAGACTAAGGCAAGCAGGGAAAGGTTGGTTGAAAGACTAAAGCTGTGCTACTTTTGATTACATCTCCCCACAAGACTTGGTTGTTTTGATGCGCAACAACGGTCCCGTCACCCAAATCGAACGCGAATTTCCTCGCACTGGACAGATCGTCAGTTCGACCGATACCAAAGGCATCATCACCACCGCCAACGACGTGTTCGTTTATATGAGTGGCTACAGCCAGCAAGAATTGCTCGGCGCACCGCACAATATTTTGCGTCATCCCGATGTGCCGAAGGCCGCGTTTACCAATCTGTGGGATGAGATCCAGCACGGCAATTCGTGGATGGGCGTGGTGAAAAACCGTGCAAAAAACGGCGACCATTATTGGGTCGATGCCTTCGTGACGCCGGTATTCGATGGCAACCAAATCGTTGGTTATGAGTCGGTGCGATTTCGTCCCTCACGTGAATGCGTTGCGCGTGCGGAAGCCGCCTTTGCCGACGTCGGAGGCACACTCGCACGCGCCACGCGCCAACGCAAAATCTCTCACAGTAATTGGCCAACATTTCTGGCGGCAACCATGCCACCGCTACTGGCGATTCCCTTCGGGATCAGCCCCATGGCGGGGTCGTTGATCGCAGGGCTTTCGGCCGCTGCCATATTTATTGTCAATGCGCTGCAAACATCACCACTGCAAAAACTGATTGAGCAATCGCCTTATCGTCCACATCCGCTGCTCACTTATATTTACTCCGGACGTATTGACGACTTTGGCGAAATGCAAACGATTTTGCATTGGCA
>CAZYUS010000053.1:14459-20317 GCA_964650615.1 uncultured Pseudomonadaceae bacterium | reverse complement strand
TTTTACCATTTTGGTTTTTTTCTTATTGGTCAATCAAGGTGCCGAAACGCAAATGCCGGCCAGTGATTCGATTAAATTGCCACAATCGACTTCGGAAAAACTGCCGGAAGATGCTCTGATCGTTATGGTCAGTAAAGACGACATCATCGTTCAAGGTCGTCCTGTGATGAAGGCTTCTGAAGCAGAAAAAAATGAAGCGGACTTATTGCCGCCACTGACCGCCGAGTTGCAGTTGCAGCGGCAGAATCGTTTGATCGCCAGTGCGGATGAAAAAAATCCGGCGATTATCATGGGCGACAAAAATATTCCGTATCATCTGCTGAAAAAAATCATGTACACGCTCGCCGATGCGCAGTACACCGATATTTCTCTTGCTGTGCTGAAAAAGGAGTAACGCATGGCAACCATGAGCAGAATCTCTCCATTGTTACCGTGGGATCGCTTGCCGGAAGAAGAAGGTCGCTTTCGTAAAATATTGCTGTCGTTGTTGATCTTTTTAATGCTCGCCAGCGTCATCATTACGATTGTGAAATTACCGGCACCGCCGCGCGTGTTGAAACCAGCGCTCCCTGAGCGTCTGGTGAAGTTAGTGGTGGAGCAAAAAGAAGTGCCACCGCCACCGGTGGTTGAAGCGCCGAAGATCGAGGAAGAAAAAAAGCCAGACGTGGTGGAAGAAAAACCGCCGGAACAACCGACACCGGATGACAGTAAAGTCGTCGAAAAACCCAAAGCAGATGACGCGCCTCCGGTCGATACGGTGCGTAAAGAAAAAGCCAAAGCCGAAGCGCGCAAACAATTTGCAGCGGCCGGATTTGACGCCTTGGCGGACTTACGTTCGTCGGCCGCCCCAAGTGCCAAGCCAGCCGGTACACAAAACTTAGTGACCAATGTCGCTCCGGCAGGATTTGGTGATTCAGCCGCGACGCAACGCTCGCTCATTGCCGACCGAGCCAAAGCCGGCAGCGGCGGTGTGGTGACGGCGCGAGCCAGCACCGATGCCGGTAATGGCAGCGGTTTGGCAGGCAGTGGTACGTCGCGCGTGGTGAGCGGCATCGGCGGTATCCAAACCGCTGACGTTAGCAGCAAACCGGCCTCCGTGTCGGGCGATAAGACCAATGCGGATAAAGCCAAAGGTCGTCGTCCTGATGAAAATATCCAACTAGCGTTTGATGGTGCTAAGGGGGCTTTGCAAGCGCTTTACCATCGCGCGCTTCGCAACGCGCCGGACATGAAAGGTCGTGTCGTGTTTCGTTTAACCATCGAAGCCGATGGTCGCGTCAGTGCCTGTGAAATCGCCTCCAGTGAGCTTGGTGACGCTGAACTCGAACGCAAATTGTTGACCAAAGTTAAGCAGATCGATTTTGGTGCAATGAATGTTGAAGTATGGAAAGACACTTTCCGTATGGATTTCTTCCCGTCGTGATGCGTGGTTGTTATTAACGCTCGTCGGAGGAAGAACCGAGTTGGATTGGATTTCGTCGATCACGCGGCGGTCAGCAGACTAATGCTACTCAGCGAGTGAATTTGTTTAACGCTAGGGCGGGCTAAAGCTCGCCCTACAAAAAAATCACTCTCGCTTAACGGATAGGCAATAGATCTAAATGTCTCCCTACCGGCGCGAGCACTGTTGTTTTGCAAGCGTCACTCTCGTTTTGATACGTCTTCTCATTTTTTTAGGTTCAACATCATGATTTTGCGCAGGCTTCTCGGCGGTGTAAGTGCTGTACTTTTGATCGCAATGACTGCGCAGGCGCAGTGGTTTGAGCGGCAATTTAATGTGATGGGAACGGTTGCTCGTGTTGAAGTGTCCGACCACGATGCCGACCACGCAAAAACCGTCATGGATGCGGTGCAAGCTGAAATGCAGCGCATTGACAGCACCATGAGTCCGTATGTCAAAACCAGCGAATTGAGCCGAATCAATCGCGACGCGTATGTGGCGCCGGTGATGATTTCGAAAGAGTTATTCGATTTGATTAACACGTCGATCGATTTTTCTGAGCGCTCAAATGGCGCATTCGATATTACGTTTTCATCGGTGGGGTTTTATTACGATTATCGCCACGGCATTAAGCCTGACGCGCAAACCATAGCGACTAATTTACCGAATATTAACTACCATCATTTGCGCATGGACCCGTCGGTACATTCGATTCGATTTCAAACGTCCGGTACGCGAATCGATCTCGGCGGCATCGCCAAAGGATATGCCATCGATCGATGTGTGGCGATCATAAAAGCCGCAGGGATCCGCAGTGCCTTTGTCAACGCCGGTGGTGACAGTTTTGTCATCGGTAGTCGTGAAGGGCGTCCGTGGTTTATCGCGATCAAACATCCGCGCGACAAGAACAAAGAACTATTGTCGTTACCGTTGGCGGACACCGCTGTTTCGACCTCGGGCGATTACGAGCGCTATTTCGATGATAAAGAGGGTAAACGCTATCATCATATACTCAATCCGAAAACCGGTGATTCGGCGCGCGAAAGTCAAAGCGTAACGATTTTGGCCAACGATTCCACCACGGCCGATGCCTTATCAACCACGGTATTTATTTTGGGCGCAGAACGTGGGTTGGCATTAATTAATGGTATGCAAAACGTATCGGCTGTTATTGTCGATAAAAATGGAAAAGTCCATTATAGCGACGACTTGGTGATGGCGAGTAAGAAACAATAAAGCTGTTTTAGTGTTCTTTCAATGAAAATGGGCGATGACTAAATCGCCCTGAAATGAAAAATGTCTAACGTCGATTATTTCTGCGCTCTAATAAAATCTGTTGAATATGTTTTATGCGCGCATTAATGCGTGTGGTGGAATACGGGTCACTGCTTCGCGAGCGACGCGCCATTTCGAATTGTTGTAGTGCGCCACGTAAATCGCCGATGGCTTGCAAATAGAGTCCGTGGCTTTCATGCACTTCATCGGCGTGTCCCGACGCTTCTTGTGCCGATGCCAGCAATTGATAAACATTGGGCTCGCGATCGGGCAAGCTAATATAGGACATCAATTTTTGTCGCGCGATCTCGGCTTTGTTATTGAGTAGCAGCGTTTGTGCATAGGCCATGGTTAAGGCGTGATGGCCAGGCTGCGTTGCCAGTGCTTCATTTAATACACTTTCGGCTTCATCATTGCGGTTTTGCCCAGTCAGCGCATTTGCCATACCGATGAGGTAACTCGCGTTACGTTTGTCTTTTTTTAGCAAGGGTTCGAAAATGTTTTCAGCGTCTTCGAAGCGTTGCATACGTAGGGCGAACAGCCCTTCTGCGTATTGTATAACCGTTTCATCGTCATTATTGCTGCGCATTTGTTTGATTTCTTTTTCACGGGTCTTGCTGTCTTTTTGTACTTGTTCGTGAATTTTTACTTGCATCAATTTGAAATAAATCGATTCTTGAATGGGCCGAGGTTTGAGATCGCTGGCGCGCAATCGCGCGTCGGCGATGCGCTGCTGTGATACCGGATGCGTTAGCAATACCGCTGGCGGTGTGCGCATATAACGTGTCTGTTTTTCCATTTTCTCGAAGAACGACGTCATGCCATTGGGATCTAAATCTACTTGCGCCATTGTTTGCATGCCGATGCGGTCGGCTTCGGCTTCATTTTCGCGCGTGTGGTTAATTAAATATTGTTGTGCGCCGGCTTGTGCTCCGGCGGCGATGGCGATGCCCGCTTGCGGATTGGTGGCAGCGAGTAAAATGCCGCCTAAAATCGCGGCTAATGTTGGGAAGGTAATTTGATCGGCTTTTTCAAGACGTCGCGCCAAATGGCGCTGAGTGACGTGCGAAATTTCGTGGGCCAATACGCCGGCGAGTTCGCTTTCGTTGTCGGCCATCATAAATAACTTGGAATGAATGCCGACATAACCGCCTGGCAACGCAAACGCGTTTAGCGAATCGTCTTCAATCACAAAGAAATAAAATTCATGCTCGTTGGTGTCAGGGCTGTTAGACACCAATCGGAATCCCAATTCGTTGATATAGGAAACGATTTCAGGATCGTCCATCAGCGGCGCAAATTGTCGTAGTTGCCGCATGTAGTCATCGCCAACAATTTGCTCTTTTTGTATGGAAAGCACGCGCGTTGTGCTGCTACCGATGTCGGGCAGTTCGCTTTGTGCGTCCGCGATCGCCGCGATAAAACAGGTGAAACAAAATGAAGCAATGAGTTTCCACATAGTGGGCGACAACCTGAGTAAACGATAAAATGCGGTCTAATAATTGTAATGAGGTACCGCCAGCATGGGAACTGAATCCCCTGATTCAGAATCGGTGTTTGACGTGAAGTTCCCCGTTGATCGCATGGTGGATGCGTCGGGCTTGCGTTGTCCGCTGCCGTTATTGCGCGCAAAACAAGCGGTCAATCAACTTCAGAGTCAGCAAGTATTATTGCTGATCGCCACCGACGTGGGGGCCGATCGCGATATTCCGGCGTGGATACAGTTATCCGGCCATCAGCTGTTGCTGCACAGCACTAACGATGCGGTGCGCGAGTTTTATATCCGCAAAAAATAGCAGGCGATTGATGAACATTAAGGTTACGCACGAGTCGACGTATTACCGCGCGACCGCCGCGCAAAGCGGATTGGCGGCGTTGGTCGGCGACATCCATTGCCAAGTGTGCATTGTTGGTGGTGGGTTCGCCGGTTTGGCCACCGCGTTGGGCCTGCTCGAAAAAGGCGTCAAAGACGTGGTGCTTATCGAAGCCGAGCAGATTGGCTTTGGCGCTTCGGGGCGCAATGGCGGTTTTGTTTTTGGTGGTTTCAGTTTGGATAATGCCGATCTGATCGCGCAACTGGGCAAACCCAAAGCGCGTCAGCTTTATCAGTTGACGCTGGATGCCGTGGAATTGATTCGCCAGCGCATTGCGCGCTATCACATTGATTGTGATGCTTGTTATGACGGTGTTTTGTTGGCTAATTGGTTTGATGATCCGTCAATTCTTGAGCGCCAGCGTGAATTTATGCGGCGCGAATTTGATGTCGAGTGGCGCTCGTTATCACGAGAAGAAACGCGCGAGAAATTGCGCAGTCAACGTTACTTTGGGGCATTGCACGAAAGCAACGCGTTTCATTTCCATCCACTCAAATACGCGCAAGGTGTGGCGCGTGTCATCGCCGAAAAAGGCGGTCAGATCTTTGAGCGCACTCGTGCCATTGACATCATTGCCGATCGCGCTGAAAAACGGGTGATCACGGCTCATGGCGTTATTCACGCGCAGCAGGTCGTGATGACGTGCGGCGGCTATATCAACCGTGTCTATCCGGCGTTAGCGCGTGCGGTGTTGCCGATCGCCACTTATGTCATGGCCACTGAACCACTGCACGACAAATTAGCGACCGCAATGAATAGCGGAGCAGCCGTTTACGATACGCGTTTCGCTTTTGATTATTATCGGCCGTTACCCGATAGCCGTATTTTATGGGGCGGACGTATTTCAATTTTAGATCGCACGCCCGCACAAGTAGCGCAGTTACTCTATCGCGATCTGCTCAAGGTCTATCCCCAGTTGCACGGATGTCAGGTTGATTTTGCTTGGAGCGGCATGATGAGTTATGCCCGTCACAAAATGCCGCAGATCGGTTGTCTGCCTAACGGCATATGGTATGCCATGGGCTTTGGCGGCCACGGTGTTGGGCCGACCACCTTGGCGGGGCAGTGCGTCGCGCAAGCCATTGCGGATGGTAAGTCGCTGCCAAGCGGGTTCGAACGATTCGGTTTGCCGCCGACGTACGGATGGCTGGGACTGCTGGCCGCGCAAGCCACGTATTGGTATTACGAATGTCGCGATTGGTTGAAAGAATAAATTCGGCGCGGCTAAAACGATCGTTTGAATTTCATTTGTCAGTTGGCGGGCAAAT
>CAZYUS010000053.1:0-14449 GCA_964650615.1 uncultured Pseudomonadaceae bacterium | reverse complement strand
AATCGCTAACTTGAGCGCCCGAACTGATCCTGAAGAATGTCGATGAGCACCGCCGCCCGTTATACCCCCGCCGAAGAACTCGCCAACAGCCTGATCCACGGTTTTGGCACCATCGCCGCCATTGTGGCGCTGGCGGTGCTAGTTGGATGGAGCAGTGCCACCGGAACGGCGCTGCATATCGTCGGTGTCAGTATCTTTGGTGCCACCTTAATTTTGATGTACGCAGCGTCCACGTTGTATCACAGCGTCACTCACCCGCGCGCCAAGGAAATTTTGCGCGCGTTCGACCATTCCGCCATATTTTTGCTGATTGCCGGCACTTATACGCCGTTTTGTTTGGTCAATTTGCAGGGCGTTTGGGGCTGGAGCATTTTCGCCGCGATCTGGACCTTGGCCGTTACCGGCGTGTTATTGCGCGTTTTTGTCGGCCGCAAATCCAACAAGGCGTCGGTGGCACTTTATATCGCTATGGGGTGGCTGATCGTCATTGCTTTCAAACCGTTATTAGCCAGCATCAGCGCCAAGGGGATGATTTTTTTGATGTTAGGCGGAGTGAGTTACACTGGCGGCGTGGTGTTTTATGTCTGGCGGTCTTTGCCCTTTCATCACGCGATCTGGCACGTTTTTGTGTTGGGCGGCAGTGTGTTTCATTTTTTTGCCATATTGTTTGGCACCGTGCCTTAAAAACACACGACTCGGCAGAATGTCGTAAGGGCGATTCGTCGCCCTTTTTGGTGTTCGGTAGTTAGCGAATTGCCGCTACGAAAACGTCGTGTTTGGACGCTGCCCCTTGAATTTGTTGCCATAAACTTTCTATATAAATGGCGTTTTAACCGCTATTATCCGGCCACTTCATTTCTCAAGTGGTTGCTAGCCGTGATCTCAATCAATAGCCAATTTGACGCCGGTGCCATCGACGTCGTTAATCTCGAAAACCCGCGTGACATTCAACTAAATATCCGGCGCGACAATGCTGCTGAATTTGCGCAATGGTTTTACTTCCGTTTACACGGAGCAAAAGCGCAAGCCATCACGTTGCGGTTCTTAAACGCAAGTGCGTGTGCCTATCCTGCTGGATGGGAAACCTATCAAGTCGTCGCCAGTTACAATCGTCAAGACTGGTTCCGTGTTCCCACCCGTTATGACGGCAAAGAAATGGTGGTGGAATTAACGCCAGAATGCGACAACATTTGGTTCGCGTATTTCGAACCGTATTCTTACGAGCGTCATCTCGATTTGATCGCGTGGGCCAACGATGACGAAATGGTCAATGTCGAGCATCTCGGGCAAACGCTTGATGGTCGTGACATGACGCTATTGCAGATCAGCAATGAATATTCAAGCGTGCCGTTTGCCGCGCGTAAAAAAGTGTGGGTACAAGCGCGCCAGCATCCGGGCGAAACCATGGCGGAATGGTTCATCGAGGGAATGCTTGAGCGTTTGCTTAACCGTGATGATCCGCTCGCACGCGTGTTATTGGATAAATGCGTTTTTTACGTGGTACCACACATGAATCCGGATGGCGCGGTGCGCGGTAATTTGCGCACCAATGCGGTAGGAGCCAATTTGAATCGCGAATGGCAAACGCCCACGATGGAGCGTTCGCCTGAAGTATTTTTAGTGCGCCAAAAAATGCAACAAGTCGGTGTTGATTTGTTTTTAGATGCACACGGTGATGAAGGATTGCCATATAACTTTGTTGCCGGTTGCGAAGGCAATCCCGGCTATAACGATCGTATCGCGCAACTCGAAAAAGCGTTTAAAGACGCGTGGGCGGCCGTGTCACCCGATTTCCAAGATGAGTTCGGTTACACCAAAGACACCTTCGGCGAAGGCAATTTGACGTTAGCCACGAATTGGGTCGGTCAACACTTCGATTGCTTGGCCTACACCATCGAAATGCCATTTAAAGATAACGCCAATCTGCCCGATGCCGACGTCGGCTGGAACGGCGATCGCAGCAAACTATTCGGTGCCTCGGTACTCAATGCCATCGCCACCGTGATTGACCGCGTTCGATAACCTCAACGGTGCGAACTTGCCGTTTTTGAAGGGCAATTTTGTTGCCCTTTTACTATTTTCCTGGCGGACGAACTTGACGCCATTCACCGGTCGCTAGCTCGTCGATGGTCCATTCGCCCACCGAATAACGCACTAACCGTAGCGTGGGGAAGCCGACGTGCGCGGTCATGCGACGAACTTGGCGATTGCGCCCTTCGCGTATGGTTAAGGCCAACCACGAAGTCGGAATGGCTTTGCGGAATCGTACCGGTGGGTCTCGCGGCCACAACGTCGGCTCGGCGATGACGTTTGCTTCGGCGGGCAGGGTAAGGCCATCGTTTAACTCGACACCGCGCCGCAGATTGCTCAGTGCTTCTTCTGTCACCAATCCCTCTACTTGCACCCAGTAGGTCTTGGGCTGTTTGAATTTGGGGCTTGAAAGGTGTGCTTGCAGCGTACCGTCATCGGTCAATAACAGCAGTCCTTCCGAGTCGGTATCCAATCGCCCAGCCGGATAGACATCGCGCACGGCGATAAAATCTTTCAAGGTCTTATGCCCGCCCTCGGGAGAGAACTGGCTAATCACACCATGGGGTTTATTGAACAGAATCAGTTGCGACATGGGTAGCCTGCCTTGGAAGCGGGACGCACTGTAACGATGCTGCCCAAAAAGAGAAAGGCACGCGGTTAGCGTGCCTTGTCAAAAGAGTCCACCAGTACAAGTCAAAGCGAACTAGGTTTTTTCGGCTTTGCTGGTTGAAATGTTCATGGCGTGGGTGCCTTTGGGACCCGGAGCCATTTCGAACGAGACTTCCTGTCCGGCTTTCAGACTTTTATAACCGTCCATTTCGATGGATGAATAGTGGGCGAAAACGTCCTCTCCGCCCTCTTGCGGGCGTATGAAGCCATAGCCCTTGGCGTTGTTAAACCACTTCACCGTGCCGTGCGCCATACCTCACTTCCTTCTGCTAAACCACAACGGATTTGCTGGCTGCTCCTCGAATAAGGACGCCGCTCTCGTTTTGTGAGAAGGCTTCCTACAACAATCGGACAACGGGCAGGGCAGGTTGAATATTGAACATTCGCAAAGCTCGCTGTCAAGCGCTTGCGGCACAAAACAGAACACTCAGTTATAGCGCTTGAATATGTTAGATTGAAGCCGCATTCATCGGGTCATCCGATGGGGTTTTTCCCAGTCTCAACTAAGCTTATGGTTATGAGTAATTCGCAAATGCCGTCAGTACAACACGGCGTGGACGTAGCACCGGCCAAACCGGAACTGAAACGGCCGCGTATGTACAAGGTTTTAATGATGAACGACGATTTCACTCCTATGGATTTCGTCGTTGAAGTGCTGCGACGCTTTTTCGCTATGGACCAAGAAAAAGCGGTTCGCGTTATGTTGCAGGTTCATACCGAAGGTAAAGCGATATGTGGTGTCTATCGTTTTGAAATTGCCGAGACCAAAGCAATGCAAGTGGTGGAGTACGCGAAAGCGAATCAACACCCGTTGCAATGTACGGTAGAAGCGACCTGAAGTCTAAGGAGTTGGTCGTCATGTTAAGTAAAGATCTCGAATTAACGTTGAATCAAGCTTTCAAACAAGCGCGTGATAAACGTCACGAGTTTATGACTGTCGAGCATTTGCTGTTGGCGCTGCTGGACAACGCCGTCGCCATCAATGTGCTTAAAGCGTGTGGCGCTAATGTCGATCGCTTGAAAAAAGATCTACAACATTTTGTTGACGAGACTACTCCGTTGTTGCCCAAGGATGACGATTCGCGTGACACGCAACCAACGCTGGGTTTTCAACGAGTGTTGCAACGCGCCGTTTTTCATGTGCAATCGGCGGGCAAAAAAGAAGTGACGGGTGCCAATGTATTGGTCGCGATTTTCAGTGAGCAAGAATCGCAAGCCGTTTACGTGTTGCATCAAGAACAAGTGTCGCGTCTCGATGTCGTGAATTATATTTCGCACGGCATTTCCAAAGTGGGTAATCCGGATCGAGAACAACCTCAGCCGCCATCCGAAAGTGACGACGAGGGCGGTCCTGAACCTACGGCAACGCCGCTCGAAAGTTTTGCAACCAATTTAAATGAACTCGCTCGCCAAGGAAAAATTGATCCCTTAGTTGGTCGCGATAAAGAAGTCGAACGCACCGTTCAAGTATTGTGTCGTCGCCGGAAAAACAACCCGTTATTAGTGGGCGAAGCGGGTGTGGGGAAAACCGCGATCGCCGAAGGTTTGGCGCGACGTATCGTCGACAAACAAGTGCCGGAAGTCATCGCCGACGCCGTGGTGTATTCCCTGGATTTGGGCGGCTTGTTGGCCGGAACCAAATATCGCGGTGATTTTGAAAAACGCTTTAAGGGTGTACTCAAACAGTTGAAAGAACAACCGGGCGCGGTGTTATTTATTGACGAAATTCACACCATTATTGGTGCCGGCGCGGCGTCAGGCGGAGTGATGGATGCGTCGAATTTAATCAAACCGTTGCTCGCCTCTGGTGACATCAAGTGCATTGGTTCGACGACGTTTCAGGAATACCGAGGTATCTTCGAAAAAGATCATGCTCTAGCACGACGTTTCCAAAAGATTGACGTATTAGAACCGAGCATTGAAGAAACGTTTGATATTTTAAAAGGATTGAAGACGCATTACGAAAAACACCATGCGGTGCGCTATACACCGGCTGCTTTGCATGCAGCCGCAGAGCTGGCGGCGAAATACATCAACGATCGACAACTGCCCGATAAAGCGATTGATGTGATTGATGAAGCAGGAGCCGGTCAGCGTTTGTTACCCGCGTCGAAGCGCAAAAAAGTCATCGGCGTTCACGAGATCGAAGACATTGTTTCCAAGATCGCGAGGGTGCCGACAAAAACCGTGTCCACGTCCGATCGCGAAAGTTTGCGCACGCTCTCGACTCAATTAAAAGGCGTGGTGTTCGGGCAAAACGAAGCGATTGATGTGTTATCCGATGCCATAAAATTAGCGCGTTCTGGTTTAGGTCAAGAAGACAAGCCGGTCGGTTAGTTTTTGTTTTCAGGCCCGACTGGCGTTTGCAAGACCCAAGTAACTAAAAAATTAGCGCGTATTTTATGTTTTCAATTATTGCGCTTCGATATGTCGGAATACATGGAGCGTCACACCGTGTCACGGTTAATTGGCGCACCGCCGGGATACGTGGGGTACGACCAAGGCGGTTTATTGACTGAAGCGGTCAGTAAAAATCCGCATGCGGTGCTACTTTTGGATGAAATCGAAAAAGCGCATCCTGATGTCTTCAATTTGTTGTTGCAAGTGATGGACCATGGCACATTGACAGACAACAATGGCCGTAAAGCGGATTTTCGCAATGTGATCATTGTGATGACAACGAATGCCGGTGCCGAAGAGATGGCGAAAACCTCGATCGGTTTTACCATTAATGATCACAGCACCGATGGTATGGAAGCGATTAAGAAAATGTTTTCACCCGAGTTTCGCAATCGTCTCGACACCGTGGTGCAATTTAAATCACTGCCGCCTGATGTGATCTTGTCCGTCGTGGATAAATTTGTTGTCGAGTTGCAAGCACAACTGGATGTGAAAGGTGTGAGCCTCGAAGTCAGTGCGGCGGCTCGTGCGTGGCTCGCTGAAAAAGGCTACGACCGTGCGATGGGCGCTCGTCCAATGGCGCGCGTGATCCGTGATCAAGTGCGCAAACCGTTGGCCGATGAATTATTGTTTGGGAAATTGTCACGCGGTGGCGAAGTACACGTCGATTTGGTTGATGACACGTTGTCATTTAAAACCAAAGCGCGTGAAGATCAAGCCAATGAAGCGGCGGTGAGCCCAGTGTAATTTTGGGTGAAAACAAAAAAGGGAGCTTGCTGCTCCCTTTTTTATTCGTCGATTTTATCAACCGGCTAACACAATACTAACGATTAACGCGCGCGGAAAATAATACGGCCTTTGGTTAAATCATAAGGCGTCATCTCAACGGTGACATCGTCGCCGGTTAAAATACGAATATAGTTTTTACGCATTTTTCCGGAGATGTGGGCGGTGATGATGTGGCCGTTTTCCAGTTTTACCCGGAACATGGTGTTGGGCAAGGTTTCCATCACGGTGCCTTGCATTTCTATCGAGTCTTCGCGCGACATGCTGTAGTCGTCAGTCCTGTGGTTCAAAAAGGCGCGCTAGTTTGCCCGAAAAACAGGCACCCAGCAATGCGAGGCAGAACTAAATCAACTCGTCCAACGGACGCCATTCGATGCCGTTAAAGGCGTGCAGCGGTCGGTATTGGCGTTTGTAGGACATCTTCTGGCAGGTTTCGATGAAATAACCGAGATAGACGAACGGGATCTGTTCGAGGCGGGCGAGGGCCACCAAACTCATGATGGCAAACGCGCCCAAGCTGCGCTGGTGTTGGTCTGGCTCGAAAAACGAATACACCGCCGAATAGCCCTCATGAGCCACATCGGTGACGACACAGGCAAGCAATCGGTCTGCGTCGCGAATTTCGAGTAGACGAATGTCGCACCAATCCGCCAACAAAAAATCGAAAAACTGCTCCCGTCGCGCAGGATACATATCGCCATCGACATGGCGCTGATTGATGTAGCGTTCGTAAAGCGCGAAATGTTCATCGTTTAGTTGCGGTGCTGCCCAACCCACGTGCAACGATTGATTACGCTTCAGGCAGCGTTGTTGACTGCGGTTCGGCACAAATTGCGCGGCTGGGATGCGCACCGGAATACAGCGTTCGCAGTGGCGACAACGGGGGCGGTAAATGTGCTGCCCACTTCGGCGGTAACCGATGCGCAGCAGTGCGCTGAAAATATTTTTGTCAAGCGCCACTTCCGTGCCGACAAATGCCGTGGTTGCCACTTGGTCTGCCAAATAAGGGCAAGCGTGTTCGGGCGTAAGATACAGTGGGATCTTTAATCCCGAGGCGGGTGAGGTCATGCAAAAACGTCCAACAACGAGGAAGGCAGCGGCTGGCTTTGCCACATTTCGGCGGGCATCGTCACATGCGTTTCACGTTGAATCAGCGGCAAAAATAAATCGCGTGATAGGTGTTGCGCGCCTAACTTGAGCAGGTGCGGATTTGGCACCTGACAATCCAGCAAAGCATAGTCATGAAGACGCAAAAATGCGCCTAAATAAGTGAGCGCGGTCTTCGATCCTTCGCTCACTTCACTGAACATGGATTCGCCAAAAAAAACACGCCCCAGCGCAACGCCGTAAATTCCGCCGATGAGATTTTCTTCCTGCCAAACCTCGACACTGTGAGCGTAGCCCAAACGATGCAAGGCTTGATAAGCCGCGATCATTTCATTGGTGATCCACGTACCGCGCTGACCTTGGCGTTTTATGGAGGCGCAGCGTTCGATGACTTTGTCGAAATGGTGATTGAGACTTAATTGCCATTCACAGTGACGCAGGCGTCGTAAAAATCGCTGATGAGGATGAAATTGCGCCGGATAAAAAACACAGCGCGGATCTGGGCTCCACCACAACACCGGATCACCGTCAGAAAACCAAGGAAAGATACCGTTGTGATACGCCTGCACCAAACGCGCGCAACTTAAATCACCTCCGTAGGCGAGCAGGCCATTAGGTTCTTCCAAAGCCAGATCGGGCGAGGGAAAGGTGAGTGCAGACGTTAGTTGAAAAATAGCTCGCGGCATCAGCAATAACGCCGTAAAAGTGCTGAACTGCTCACCGATTTCGATACCGCATTAAACGACAAAAGGGCGATTGAAAAATCGCCCTCGTGCTGCCGATAAATGCGCGGGTTATTTAGCCAATGCATCCAGATAACGCTCGGCATCCAGCGCCGCCATGCAACCGGAACCGGCCGAGGTAATGGCTTGACGGTAAATGTGGTCGGCCACATCACCGGCGGCAAAAACACCGGGAATATTGGTCGCGGTGGCGTTACCTTGACTGCCACTTTTTACCACCAGATAACCACCATTCATGTCCAGTTGCCCGTCAAAAATCGCCGTATTCGGTTTGTGTCCGATGGCAATGAATACACCTTGCAGATCGACATCATACTGACTGCCATCTTGTGTCGATTTCACGCGCATTCCGGTGACACCGGATTGATCGCCTAACACTTCATCAAGCGTGCAATTTAAATGCAATTTGATTTTTCCTTCCGCGACTTTTTCGTACAAATGATCGCGCAGGATTTTTTCGGATTTGAATGTGTCGCGACGATGAACAACGTGTACTTCGCTGGCGATATTGGCCAGATACAACGCTTCTTCAACAGCGGTATTGCCGCCACCGATAACGGCGACTTTTTGATTGCGGTAAAAAAATCCGTCGCAGGTTGCGCACGCACTGACGCCACGGCCCATAAATGCTTCTTCTGATGGCAAACCTAAGTATTGTGCCGATGCACCGGTGGCAATAATTAGCGCATCGCAGGTGTATTCGGCGGAATCACCGATCAACTTAAACGGCTTTTCAGTCAACTTAGCGGTGTGAATATGATCGAAAATAATTTCGGTACCGAATCGTTCGGCGTGCGCCAACATCCGTTGCATTAATTCGGGGCCTTGCACGCCTTTGTCATCACCTGGCCAATTATCGACTTCGGTAGTGGTCATTAATTGGCCGCCTTGTTGCAAACCGGTAATGATGACGGGTTTCAAATTGGCGCGGGCGGCGTAAACGGCGGCGGTATAACCGGCAGGGCCGGAGCCCAAGATCAAAAGGCGATGATGTTTGGCCATGATAATTCTCGTTCGGAACAGATTCGGCAAGTGTAAGTGATGGCGAGTATTCCAGCTATCAAGTCCGCTGATTGAACAAAAAAGCTTTTTTATGGCCGACACAAGATTCGTGGCAAATGGCGGGCAAAAGCCCGCCTTGCTTTGGTCGCTTAAAACCTGGCACAACGATGATTACGGGGTTGCGCCAGCCTCCGGTACATAGACCAGTGATCCGTCGGAAAGGCGATACGTGATGCCCGCTTTTTCACCTTGTCCTTCGCCCATTTGTTCACTGGCTTTGTAATGGGTCATTTTTTCGCCTTTTTTTACCACCATTTCCATGTTCGGTTTACCAGCATTTTTTATCACGGTGACATCGTCGGCGCTAAAAACGTTGATCGGATTTTTAGCCAATGCGATCAACAGCAATGCCACAAGCGCCAAAAATATATCGATCATATTCACCACTGAAAGGATCGGATTATCATCATCTTCGTCGATCAAATAACGCATTACGCGGCCTCCGACAGTGATGGTTTGGTGACGTGCGGCAATCGTTCGATGAGCCGCAGTTCTTCCAAGGCCCAGCGTCGGCGAAAGCTCAATAAAACAAACGCCAACGCCGCCGCAATCAGCGCAATGATAACGGCCGAAAATGCGTTCGACATATGATGGCCGACACTGCTCATATCTCCTTTTCCGAGCGCATTGAGCGCCGGTGCCAAAGGAATGAGTGTCGCGACCAAACCCAACAAAGGAGCGGTACGGCTGCACAATTTCAGCATTTCCAAATCGCGATTGATGGCCAATTCCAGATCGGCGATTTGCCATTCGGGATGCTCGCGATGCAAAACCAATAAGCGGCCGCCGTTTTGGCGGCGACGATAAGCAAAATACACGGTTTCACCGATGGCAAAAAAAGCATAGGCAAACGCCAGCAGAATAAGCAGCGTCGTGGGCCAAAAAAATAGTTCGGATAAGCTCAGTAAAACGGTTTCAAATTGATTCATGATGGTAGAACTCTTTTGAATGAGAAAAAGGTGTGATTGTGGTCGTTTTCTTACGTTGAAATGGCGTGAAACTGGCGACGTCCATGCCACACGCCTAACGCCATAAACAACGCTAAAACCGCGTATAAAATCAGTGGCGTAAACGACCACGACGGCGGTGTTTGCGGCGCGATTTTTTCCAGTTTTTGTCCGCGTACAGTGGGCGCTTCTGCGGCAGTCGGTGATGGTGGTGTTACGACCGGCGTAGCGGCTTCGTTTGGCTGCGGCGTCGGTGCGCTGGCGGGGTTGTTGAGACCAAAACCATTTACTTTGGCCTTGATAAAATCGGCCAATTTTTTGTTTTGTGTTTGCGCATGACCTTGTTTAGCCAGATCTTGCCAACGCGCGAGCAATTCTTTCTGGGTTTTTTCGCTGGCCTTCCAATAGTCTTTGCGCACCGCTTCCAGCATTCGTTCGATCAGTTGTGCTTGCGCGCTCGGATTATTTTTGTCAAACCATTGCTGCACACCAAGTTGATAGCGATCGTTGACATAAACCTCATGAAAACTTTGCCACTGATCCGCGCGTGTCGTCGTTGGCGCGACCACTTGCCAACCCCAGAAATTATTCAAGCTTTCAACAATTTCCAACGTGCCGGCATAACCTTCTTTTTGTAGTGCACTGATCCAGCCCGGATGAAATTGTCGTGTGGCCAATTCTTGCGCTAAAAAGTGACTGGCACTTTCATGGCGCACCGCTTGTGGATCGCGCAAATTGCTGATCATTAATTTCGGGTCGCTGCCGGTGACATGACGAATGGCGAG
The DNA here is from genome assembly GCA_964650615.1 of uncultured Pseudomonadaceae bacterium. Classification (GTDB taxonomy): domain Bacteria; phylum Pseudomonadota; class Gammaproteobacteria; order Enterobacterales; family Permianibacteraceae; genus Permianibacter. The sequence goes on along the minus strand of CAZYUS010000053.1, from coordinate 3,919 downwards.
CGATAAACCACCGAGATACTGAAACGGATCGTCGGTGGTTAACATGCCGTATAAATTTGACGAGCGCGACAATAACGCGATATCGGTACCTTTGAGTTGTTCGGCATAAAGATTGATTGCGCCGGCTAATTTATCGCTTGCTTCGTTCCAGTGTGTTTCGTCGGAACCAAACGCGAAACTCATGCGGCGCAAATACAAATCGGCCAATTTGTCATCTTTTTCCCAGCTATCCGATGCTGCCACCGCGTCATTTAAACCGGTGCCGTAATCACCACTTTGGCTGCCGAATACGCGGGTGAGCGCATGACGTTTGGCACTCGCTTCTTCTAGGCCAGCGGCCTGCAACCGCGCGCTTAATGCGCGTGTTTGTTGTAGCACGGGGTTATCGTTTTCGTCGGCGGCGGCCGCCAACGCGACGGCTTGATTGATGAGCTGCATTTGACCGGGCAGTTGATCTCGATACAGTCCTGTAACGGATAACACGACATCGACGCGGGGACGATTTAACTCGTGACGAGGAATTAAACTGACGCCGCTGACGCGACCACTTTCATCCCATTGCGGTTTGACGCCCAGCGCGGCCAAAACTTGCGCTTCCAGTACGCCACCGTGACGCATCGTTTCAACGGCCCATAAACTAAAGGTCAGTTTTTTGGCGGCTTTACCGTTTTCTTTTTGATAATCGACGAGCAAACGTTCCAGCGCTTGTTGTCCGGTTTGCCATGCCGCTTCGGAAGGAATACGTGAGGGATCGAAACCGTACAAATTGCGTCCGGTTGGAATGCCATCGGGATTACGGATCACGTCGCCACCGGTGCCGGGTTGAATAAATCGACCTGATAATCCGGCGAGCAAGGCATCTATTTCGACGGTAGCGTTCAAATCGTCGTAATGACGATGTGCGCGTTCTAATAAATCGCGTTGTGCTGCGGTTGCGGTGTCGGCTAAGGGGGCATTTTTTACCACATGAATCAACAACCATTGATAAGCCGGATGCTGATCAATTTTTTTGTAATCGAGTGCGCGCGTTTGCTCCGGCTTCAATTCCAGTGCTTGCGTAAGTGGCTGTCGCAACATTTGCATTAATGTTGAAATCCGTTCACTGTCGTTTTCGGTGACGCCAAAGGTGTGTAAACCACGCGGCTGATTCATATTGACCAAGGCCTCGATATGATCGTGCAGCGCATCTAAAAACAACGCAAAATCGCCAGTGGCGTGCTCCGTTGACCATTCCATATCGGCAAGCACATTTTGTTTGGCGGCCTCTGCCAGAATTTTTTGTTTGATGCGATCGCGCACCGCGCCATCATCACGAATTTGATATTCCAAAATTAAATCATTCAACTTACCCAATCGTTCGTGCATGCCGGCCGGAGCGAACGGCGGTGTTTGATAGCTTATCGTCACCGCACGTCCGCGCCGTTTCGCTTGCAAGGCTTCACCAACGTCATCGACGATATAGGGATAAAGCACGGGCAGGTCGCCGAGCACCAACATCGGTGCATCGTAAACCCATAATCCGCGCTCTTTACCCGGCATCCATTCTTGCGTGCCGTGCGTGCCGAAATGGAGCAGTGCATCGACCTTGGCGTGCGTGCGTAACCACAAATACGACGCCAGATAAAAATGATTTGGCGGCGATTTGGTGTCGTGATAAAACGCTTTTTCTTGATCATCAATGCGCTCACCGCGCGGTGGCTGCGGTGTTAAGGTCAGTTGTCCTAATTGCAAGCGCGGGATCACAAAACCGGGTTGCCCGTCATCACTGAACATCGGACTTTTTTCCGGCGCGCCCCAACGTTCGTTCACCGCGTTTTGCACACTTTTTGGCAAGGTGTTAAACCATGTTAGATAGTCGCTGAGTGGCAGTTTGGCGGCCAATTTATCGCGCATTAAATGGCTTAATTCACCGTCGTGGTAAAACGGCGCTTGCAGTCGTTGCAATTTTTTTATCAACGCTTTTTCGTCGGCGGGTTCGATCGTGTATTGTTTTTCACGCAGCCGTTTGATCACGGCTTCGAGTGAACGCGGAACATTTAAACTGGCGGCCGATAAATTTTTTTCACCGGCGGGATAGTTGTAAAACATCAAACCGATTTTTTTTTCGCTGGCGGATTTTTGCGTTAGCGCCAACCAACGCACTGCTTTATTTACCACGCCATCGAGTTGTTCGCGGATCGCCGTCGGAACACCGTTTTCCATGCTCGCATACACCACCGGATCGGAGACGCCGGTAAGCTCGGGTATGCTCAGATAAAACGGCAACGCGTTAGCGGATAAACCGTCTTTACTGTTTTGCCACGCGGTCACGCCGCCCGCATCCCAGCGAATGATGGCCTGCATGACGGGAACGTTTAACGCTTGATAAAGCGCCAGTCGGCTGGTGTCGTATTGGATCTGGGTGTTGATAAATAAACCGACCGCCGATTGGCCATTGACCATCAACAAATTTTTGATCGCATCAACGTTCGGAGTCGCACTGTAAAACACCACCGGTTGCACGCCTTTGGCTTCCAGCTCGCGCACCAGCACATCAATGTGCGCGGTGGCGTCGGCGACAAGATAAGAACGCAAGACCGCGATCGCCACACAGGGGGCGTGGTTCGAAAGGGGATGCCATTGCCGGTATTCCGCTATTGAAGACACCACGCGCTCGGGCAGGTCGGGGTGATAAATGCCAATCGGTGGCAGGATCTGTGGCGGCAAAGCCGGTTCGGCTTTCTGACCCAAGGCGTGAGCCAAGGTACGCATAAAGTGGCGGCCGTTGTGCTGGCCGCCGTTGCTGTAATAAACGCCCAGAGTGGCGATGATCTCTTCGGTGAGGCCCGCGCCTTGGGTTTTGCCGCCTTGTGACAGCAACCAGCGCGCTGGGCTGCCGGCCGCTTTACGCAGGCTCAACAGATCGGTTTCGCGCGCGGCATCGAGTACCACAAAATCGGCTTTGGCGACGGCGGCCGCGATCTGATCGTCGGCGGTTCCTAGGGTGAGTTGGTTAAACCCCAGTCCCGATTCTTCGGCATAGTGGCGCAGATGTTCGAACTTAACCGGCACCGTAAAGGGGGTGCTCAAGATCAGCAGGTCGGCCGCGAGGCTGGCCAGCGGCATGGCCGCCAGCAAGCCCATCGTCCATCGCAGCGCGATCGCCGCACAGCGGCTGGGTAAAAACGAGGTAAATGGTTTCATAGCGTGAGGCTCGACTTAGAAACTGGCGTTAAGGCCAAGCCAGTAGCGGCGACCGTGTTCCAGATAGCTGAATAATTCCGATTTTTCGGCCAAATCGACATCGGTCAAATTGTTTACACCGCCACGGATCTGCCAGTCGGCATTGACGCGCCAGCCCAAGTCCAGATGCCAGACGTTATAAGTTGGCAGAGTTTCCACTGCTGTCGTGGTGTAAACGCTTTGCTCGCCGATGTACTCGTTACGCAGGGCGCTGTTCAACTGTTCGCCGTGATAATTAAGGGCAAGGTTTAAGGTGTGGCGCGGGCGTTCTGGCAGTGGCTTATCGGTGGCGGTGTTGTGGCCATCGAGATAGGCGTAATTGGCTGTTAATTCCCACTTTTCACCAAAACGATGACCACCTTCTAGCTCGGCACCGCGAATTCTGGCTTGTTCCAGATTGACGTATTGGAAAACGCGACCACGCGGCGCGGTGCAATTTTCGATGCAAACGGTGCCAATCAAATCGTCGATGTCGTTGGAAAAAACGGTGACGCGCGCGTGACTGCTGTCGTTATCGAATTCGACGCCCAGCTCGCGGCTGTCGCTGCGCTCCGGTTTCAAATCGCCGTTGCCGACAAAGCTGTGCGGGCCGATAAAACGATAATCCGGCGACACTTGCTTTAACGACGGCGCGCGAAAGCCGCCACCGAACCCGGTTTTGACGCTGACGTGTTCGGCCGGACGCCACACCAGATAC
>CAZYUS010000052.1:0-20514 GCA_964650615.1 uncultured Pseudomonadaceae bacterium | reverse complement strand
AGAAGATTCATGAGCTACGTGGTTGGCGCTCTATTCATCGGGTTCAACTCATTGACATGAATTCGGATGGGTTGGTTGATTTGCTGTCAATTGCCACTCAAAACTGACCTAGGGTTGCCATCTAATTTTGACCCACCCGGCGAGTGGAACGTTTCGGTTTTTGGACCGCTGTTCCGGGTTGGTTGCGATGCTTGAAGCGGTAACTGTCATTGCCGGTTTCAAGGATGTCGCAGTGATGGGTTAGTCGGTCAAGTAATGCGGTGGTCATCTTGGCATCACCAAAGATCTGGCCCCATTCCGAGAACGATAAATTGGTGGTGATTATCACGGAAGTGCGCTCATACAGTTTACTGATCAGATGGAACAATAATGCGCCACCATTTTCACTGAACGGTAAGTAGCCGAGTTCATCTAAGATCACCGCATCGACCCACACTAAACGATTGGCTAATCGCCCGCTAACACCTTGTCGTTTTTCGGTTTCTAATTGATTCACTAAATCCACCACATTGTAAAAACGCACACGTTTGTTGTGACGCACGGCCGCGCGACCGATGGCCGTAGCCAGATGCGTTTTACCGGTGCCAGGACCGCCGACTAACACTAGATTGCGCGCTTCATCCCAATGTTGGCCGTTGTGCCAATCGCGCGCAATGGATTCGTTAATGGGTGTCGCCGCAAAGTCGAAGCGTTCGAGTTCTCGCACCGCAGGGAATTTAGCGACGTGCAGTTGGTACGCCATTGATCGCGTGTTGCGTTCACCGGATTCAGCGTTTAAGAGTTGTTCCAGTAATTCGTTATTGCTCCATTTTTGCTGTGCCGCTTGTTGCAATAATTCATCGCAACTTTGTGCCATGCCGTGCAGCTTGAGTGATTTGAAGTGAGCGATTAAATCAGGCGGCATGTGAGAGCTCCTGCGTTAATTTTTTGGCGCTACTTTTTGAACACTCCAATAAATGATCGTAACGCGCGATATCGGCAATGGGTTCGTGTTGTAATTGCAATTGTGCTGGTGTTTGAATGGCTTCAGCGTGCGGTGTACTGTGCAAACGATTCACCACATTCAAAATGTGTTCAACGTTGACGACGTGGGCATCGAGGGCTAATTCACAGGCCACCGTGACCAGCTCTAATCCCACCGATTGCACCGCGAGTAACACTTGCACAAACGCCCGATCACCACCGTCGTGTTGCAATAGTTTGTGTTGTACGCGTTGCAAAGGCTCAGGCAACACCCAGTCCACAAACGGCGCACCATTGCGCAGTGCGCCCGGTTTGCGTTCTAAGGCTTTGACGTAATGCCAAGGGCAATAATGGCATCGCGGCACACCAAACATACGTTCATGACGATAGACAAACTGACCACTGTCATAAATATCGAGGTGTTCAGCCGAGGCGCGAAGTGCGACAGTGTGACCGACGTATTCGCACGGTACGCTGTATTTTTGTTTATCGTATTGCACCAGAGACGTGCTGCTGACGCGGGTGATTTTTTCGACGCTGCCATCAAACGGATGAGGTAAAGGATTTAATGCGGCACGCTCTTCATTGAGCATCTCACGCAGCGTTTTATCCGCTTGTTGTGGATGCGCTCGGGTGTCATTTAATTCATTGCAGCGCTGAAGTAAATGCGCATTTAATTCGGTTAAATTGGCCAACGATAAGCGCGGCACAAACACCCACTCCCGCACATTACCAACTTGATTTTCGATTTGACCTTTTTCCCAGCCTGACGCCGGTGTGCAAGCCACCGGCTCAAACAAATAATGACTGGCCATCTGCAAAAAATGACGATTGAACACACGCGCTTTACCGCGCTCAATTTTGGTCACCGCGGTTTTCATGTTGTCGTAAATGCCGCGTCGTGGCACACCACCAAAATACTGCAAGGCACTGCCATGGGCATCAAACAACATTTCAAGGCTTTCGCCATGATAGGCTTTGATAAACAAGGCACGACTGTAACTTAAGCGCACCTGCGCGACTTTCAATTTGGTGGCGACACCGTTCAGGGTGACGACTTCCGTACTCCAATCAAATTGAAAGGCATCACCGGGCGCAAAATGCAGCGGAATAAAAACGTTGCTGCTCGCGTGGCCCGAAGCGGCTTTCGCCTGCTTTACCGACACCGCCACGCGACCATATGAACCACTAAAGCCCAGCGCCTGTAACTGCTCGAATAAACGCTTCACACTGCGTCGCTGTGCTTTAGGTAATTGCGCATCGGCTTGCAACCACGCGGTTAATTGCGCACGATATTCATCCAGCTTGCTCGGACTTATCCGGGCAGGATAAACCGGTACCTTATCGGTCTGCCTCAGGTATTGCCGAATGGTATTACGTGATAAACCGGTACGGCGTACCAGCTCATGAATTGAGATATGGTCGCGAAAATGCCAACGACGTATCTTCCCTACCGTGTCCATGCAGATCACTCCTGACAGCCCCTTCCGTCAATCGAAAGGGTAAGGTTAGGGGTGGGTCAGTTTTCGGTGGCAATTACCCCTAAATCTGGGTCAGTTTTGCATGGCAATTGACATGCATCCACGTAATCGCTGCGTGCGCGGTCGTTGGACTGATGCTGAAAACGCGGATCCTGTGAGGTGAACAATGCAATTGCCGAACGGGAAAAGGTGAACAACAGCTATGTCAGCCGGATGGTCAATCTGACGACCTTGGCCCCGGATATCGTGGCGGCGATTCTGGATGACAAGTTGCCACCTCACTTGACCCTGTTCGATTTGGCCGTAGACCCGCCCCGGCTGTGGGCCGAGCAAAGGCAGCGGCTCGCCCCCTAACTGGTTCGTCAGTCAATGTTCCAATATGTCGGCTAATATTGACATTTACCGACATATTGGAACATTATCCTTGACATGGATAACCACTACCACCGAATCATCGAACTCGCCCAAACTCAGGGCCTCATTCGCCCACGCGATCTAGCTGCTCACGGGCTGCCTCGTGTCGCCCTCACCCGATTGGTGCGCACAGGGCGGCTAAGCCGGATCGGACGCGGCCTCTACGCATTGCCAGAGCGATCCGTATCCGAACACGCGACACTGGCAGAGGTGGCACGCAAACATCCAGGCGCTATCGTTTGCCTACTTTCCGCTTTGCAGTTCCACAACCTCACAACACAACTGCCATTCGAGGTCTGGGTGGCAATCCCCAACAAGGCGCGCGCGCCCAGAATCGATTATCCACCGCTAAGGATAATGCGATTCTCGGGCAAGGCACTGACCGTGGGCGTCGAAGAACACCAGGTTGACAGTGTTACCGTGCGCGTGACTAGCATCGCCAAAACAGTGGTTGACTGCTTCAAATATCGAAACAAAATCGGGCTTGATGTCGCTTTGGAGGCATTGCAAGACGCCTGGAAAAAAAGGCAAGTCACGATGGATGACCTGTGGCGATTTGCATCCCTCGGCCGGGTCACCAATGTCATGCGTCCTTATATGGAGAGCCTCACATGAGTGAGCGCAATATAGCCGCATCCGTGCGCACAAGATTATTGAACAATGCACGAAATACTGGTCAAGATTTCAATCTCGTTATCACACGATATGCGATTGAACGCATGTTGTACCGCATCAGCATTTCAAAGCATGTTGATTCATTCTTGCTGAAAGGTGCATTGCTATTCGATCTATGGTTCGACACGCCACATCGCCCTACACGCGATGCTGATTTTCTAGGTTTCGGATCAGCCGAACTGCCACATATAGAGGGCATATTCAGGGAAATTTGCGCGATCACTGTTGCTGATGGCATCGATTTTCAGCAGGACAGCGTGCGCGCAAGCGAGATCAGAAAAGAAGCGAACTACGCAGGTGTACGCGTAACGCTGCTCGGCTTGCTCGACGGAGCACGCTGTTCGGTTCAAATTGATATTGGGTTTGGTGATGCCGTCACGCCAGCGCCGGAAGTTGTGGAGTATCCGACGCTATTGCCAGACCTTGAAGCGCCCAAGCTCAAAGTTTATCCGCGTTACACCGTGGTCGCTGAAAAATTCGAGGCTGTGACATCATTGGGCATGACAAACAGCCGAATGAAAGATTACTTCGATCTCTGGATATTGGCGCGACATGCCGAATTTGAAGGAGCCATTCTGCAGCAGGCGATTGCTGCAACGTTTGGGCGTCGTAAAACGATGCTCCCACGCGAGTCTCCAATTGGTTTTACTGCGGCATTTACACAAGACAAGCAAAAGCAGACGCAATGGCAAGCGTTCCTCAGAAAAAACAAACTGGCTTCGAGCTCATTGGACGAAGTCACTGTTGCGTTGACAACCTTTTTGATGCCGGTGACTGATGCAATCCATGCTGGGGCAAACTTTCAGTTTCACTGGAAAGTCGGTGGCCCTTGGTCGGCCGAATCGACGAACTAACCGCAAGAACCAGCACGCCCCCGTGCCAGTTCGATTCGGTTGAGATTACGGGAATTGAACCGGGATCCCCGCCTTGGCCGACGTCGGTGTGCAGCTAATCAAGAACGCCAGCGTTGTCCCCTTAGCGACCCGGTTATTAGGGGCGCGCCATTGCTCGATCCAATCCATTCCGGCGGCGCAGCTGCGCTACCAACGTCGTGACGGCCACTACACCACGGTGTATCAGGCTCGCTACGATGCCGATCGCCATGGCCGGTTGCCACACTCGGCCGCCTCCGCCTTGCACCTGCAGGCACGCGGTATTGCCATTACCTTATGGCGTGATCGCGGTGTCATCATCGCTATCGCGCAATCGCCCGATTAAACTCTTCGCCCCCAAACAGCGCCCGAGATACATCATGCCGCACACGGCAAATCCCGCCCACGATCACATTTTCGATAAAGGCAATGCAGTGGCCGAGCGCAGCACGCGCTGGGTGATGGCGATCACAGCGGCAACCATGGTGGTGGAGATCGCCGCCGGTTGGTGGTTTAACTCGATGGCGCTGCTGGCCGACGGTTGGCACATGAGTTCGCACGCGGTGGCGATAGGTTTGGCGATGCTGGCTTACCGCACGGCACGGCGTTATGCCAGCGATGCGCGCTTTGCCTTCGGCACCTGGAAAATCGAGGTTCTGGCCGGGTTTGCCAGCGCCATCTTTTTGCTTGGCGTCGCCGCCATGATGCTGCTGAGTTCGGGTGAGCGGTTACTGTCACCGCAACCCATCCACTATCAAGAGGCCACCGCGATCGCCGTTCTGGGCTTGGTGGTGAACCTTGCCTGTGCGCTGATTTTGGGACAGGCCCACCATCACCACGACGAACACAACCCTCATCACCATCACGATAATCACCACGATTTAAACCTTAAATCGGCATATTTTCACGTGTTGGCGGATGCGGCGACCTCGTTGCTCGCCATCGCGGCTCTACTGGGTGGCTGGTTCTTCGGTTGGTCGTGGCTTGATCCGGCGATGGGCCTGATCGGTGCGGTGCTGGTGGCGGTGTGGGCCAAAGGCCTCGTCACCGAAACCGGCAAGGTCTTGCTCGATCGCGAGATGGATCACCCTGTGGTCGAGGAGATCCGCGATGTGCTCACCACGGCCAATACTGAAGTCATTGATCTGCACGTCTGGCGCGTCGGCAAACACGTGTATTCTTGCGCCGTTACCGTCGTTTCGCGTGATCAGTCACTCACTGCTCACGACTTACGCAATTGGCTTTGTGTGCATGACGAGATCGTGCATTCGACGATCGAACTCCACTACTTGAGCGACTAAAAATGCCCTCCCACCGCGCCGTCACACCGACTTCGCCGCGTTTACCCGCTGCCATCTGGGTATTGGGATTGGTCAGTTTGTTGATGGATATTTCGTCCGAAATGATCCATAGCCTGTTACCGCTTTTTATGGTCGGCACACTGGCCGCCAGCGCGTTTACCGTCGGACTTGTCGAAGGCTTGGCGGAAGCGACGGCCTTAATCGTCAAGGTTTTTTCGGGTGTACTCAGTGATTACTGGGGACGGCGCAAAGCGCTGACGGTCATCGGTTATGCCTTGGGCGCGCTCACCAAACCACTGTTCGCACTCGCGCCAACGGCCGCCATGGTGCTTGGCGCGCGAGTTATCGATCGCATCGGCAAGGGCGTGCGCGGTGCGCCGCGTGACGCGCTGGTGGCCGATCTTGCACCGCCCACATTGCGCGGCGCGGCATTCGGCTTACGTCAATCGCTGGATACGGTTGGCGCATTTGTCGGGCCGTTGTTGGCCGTGGCACTGATGTTGTTGTGGGCCGATGACTTTCGCGCCGTGTTTTGGGTGGCCGTGATCCCAGCCGCGCTCGCGGTCGCCTTACTGGTTTTCGGTGTACGCGAGCCAGAGCATCAGCCTGACCGGCCGAAAACCAATCCAATCCAGCGCGACCAACTCAAAAGGCTAGGCCCGGTGTACTGGCGCGTGGTGACGATCGGTGCCGTATTCACGCTGGCGCGATTCAGCGAAGCCTTTTTGGTCTTGCGCGCACAACAAAGCGGTATCGCCTTGGCGCTGGTGCCGCTGGTCATGGTCGCCATGAATCTGGTTTATGCCGCCACGGCTTACCCCTTCGGCCAACTGTCCGACCGCGTAAGTCATCGCTCACTGCTGGCGCTGGGGCTTTTATTCCTGCTCGCCGCCGATCTGGTATTGGCCCACAACACACACTGGACCACGCTACTTTGCGGCGTTGCACTGTGGGGCGTCCACATGGGGATCACGCAAGGCTTGCTGGCCGCCATGGTCGCAGGCAGCGCGCCAAACGACTTACGCGGCACCGCCTTTGGCCTGTTCAATTTAGTCAGCGGCGGCGCTCTGCTTATCGCCAGTGTCACCGCTGGGTTGCTGTGGGACCGCCTCGGCGCCGCGTCCACCTTTTACGCCGGTGCCGCTTTTTGCGCCATCGCGCTGCTGACATTATGGCTACCGGAACGGCGGCGGTGACGCTCATCTTCATCTACACCAATAAAAAACCACGCCGCGCCAATCACCTTGATAACTTAACCGCTTCGCGAGCCCATCCCGCTATCATGCGCGGTGCGATTTAACCGTTGACAACATGAACGCCGATTTTACTGCCCTCGATCAACTCCGTTTGCACCATCCAGCATGGAAACTCCTGCGCTCTGATCACGCGCCGTTGCTCATCAGTTTTTTACACCAATCATTTATTGCGCCGAATGTTCGCGTCATCGCCCAATCAGCACTCGTGGCCGCTCTCGATGACACGCTTTACGCGCTGCATTCACACTATCAAGCCCACGATCAGCACTTGTCTATTTAAACGACTGGGCCGCCGCCGACAAAGCGTGGTTACGCAAGTTTTATTTAAGCGGTGATGACGACCCCTATTTCGATTTAACACCCGCTAGCGAAAAAGCCATTGCGTGGGTCATGGCATTGAGTGAGCGACAATTTGTCGGCACCGAATCGCGTTTGGCACAGCATATCCGGCAGGCGTTGCAAGCGCACAATCAAATCGGTTTATACCATTTAATTGAAGCCCATCCCCTGCAACAAGGGCTCGCCGAACTGATTGCCTATTTGCAACTGGGCTGCGAAACCTTTCAAACCGTCGTCGACGAAAGCGTCAACGAAAACATCGCGTGGCAGACAGTTAACGAGCACGGTGAAGTGTTCGAAAAAAACGCGCGCTTACCCCGCATTATTTTTATACGCTCTTAATATGAACAACGAAACCAATAACGATTTATCTTATTTGACCATCACCTTGTTAAAAGGCGTGATGTACCGTGACGACGACGAAGCGTTGTGGCAAAAATTGCTGCAACGTCAAGCACAAGTGCGCGATTACCTAAGCGTGCTGGGATTAGAGTTAGTGCTGGATGAAGCCGAAGGCTTTGCCTTTGTAAAAAGCCGCGTCTTTGCCGATGACGATCAAAACGCGCGGCTACCGCGTTTGGTGGCACGTCGACCGCTGTCGTTTCCAGTCAGTTTATTGCTCGCGCTATTACGAAAAAAACTCGCCGAATTCGACGCCAGCGGTGGCGCGACTCGCTTGGTTATGAATCGCGATGATATCGGCGAATTGTTTCGTATTTTCGCAGCAGACAGCAGCAACCAAGCCAAATTGCTCGACCAGCTTGAAACACATTTGAATAAAATTATCGAACTCGGTTTTTTACGCAGATTGAAAACCGAAGGCACACCACAATACGAAGTCTTGCGCATCGTTAAAGCGTTTGTGGATGCCCAATGGCTGGCCGAATTCGAACAACGTTTAGCTGCGTATCGCCAACAATTAAACGGCAACAACGGCGGCGGTGACGAATAATGCGCGATAACAATCGGCGATATCGACACCCACGGCTTCACCATTTTGTCGCAACTGCGCGCCTATTTTTGCGCCACACAATCGTTGTTGATGGATGAGCAAACGCTGCTAACACAGCGCGAATTCTGGGGTGAAGAAAGCACACCAACTGCACACGATTTGCCACATTTAACTGCCGCCGAGCAGCAACTTTACGATCGCTTACGAAAAGATTACTGGCGCGCACAAGTGCGACTCGAACAAGAACGCATTCCGTTTACTGAACTGCAAAAGGTTTTACTCTCGTTGTCATTGGCTAAATAGCGACCTTGCCGTGTCGTTCGGTGTGCTATTCCTTTGCAACCGCTCCCCCTCTTCGCCACTGCGCCGGTGTTTGTCCGGTCCAGCGGCGGAAGGCGCGGTAAAAGGGGCTGGCCTCGGCAAAGCCCAAGCGAAGCGCGATGTCGTTCAAGTGGCGAGGATGGTCGCCCATAAGCGCCAACGCGCGGGCTTTGCGGGCGTCGTCGAGCAGCTGGTCAAAGCGCAGGCCGTGCGCCTGCAAGCGCCTTGTGAGCGTGCGCTCACTTAAACTTAAGGCTTTGGCGGCCATCGCCCGTGTTGGGGTGACGCCGCCCGCGTGGCCGTTGAATTGCGCGTTTAACCACGACTGCAACCCCCGTTCGAACGACGGCGCTTCGCCCAAGTGTTCAAGTTGCTGGGCGGCGTGACGTTGATGTATCAGCGCCAATGCCGCATCGGCCTGTGGTAAGGGCTGGTCGAGCACGTGATTATCCAGCAACAAGCCGGCGAAGCCGCGCTCAAATTCGAGCGGACAGTGAAACACCCGCTCATAACCGGCCAGCGGACCCAGTTGGCTATGGCTGAATTGCACCCGCAAAGGATACGCATCGCGGGCGGTTACCCAGCGCATCACGCTGACCACCGCCGCCAATACCGCTTCGAGTTGATGCGGACTAAAGGCGAGTTCGCCCTGACGCGGATGGTAAACCACCCAACTCGCCGGTTCGGCCGCCAACACTTGAAAGCGACCACCGTCTGAGATCAAGCGTTGATAGGTTTGCAGTTGATTGAGGGCGGCGCGCAACGTCGCGGATGACTGCAACAAAAACGACACCACATTGAGGCTGGCCGGCCCCACCGCTGCACCGGTTTTAAGCCCCAACCCCTTGTCGCCAGTGCAGCGTTCGGCGGCCCGCCACAAGCGCGTGATATCGTCGATGGGCCAACGTTCTTGCTGCAACGCCGACGCCGCAATGCCCGCCACCGCCAGCAAGCGCTCGGCACTCACGCCCAAACGCTGTGCGCCGCCTAACACGGTGTTCACCCAGCTCGCCGAAACCGTGGCCTGTAACGTCATTTTTGTGGCTCGATAAGTCAATTCTGGTCAGATAGTAGTCGGCTATCGTTGTGCTTCACAAGGACAATAGGGCTTCAAGCGTATGACCTACTCGTCACAAAACACGGTCCAGGCCGATGTCGCCGTCATCGGCGGTGGCTTGGCCGGCATTGTCACCGCATTAGACTGTCTGCGTGCCGGCTTAACCGTCGTGCTTATCGATCGCGATCGCCATGAGCGACTCGGCGGATTGGCGCGCTGGGCGTTTGGCGGCATGGCGCTGATCGGCACACCGCTGCAACAACGCATGAAGATCCGCGATACGCCCGACATCGCACTGCGCGATTGGCAACGATTCGGCGAACTGGACCCGTCCGATCAGCACTCGCAGGCGTGGGCGCGGTATTACGTCGAACACTCGCGCTCACAGGTTTACGATTTTTTAATTCAAGAAGGTTTGCGTTTTTTACCGGCGGTAAATTGGGTCGAGCGCGGTCGTTTTGGTGATGGTAACAGCGTGCCGCGTTATCACGTGATCTGGGGAACAGCGCGCGAATTAACGCTAACAATGATCGCTGCCCTGCACCGCGCCGATACGCAGCGGCGTTTAACCTTGTTATCGCAACATCGCGTCGTCGCGCTGGAACAACACCACGGCCGGATCGCAAGCGCACTCGCGCGCAACGACATCACTGGCAACGACATTTGTGTGCGTGCCGATCACGTGGTATTGGCCACCGGCGGCATCAACGGATCGCACGCACAAACGCGCCATAACTGGCCGCACGATCGCCCGCTGCCGGCCACTTTTTTAAATGGCGCGCATCCGTTTGCGGATGGTAAATTGCATCATTTCGCCGCCGAACAGTTTGATGCTGAAATAAAAAACGCGGGTGAAATGTGGAATTACGCCGCCGGATTTCCGCATCCTTTTCCGCATTTTGACGGTCATGGTTTATCCACCATTCCATGCAAATCGGCGTTGTGGCTTAATCACAAAGGACAGCGCATCGGCCCCGAACCTTTAATCACCGGATTCGACACGCATTGGTTATGTCAGCGCGTAGCCGAACAAGAAAAACCGTGGACATGGCATGTATTAAATTGGCGCATTGCCGCCAAAGAATTTGCTATTTCTGGCGCCGAACACAATCAACGTATTCGTGATAAGCAATTTCTACCTTTTTTAAAAGAAATGCTGCTCGGCAATCACCGTTTAGTAAAACAAATGCACCACGAAAGCCGCCATTTTTTAGTCGCCGATACATTAAGTGAATTGGCGACCAAAATGAATCAATTAACCTGCTCGCACGACATTGACGCCAACATATTGCAAGCCACCGTTGATGCCTTTGATGCCAATTTTAACAACGGTAACGCGCTTAATAACGACGACCAAATACGCCGCATCTTACATGCACGGCAATGGCGACCCGATCGTTTACGTACTTGCAAACCCAAACCATTGCAAATGAAAGGCGCGGGGCCGTTTATTGCCATTCAAATGCAACTTATCACGCGCAAAAGTCTGGGCGGATTAACCACCGATCTGCACAGCCGCGTGCGCGATAAAAAGGGCGACGTGATAAGCGGTTTGTATTGTGTTGGTGAAGCGGCTGGATTTGGCGGCGGCAATGCTAACGGCAAACGTTCATTGGAAGGCACGTTTTTACCGGGCTGCATTTTAACCGCCAAAGCCGCCGCACGCGCCATCAAAAGCGGCGGCTAAACGCGCCACAAAACAAGGAAATCACGATGTTTATTCGCACCCCTTTTCCGGCCAGTGTTGATGATTATCGTGCGCGCGCGCGGGCGCGCTTACCGCGTTTTTTATTTGATTACGTCGATGGTGGCGCGGTGTCCGAACAAACCCTGCGCGATAATGAAAACGCGTGGCAAAACCGGCTATTGCCACAGAACGTATTGCGCGCCGTTGAACACATCGACACGCGTACCACGGTAGTGGATCAATCACTTGCGATACCGGTGGTGCTGGCACCAATCGGAATGGCCGGCATGATGGCCACGCGCGGCGAAGTGCAAGCAGTACGCGCGGCAAATGCACTCGGCATTCCGTTTACCTTATCGACCGTTGGTATTTGTTCGCTTCAAGAAATAAACGCCGCTGCCACGCAACCGTTTTGGTTTCAACTTTATATGATGCGCGATCGCGCGCTGGTGTCCGAACTGTTACAACGCGCGTGGGATAACGGTTGCACGACGTTAATGTTTACCGTCGATTTACCACGCGCCGGCTTGCGTCGACGAGATATTCGCAACGGTTTAAATGGTGATCAAAACCGAGCGCGCTGGTTGCGCTTGCAACAACTTTTATCGCGACCGCATTGGCTTTGGCACGTCGGCATCAACGGCAAACCGCATCGCTTTGGTTGCCTTGGTCACGCCGTACCTGAGGCCCGCGATCTCAACGGATTTAAATCGTGGATCGATGCGCAATTTGACGCCAACGTGACGTGGAACGATATCGCGTGGTTGCGATCACAATGGCGCGGCAAATTAATCATTAAAGGCGTGCTCAATGTCGCCGATGCGATCGCCGCACAACGCAGCGGTGCCGACGCGATTGTGGTGTCCAATCACGGTGGCCGCCAATCCGATGGTGTCGCGGCCACCGCCGACGTTCTGCCCGCGATCGCCGCTGCCGTTGCAGCGCACTGTGACGTATTAGTAGATGGTGGCGTGCGGAGTGGTGTCGATGTATTTCGCGCGCTGGCTTTGGGTGCACGCGCGGTTTTAATTGGTCGTCCGTGGGTGTGGGCAATGGCGGCGGACGGTGAACGCGGCATCATTAATCTGCTAACACAATGGCAACAAGAATTATCGTTAGCGATGCGATTTAGTGGCATTAACCGTATCGACGCCATTGCCCGCGAACACGTGCTAACAAAATAAATCAATCCATTTTTTGCAGGAGTACATCATGGCGAATGGCGCACAAGCATTAATGAAAACATTGGTGGATGCAGGCATAGAAGTCTGTTTCACCAATCCCGGCACCAGCGAAATGCATTTTGTCGCCGCGCTCGATAGCGAACCCAAAATGCGCGCGGTGCTGGCACTTTTTGAAGGCGTTGCCACCGGCGCAGCCGATGGTTATGCGCGCATGGCGGATAAACCGGCCGCCACGTTATTGCATTTGGGTTGTGGCTTAGGAAATGGTTTAGCCAATTTGCATAACGCGCGCAAAGGCAAAGTACCGGTGCTGAATATTGTCGGCGATCACGCCACCTATCACGTTCCGTTTGATGCGCAATTACAATCCGATATCGAAACCGTGGCGCGCAATGTGTCACCAGAATTTGTGCGCACTTCCGCTCACACTAACGATCTGTGTAACGACGCGATCGCGGCGATTCAAGCGGCGCTTACCCGTCCCCAAAAAATCGCCACATTAATCTTACCGGCCGACGTGTCATGGAGCGAAGGCGCGCACGCGGCCGTTATGCCCGCACTACCACCGCCGCCCATCGCCGATGAGGCCACCCTCAACGCGATCGCCGACGCGATCAATAGCGGAAAAAAAACCGCACTGCTGCTCGGTGGTTCAAGTTTGCGCGAACCCGGATTGCTGGCGGCAGCACGCATCGCGGCGCACCATCATGTAAAATTATTCGCCGAAGTGTTTCCCACGCGATTACAACGTGGCGCCGGTTTACCGTCCGTTGAACGCATCGCTTATTTAGCCGAAATGGCGAGCGTGCAATTAAATGATTATGAGCAACTGATTCTGGTGGACGCCAAAGCTCCGGTATCTTTCTTTGCTTACCCAAATAAAAAAAGTTATCTCGTGCCGGATCATTGCGCACTGTTAACACTGGCGACACCCGCGCACGATAGCATCGGCAGCTTGCAAAAATTGGCGCAACGATTAAACGCCACCAACACCGCACCAGTATTGCAATCTCCTTCGCGTCCCACGGCACCACGAGGCAAATTAAGCGCCGAAAAAGTGTGTAAAGCAGTGGGGCATTTGATGCCGGAAAACACCATCTTGATCGATGAAGCAATTACCTCCGGTTTGATGTTGGCGAAAATGACCGCTGGCGCTCCACGACACGACGTCATCACATTAACCGGCGGTGCGATCGGTCAAGGTTTACCGTGTGCCATCGGTGCGGCGATTGCTTGCCCGCAGCGCCCCGTGATCGCTCTCATTGGCGACGGCACGGCGATGTACACGATTCAAGCGTTATGGACGATGGCGCGCGAACAGTTAAATGTCACGTCGATCATTTTTAATAACGCCTCGTATTCGGTGCTGAACGTCGAACTCGAACGCGTCGGTGCCGACCACATCGGGCCAAAAGCAAAATCGCAACTCGATTTAAATGGCCCGCGTTTACACTTTGCACAACTGGCACAAGGCATGGGCGTACACGCGGTTCGCGTCGGCACGGCTGAAGAATTAAACAAAGCATTAACGTATGCGCTTCAATCGCCCGGCCCGCATCTAATCGAAGCCATGATCCCCGAATCATTAAGCGGCGTTAAACGCAAAGTGTTGCCGTGGTTGCTGCGCAGTTTGCCGCACGTGCCACCGGCCGTAGCGCGCGTGCTAAAACGGAAAATTGCGCCTTAACGGGATGAACATCGACACTTGAACACCATCACACGAATCGCGCTTGCTATACTCGGCAAGCGTTTTCTACCGTGCTGCTTATTAATGTTTTATCGCGTCGTATTCCCCTTTCTTTTTGGTTATCTGGTGGCGTTTCCGCTGCACGCCGATACCGTGTCGGTGGCGGTGGCAGCCAATTTTGCCGCGCCCATGAAAGCGCTAGTCGCGCAATTTGAACAGCGCAGTCGCCACACCATTCTTGCCGCTTACGGCTCCACCGGAAAATTCTATGCGCAGATCCAACACGGCGCGCCGTTTCAGGTGTTGTTGGCCGCCGATCAACTCACACCGCAAAAATTAGCACGCGCCACGCTCGCGCTCGCTGACAGTCAATTCACCTACGCCACCGGTCGTTTAGTGTTGTGGAGTGCCGATGCCAACGGTGTGGATAGCCATGGTCAACGCTTGTTCAAGAATGATTTCCGTTTTTTAGCGATCGCTGATCCGACCGTGGCACCTTACGGTGCTGCCGCCTTCGATGTGTTAAAAAATTTGCGACAACTTGAACACGTGCGACCACGTTTAGTGCAAGGCGAAAACATCGCGCAAACCTATCAGTTTGTGCAATCGCGCAATGCTGAATTAGGTTTTGTCGCGTTATCGCAAGTGTGGCGTGATGGCAAATTAGCGTCCGGTTCGGCGTGGATCGTGCCGCAGACGTTGCACCAACCGCTGCATCAAGACGCGATTATTTTAGCCACCGCCAAAAACCATAAAGCCGTTTCCGAATGGATGCAGTTTTTACGCAGCGATGAGGCCCGCACTGTGATCGCGAGTTTTGGTTATGAATAGCGCATGGCTGTTTTCTGACCTCATGTTATCCACCATGATGTTAACGCTGAAATTAGCCACGGCCACCACGATTTTATTAGTGCTAGTGGCAACACCGTTGGCGTGGTGGTTGGCGCGCACGCGATCGCGTTGGCAAGCCCCCATCGCAGCACTGACGACACTGCCACTGGTGTTACCGCCGACGGTATTAGGATTTTATTTATTGATCGCATTAGGTCCGCACGGACCTATCGGTCAATTCGCTGCGGCCATGGGATTCGAGCGTTTATCATTTAGTTTTAGCGGCTTGCTTATCGGGTCAATGATTTATTCTCTGCCGTTTGCGGTGCAACCGTTGCAACAAGCCTTTGTCAACATGGGCCAGCGACCATTAGAGGTGGCGGCGACGTTAGGCGCATCACCGCGCGATCAATTTTTTTCCGTGGTGTTGCCGATGACACGCGGCAGTTTTATGAGCGCCGCCATTTTATGTTTTGCTCACACGGTCGGCGAATTCGGTGTGGTGTTGATGATAGGCGGCAATATCCCGACGCACACCCAAGTGTTATCCACGTCGTTGTATTCGCTGGTTGAAGCCGGTGATTATTCACACGCGCACGCATTGGCGTTGTTATTGGTGTTATTTTCGTTCAGCGTTTTATTGTTGTTAAATGTGCTGAATAAACATCGCGTGCGGGTGATGCCATGAGCGCGGCACTGCGACTGCAACTGCATTTACACCGTGACGCGTTTGCGCTTGCTGTCGATCTTTGTTTAAACGGCGATGGCGTGACCGTCATTTACGGCCGCTCCGGTTCAGGGAAAACCACTTTGTTGCGGGCGATCGCCGGATTGGAACACGCGTGCAACGGTGTCGTGCAGTTAGGCGACAGCGTTTGGCAAGATTCACTGCGCCGCATGTTTGTGCCGACATGGCAACGGCCACTCGCGTATGTGTTTCAGGAAGCCAATTTATTCGAGCATTTGAGTGTGCAAAAAAATATCGAATTTGGTTGGCGTAGGCGGCAACCGTGCGGCGAGCGAACCGTGGTTGATAACGCCATCGAACTGCTCGACATCGCGCCTTTGCTATCACGCCCAGTCAGCGGTTTATCCGGCGGAGAAAGACAGCGCGTCGCGCTGGCGCGCGCACTCGCGAGCCGTCCACAATTATTATTATTGGACGAACCGTTAGCAGCGATCGATCAATCGCATCGCGAACAGATTTTGCCGTGGCTCGAACGCGTGCGCGATCACCTTGCGGTGCCAATGGTATACGTCACTCATTCGGTCAATGAACTGTGTCGCTTGGGTCATAACGTGGTGGAGTTGGATCACGGTCAGGTGCGCCGTTACGGTGCGCTAAATGAGGTGCTAACCGATCTCGACGCGCCTTTTTTATACGGCGACGACGTCAGTGCCGTGATCAACGCCCAGGTCACCGCGCGCGATCACGAGTGGCATTTAATGCGCGTCGATTTTGGCGGCGCGCAACTGTGGTTGCGCGATAGCGGTGCCGCCATTGGCAGTGCCTTGCGATTGCGCTTACTCGCGCGCGACATCAGCATCAGCCTCGAAGCACCGTCTTTAAGTTCGATACAAAATCATGTCGTCGCAGAACTTACCGCGTTACGCGAAGCAGAACACCCGTCACAAATGACCTTACGTCTGCGTTGTTGTGAACACCATCTGCTGGCGCGCATTACGCGACGGGCCGCCGCACAATTACAGTTACACATCGGTCAATCCGTTTGGCTACAGATTAAATCGGCAGCGTTATTGGATTAGCAGGACATTTTTTTGTGAACACACTGCGTCACCATTTCCCTTATTTCAATCACCATCCTGATCACGTTTATCTCGACAGCGCCGCAACGGCACAAAAACCCGAATCCGTGCTTACCGCCATGCACGATTATTTTTTGCACGGCGCGGTCAATGTGCATCGCGGTGCATATCAGCGCGCCAATCACATCACCGGCGCATTTGAACATGCCCGTACCGTGGTGGCTCAATTCATCAACGCACCCGATCCGCGTTCGATCGTATGGACACGCGGCAGCACCGAAGCCATCAATTTGGTCGCGTTTAGTTATGGCGAAAAACAGATCCACGCCGGTGATGTAATTGTGGTCAGCGCGCTCGAACATCACGCCAATTTTGTACCGTGGCAACAATTATGCGCACGCAAAAACGCGACGTTGCGCGTTTTACCCATCACCGCTGATGGCGCGATTGACGAACAACACATTGACGATGTCATTGACGACCACGTGAAATTAGTCGCCATTACGGCCATGTCGAATGTACTCGGCACCGTCACGCCAGTTAAAAAAATCATCGCGCGCGCGCACGCGCGCGGCGCCGTGGTGTTAGTTGATGCCGCGCAAGCGATCGTGCATCAAGCGATCGATGTGCAACAACTCGATTGTGATTTTCTGGTGTTTTCGGCGCACAAAGTCTACGGGCCGACTGGGCTTGGCGTGCTGTATGGCAAATACGAACACCTCGATGACATGGTGCCGTGGCAAACCGGCGGCGAAATGGTGCAATCGGTCAGCGTCTCGCAAACCCTTTTTCAACCACCTCCGCTGCGATTCGAAGCCGGCACACCACCCATCGCCGAAGTGATCGGATTAAGCGCCGCGCTAACGTTTTTGCAGTCACTGGATCGCGACGCTATTTTCGCGCGCGAACACGCCTTGATGACACGTTTAGAAAATGCGCTCGGCGAATTTAGCGAAGTAAATCGTTTCAGCAACGCTCCGCAGCGCCAAGCGTTGGTGAGTTTTGCGGTCGACGGATTACATCACACCGATATCGCCGCCCAGCTCGACCACGCCGGTGTTGCGGTGCGCGCCGGACAGTTGTGCGCGATGCCACTGCTACAGCGCTTGAACGTCGCCGGAGTGGTGCGCGTGTCGTTTGGTTTATACAGCGATGAACGCGATGTCGATGCGTTTATAAACGCCTTACGCCCGATCATTAACGCCGAGCGCAAAACGTTGCAGCCAGCGACGAATGCCGACACGTTTACCTCGTCCTCCACCTTCCTTGAAGCATTAAAAAACGCACGCGGCTGGTTAGCCAAGCAACGGCTATTATTGCAACACGGTGGCGAACAAAAACCGTGGAGTCGCGCTGAACGCGAGCGCGCCATTGCCATTAGCGGCTGTGAAAGCGCCACGTGGTTACGCGTGCATAAAAACGCTGACACCTTGATCTTTGAACTGGATAGTGAAGCGCGCATCGTCGCGGGACTTGGCGCGGTGATATTGGCACTGGTTAATCACCACAGCGCGCAACACATTGCGGCCATTGATTTTGAACAGGAATTACAATCGCTGGGCATCAGTGGTCAATTATCACCGTCCCGTCGCCATGGTGTGTGGGCCATTATTACGACGATTAAGCAGTTAATCGTTGTCACCGACTGATTTTTTTACTCGATTTAAAATTTTATTGACCGCCCGTGCGGCGGCAAAAAAACCGAAACTGCCGGTCACCATTACCGATGCGCCAAAACCGGCGTTGCAATCGAGTCGCATGGATTCACCTTCCGTCATTTGTGCTTTTGTGGCACACACGCTGCCATCGGCCTGCGGGTATTTTAGTTGCTCGGATGAAAACACACATTCGATACCGAATTTGCTTTTTTCACCTTTCGGAAAGCGGTAATCACGGCGCAGTCGCGTTTTCACTTGCGCGAGCAAGGGATCGTTAAATGATTTGGCTAAATCCGCCACCAAAATTTTAGTCGGATCGATTTGACCACCGGCCCCGCCCACCGTGATTAACGCTATTTTTTGTTTTTTGCACGCGGCGATAATCGCGGCTTTAGCACTGACGTGGTCGATACAATCGACGACCACATCAAACGCGTCGCACAAATAATCGGCCATGGTTTCGGCGGTTAAAAAATCCAGAATGGTATGCACCTGACAGTGCGGATTGATCGCTTCGATGCGTTCTCGCATGACGTCGATTTTGGCTTTGCCGACCGTGCCGGTCAGCGCCTGAATTTGGCGATTGGTATTGGTGATGCAAATATCGTCCATATCAATGAGCGTGATCGTTTCGATACCGCTGCGCGCGATCGCTTCGGCGGTCCACGAACCAACACCGCCGATGCCGACGATGCACACATGAGCGCCGCGCAACCGCTCGCTATCGGTCAAACCATAAAGACGCTGAATACCACCGAATCGGGTGCGAAATGAATCCGTCATTAAAACCATACTCTTAGAAAGACATAAGCGAACGTGGCGGCTTTAGCGATCGCCCGATCACCCTACTTGGTGATCCACTGCGCGTAACGTTCCAGCTCGACGGCATCAGGATTGGAATTATTACTTTTCCCGACGATTTTGCCATCGCGATCGATATAAAACGTGGTCGGCGTGGCAGCGACATTATAGCGCGCGGCCACCGCATCGCCGTTGACGACATTCAGCAACGCGATGCCGCGCGCGTGCAACGCACCAGCAATGTCGGCATCTTCGTCTTCGTTGTAATCAATTAAGATCACCTGCAAACCACGGTCGCGGTATTTATGTTGTAAGCGCTGCAAGCCCGGCATCAATTTTTTGCAGTACGGACACCATGTTGCCCAAAACATGAGAATGACCGGTTGTCCGCGAAATTGTTGCCACGACACCGTTTGCCCATCTAACGTCTTTAATTGCCATTCGGGCGCGGGGTAAGCCTGCATTTCAGCGCTGACCACTTGGGAGAAAAATAATAACAACGCTAAAAAAAACCTGACACGTTTCATTTCAATCACTCATTTGACTTAAACGGTGCGCACTAGACGATGAAGCATTGGGTTTGTTACACCATCGCCATAAAAAAGGCAGCTTCGCGCTGCCTTTTTTTTATTTTTTATTCTGCTGCCGTTGGCACTTTAGTGTTAGCGTTTACCGGTCCAGTAGTCGGCGTTTTTTATGCCGAGTTTTTCTGGGTGGAATTGCGGATCGAGCCCTTGTTTGCGCTGCGCTTCATAATCGCTCAAACAGGCAAACGCCATTTTTTGCATGAGAATGATCGCGATGATATTCAACCACGCCATGATGCCAACCCCCATATCACCTAAGCCCCACGCTAAATCAGCGGTTTTTACTGTGCCGTAAACGGTAGACGCGATAATCGCCGCTTTTAATCCGTGTACTAACCACGGCATTTTGATGCTGCGCGTTAAATAAATCACATTGGTTTCGGCGATATAGTAATACGCCACAATGGTGGTAAACGCGAAAAAGAATAACGCCACCGCCACGAAGATGGCACCGAATCCAGGCATGATCATTTCCATCGCGGTTTGCACATAACCAGGACCCGCAGCGACACCGGCTACACCGGTGTGTAATGCAGCGCCATCCGGACCTTGCACGTTATAAAGCCCGGTGATGAGCAGCATAAAACCGGTGGCTGAACACACAAACAGCGTGTCGATATAAACCGATAACGCTTGTACTAAACCTTGTAGTCCTAATTATTAAGGACATAACAAAGGGCG
>CAZYUS010000051.1:0-20668 GCA_964650615.1 uncultured Pseudomonadaceae bacterium | reverse complement strand
GCGTGTCGATATAAACCGAAAACGCTTGCACTAAACCTTGTTTCGCCGGATGCGTAACCGCAGCGGCAGATGAGGCGTGCGGCCCCGATCCTTGACCGGCTTCATTGGAATAAACGCCGCGTTTAACGCCCCATTGAATCGCTAAACCTAAGATCGCACCGAAGGCAGCATCGAGTCCAAATGCATTTTTGAAAATCAACGCCATGACTGCAGGTAATTCGCCGATATTGAGCGCGATAATACCCAGCGCGACCAAGATATAACCGAGTGCCATAAACGGCACCACCATGCTGGCAAAATTGGCGATGCGTTTGACGCCGCCAAAAATAATAAAACCTAAAATAACCGCTAAACCTAACGCGGTGTACTCGGTATTAAGCCCTAACGCGGTATTCAAACCCGAGCCGATCGAATTGGCTTGCACGCCCGGCAGTAATAATCCGCAGGCGATGATGGTCGCGATCGCAAACACCGTTGCATACCATTTCACGCCCAAACCTTTTTCGATATAAAACGCTGGGCCACCACGATATTCGCCGTCAATTTTTTCTTTGTAGACTTGACCCAAGGTCGATTCGACAAATGCTGAACTCGCCCCTAACAGCGCCACCATCCACATCCAGAACAAGGCGCCGGGACCACCAAAAGTAATGGCCGTGGCAACACCGGCAATATTGCCCGTGCCAACACGTCCAGCCAGTGTCATCGACAAGGCTTGAAACGACGACACACCGGCATCAGAACTTTTGCCGTCGAACATCAAGCGGATCATTTCACCGAAATGACGGATCTGCGGAAAGCCCATGCGAATCGAAAAATACAAACCGACGCCAAGGCATAAATAAATCAGCGCCGGACTCCACACAAAACTGTTAATTAAATTGACCAAATCCATCATGATTGCCGGTCTCTTTTATTGTAAGGGGACAAAGAAAAACGGCCCATAAGGCCGAAGTCGTCGCGATTCTACCGAGGTTCGTGTGACGCAGCGCTCATTTTCACCATGGTCAGTCAACTGAAATCGCGCTGATGCGTTAGCCCTTTCCGACGATGACCGAATAGGAGGCAAAGCGTCATGACTGTTTTCAACTCCCTTAAACGCCTTACTCGCTTAGGACTTGCCTTAAGCGCCGTGGCGTGGCTGACCGCTTGCGGTGGTGGCAGTACTGAATTGGCTGCCGATCCCTTAAACGCCTGTGAAATTTCCGATAACAGCAACAACAGCAATGACTGCGGCAACGTGGTGATTGCGCTGACCGATGCCGAAGGCGATTTTCTGGCTTACGGTGTTGACGTGACCAAGCTGTCGTTGACGCGCGCCGATGGCACCGAAGTGGACGTGCTACCGACCACCACGCGGCTCGATTTTGCGCAGTATGTCGAGATGTCGGAATTCATTACCGCCGCCACCTTGCCCAAGGGCAAATACGTCAGTGGCAAGATCACGCTGGATTATCGCAATGCCGATATTCAGGTCGAAAAAGACGGCGTGCCGCAAGCGGCGCAAATGCTCGATAGCAGCGGTCACGCGCTGACCCAAACCACGCTCGATATCAAATTGGAAGGCGTCAAAGGCTTGCCGGTAGCACCGGGTATTCCGGCGATGTTGCAACTCGATTTCAATTTAGCGGCGTCGCATCACGTTGATTTAACGGCCACGCCCATCGCTGTGACCACCGAGCCGTTTATTCTGGCCACCGTCGATCCGAAAGACGCGCGCGATTTTCGCGTGCGCGGCCCGCTCATTAGCGTCGACACGGCAAAATCGCTGTATCGCATCGCGTTACGTCCGGCCTTTAATCAAAGCGGACGTCACGGCGGCGTCGATATTCACGTCGATAGCGAAACGCGTTACGACATCAACGGCACCGCCTTTACCGGTAGCGACGGTTTAACCCAAATGGCGGCACTTACCAGCGCCAGCGCAACCTTGGCACTGGGCCGTTACAGTCGCGATACGCAGCAATTTGTGGCGCAAGAAGTGTATGCCGGTAGCAGCGTTCCGGGCGGCACACTGGACGCGTTACAAGGCGTTGTCACGGCGCGCAATGGCCAACAATTAACCGTTCGCGGCGGCACCTTAGAACGCGCCACCGGCACCTTCGCGTTTCGTGAAACCGTGAGCGTGACCCTCGGCGATCAAACCGTGGTACACAAACCACGCGCGCACCAAAGCGGGGTTATCGGCGATATTTCGGTCGGCCAACGCGTCACCGTGTTGGGGACGTTAACGCACGATCCGATCGATCCACAAAGCGTTCCGGTTTTGGATGCCAGCGCCGGTTTTGTGGTGCTGCGTTTAAGCGAAGTCGATGGCGTGGTGCTCGCGCAAACCGACTCGCAATTAAATCTCGATCTGCAACATATCGCGGGCCGTCGCAGCGACTTATTTGATTTTTCCGGCACCGGCACTGATGCCGACCACGATGCTAACGCAGACGATTATGAAGTCGCATTGCCGTCATCGTTTGATCACGTTTACAACCACGGCGCGCCGGTTCGTGCGCTCGGTTATCCCGCGCCGTTTGGTGCCGCACCGGCCGATTTTAACGCGATTTCGGTGGCCGATTTCGAACAAGCGCGGGCTGGTATTGCAGTGCGCTGGGGTGAAAACGGCACCGCCGCGCCGTTTAGCAGCGATACCGAAACGCAATGGGTGATCGATCTCGATAACGCCGATTTAGGTTTGTTGCATCACTTGATTCGCGGTGGCATCAACACCGATCTGAAATCGCTCGCTGCGTCACCGACCATCGTACCGGCCGCGCAATTTGTCATCGGTTTGAAAACACCGACAGCGGTGTTGATGTTCACCAGTTTGAGCGCGTTCGAAACGGAACTTGCCAATCAAATTAACGCCGGTGCCAAAGTGCGCGAAATGGTGTTGGCGGGTGGTTTTGATCCCGACAGCAATCAATTCACCTTTGTGATGGCCGCGTTTCGTGTGAAATAGCGTTGCGATGATGTAAGGCGGCCCTTGCGGCCGCCTTCTTTTTTAGCCCTTTCGTGTTAGCTCACATAAGGGCTTTTTTTTATGACGCGAAATGACAAACATAATGTAAGGTCGATTGCACCTCGATTTCGAATCGTGACTGCGCCGGTACACTAAACGACTCGCCGCCATTAAACGATTTAAATGCCGTTTCGCCGTCCAGCCGCACACGACATTGTCCTTGCAACAATTCCATGATCTCGGCCGCGCCTGTCGTAAACGTTAATTGCGACGGCAGAATCACACCAATGGATTTTCGACTACCATCGGCGCTAATCACCGTATGACTAATACATTTGCCATCAAAATAAACATTGGCCTTTTTGACCACACTGACATTGTCAAACTGCGACATTTTATGCTCCCGTTTTTTACACAAGTTTTTTAATGCTTACCATGAACCAACGTTGGGCATCGACAACCACGGTTCTTGTGGTGCTAACGCGTCACCTTTTTGTAATAGCTCGATAGAGATCTGATCCGGCGAGCGCACAAACGCCATGCGACCGTCGCGCGGCGGCCGATTAATGGTGATGCCGCAATTTTGCAAATGCGTGCACAACGCATAAATATCATCGACTTCATAAGCCAGATGACCAAAATGGCGACCGCCCTCGTAAGCGTTTTCATCCCAATTAAAGGTTAATTCCACTTGCGCGTTTGCATCACCTGGCGCGGCCAGAAACACCAACGTAAACCGCCCCTGTGGATAATCCTTGCGACGTAATTCGCGCAACCCCAAACCATCACAATAAAACGCCAACGATTGTGTTAAATCGCTCACGCGAACCATGGTATGCAGGTATTTCATCGTCACAGCCTTCTTTCGCCAACCGACAAGACACCCACTATAGGCGAGTGCGCCGACGCTGTGTTATGGTCAACAAAAAACCATGAGGCACACAAGATGAAAACCCGCGTATTTGCTGTCGTTTTCGGCGTTATTGGTCTAAGCAGCGCCGCTGAACATCCCTTGCTGAATCGTCTTTACGATGCGCGCCGCGAACAATTCGTGGATGACACCGCGTTTCATCAACAGATCACCGCCACGCCGTTATTATTGATTGGCGAAAAACACGACAACGCAGCGCACGCTCAACGTGAAAATGACTGGATCAGACTGCGCCGTCACAACCGTTTTGTGTTTGAAATGCTCGACGACAGCCAACACGACGCGATCGCCACCGCCACCTCCAGCATGACGATTGACGAATTGAAAGCGCATTGGCAATGGCCGCAAAAAGGCTGGGATTGGTCACGTTACGGTGCGCTGTTTGTCACTGCGCTGGCGCACGGCAGCGTACACGATGGCAATATCAGCAAAGCGTTTATCATGCAGCTATATCAACACGGTGAAGCACTATTAAATTCAGATCGATTTGCTTCGATTGCCGCCATCAATGCGACACAGCGCGCCGCCATGCTGGAGGTTATTTTCGACGCCCATTGCCAACAACAATCGCGTGACACATTGCAACCCATGCTTGCCATTCAACTCGCCAAAGATGCCAGCATGGCGGCGCAGTTAGTGCGCGACAGCACCCCCGCGACCTTAATCGCCGGCGGCGAACACACGCAGCGAAGTTATGGTGTGCCAGCGCATATTCGCGCCATTGCACCCACGCGCGAAATCACGGTAGTGCAGCTAGTCGAAGTCGATGATGCCCGCCCTCAGGCCGCTGACTATCGCCAAAAACACGACGCCGATTTTCTGGTGTTTACCGAGCGCGCACCGGAAAAAGATTATTGCGCCGGACTACGCGGCAAAGCCGCTAAGTAAAAATAATATTTCGCGCACCTTGTTTTTCGCATCAAGCGAAACCATTTCGTGTCCTTGTTTTTTGCGGTGAAAAAACCATGCCTGTTTTAATTAATCGCGCCGAGCCGGTCGCGGCGGCCAAATCGGAAGCCGGTTTGTGGCAGTTGTTAGGCGATTTATTGCCTTATTTGAAACCCTATCGCGCCCGCATTGGTTTGGCGTTGTTGTGTTTGGTGGCGTCGAAATTGGCCGGCCTTGCGGTGCCACAAGTATTAAAACACTTGGTCGATGGGCTTAACGTGTCACCGACACTTCTCGTACTCCCGGTCGCGTTGTTATTGGCCTATGGCGCGTCGCGCATTTCGGTGAGTGTGTTTAATGAAATGCGGCAAATTGTGTTTGCTCGCGTGATGGCACGCACCTCGCGCACGGTGATGTTGATCGTGTTCCGGCATTTGCACAGTTTGAGCTTGAAGTTTCACCTCGAACGCCGCACCGGTGGCGTGTCACGCGATGTCGAACGCGGCGGCACCGCCATCGCCGATCTGCTGGACTGGACGCTATACACCATTGTGCCGACCTTGCTCGAAGTGGCGTTGGTGACCGGCGTTTTAGTGGCGGCATACGATTTTGGTTTCGCCGTGATCGTGTTTATTACGCTTATCGCTTATACGCTATGGACCTTTCGCATTACCGCGTGGCGAATTCAGTACTACCGTAACGCCATCGAAGCCGAAACGGCGGCGAGTGCGCGCGCAGTTGATTCGTTGTTGAACTATGAAACCGTTAAGTATTTCAATAATGAAGAACACGAAGCCCAAGAATTCGACAAGAGTTTGTGCAATCAAGAAGAAGCAAAAGTTAAAGCGTTGAAATCACTGGCAGTATTAAACAGTGGCCAAGTGACCATCATCAGTTTGGGCGTCACCGCGCTCATGTGGCGCGCCGCCGACGGCGTAGTGTCCGGTCAAATGACTATCGGTGATTTGGTTTTGGTGAATGCGTATTTATTGCAATTAGCCTCACCACTTAATTTTCTTGGCATGATGTATCGTGAAGTCAAACAAGCGATCACCAATATGGATCGTTTATTCGGTTTATTGCGCCAACAGCGCGAAGTGGCCGATCGCGACGGTGCGATCACCTTGCGCACCCATTCCGCGCAGGTGCGCTTCGACAACGTGCGCTTTGCTTACGACCAACGCCGCGAAATTTTGCACGACATCAGTTTCACCATCGCGGCCGGAAAAACCGTTGCGGTGGTGGGGCATTCGGGCAGCGGCAAATCAACACTGGCTCGTTTGCTGTATCGTTTTTACGATGTCTCCGATGGGGCGATTCGCGTAAACGACAACGATATTCGCGACATCACACAAGATTCCTTGCGTAGCGCCATTGCGATCGTGCCACAAGACACGGTGCTGTTTAATGACACCATCTTGTACAACATTCGCTATGGTCGCCCAGAAGCCAGCGACGCCGAAGTATTTGAGGCGGCGCGCGCCGCGCACATTCACGATTTTATTATGACCTTGCCGGATCAATACGCCACGACGGTGGGCGAACGCGGATTAAAATTATCGGGCGGTGAAAAGCAGCGTGTCGCGATCGCGCGCGCGTTGTTAAAAGATCCGGCGATAATGATTTTTGATGAAGCAACGTCGGCGCTGGATTCACGCTCAGAAAAAGCCATTCAGGAAGAACTTGACCGCATCGCGATTGGCCGCACTACGTTAATGATCGCGCACCGTTTATCCACGATTATGCACGCCGATGAAATTTTGGTGATGGATCACGGCCGCATCATTGAGCGCGGTCATCACGCCGATTTACTATCGCGACAAAGCCATTACGCAGCGATGTGGCAGCTGCAACAAGAAGCTTCGGAAAGTCTTGAGAACGTTATCCCATGATACGCCAACCTGTTTAGCGTGATGTCAACGTATGGCGTGTAGTCATTTCCGAAAAGTTTTTACAACGTCGTTGCAATAAGCGTTAGCCACAAGGATGTGGTTAACAAATTCAGCGAATTTATATTTTTTTGCGAATGGTAAAATGACGACTGAGTGTTAGCTTACGAAACACGCCTTTTGGTTCTGAGAAAAACGGGATATGCGTTATTTTGGTTTTCTCAACTCTTACCATCCACTCAGCACTGTCAAAAAATTTGAAGGTAACAATATTCGGTTCCATCTTTTTGAGCAGACGAAATTTTCCTGTGTTATACGGCCAAAATAGTGAGGCCGAATCCAACACATTCAAATGTTCATCAAGCAGGTGAATATCGAGTGTTTCTTCAAATGGACAATTCTCTGTCATAAAAACCAGATAGCCCGTTTGCGTTTTGAAACAAGCTTCTAAACACGCCCCAACAAGCGATTTATCGGATGCCATGCCATTTAAAAAAATCTGGCTTACCGGCGCAATTTTTCCGTCGTTCCCTGACACTTGTTTTGTGGAGAATACGGCTTGCTGAAGTTGTTCCATATGCTGCCTCTAAAGAAATCGAGCAACGCCAAAGGCAGCCAATGCACCTCCAGCAAAAGCACCAATCGTTACACAAATTGGCGCGCCAGGCCCACAGGCCAGCCCAGCCAAGGCCCCACCAGCGATCCCGCCACCAATTCCCGCTCCCGTCACGGCGGCTTCATGCTTGATTGCTACCAATTTATTTTCTGCAGTCGCGACCGTATGAACCGAAATAGCTAAAGAGAGTAATAGTAAGCCGCAACCCAAATTGCTCAACCTTAACATGCTACTTGTAACACTGGAATTGGATCGGCCTACAGCTCTGACAACTTCACGATAAACCACGTTTTGCTGGCTGTTCGTAAGCTCGACGAACGACGTCTTGCTACCATAAAGTTTCACCGTATACTTTGCTATTACATCATTTAGACTTCTTCCATTTGCTTTCAACCATTCAGCGATAGCGCGCCCAACCGGCGTTGATCGCGACCGATATGACGCGATCAATTCATTTCTAATTTCTGTTGCCGTTTCAGCAGCTGATTTCCAACTCATTTGGCGTAGCGCTACCATGGCCTCTATGTCCTGCGATAACAATCGAATCTCATTCGCGTATAACATCCGGGTTTTAGCATCCAGCGCGGTATGAAATCCGATGTTTGCCACCTCAGTGCTGAGGGCCTTCATTGCGTCTTGAAATAATTCCCTATCGGTATTTTTCGTCACAATAGAACTCCTTTTACTTCCCAGAAAAATGAGCTAGCTTGCCAACAAAATTCGTCAATGCAAAGATTTACGTAGCTCACGTTGTTATCAAAATAACATTCGCTTCACATAAACACGTTCGTTGCAAATCGTAAAATAAAACTCGTTCGCCAAAAAAAAATAATGGGGCGCTAAATAATATATTGACGTGTATTATCTTCGAAGAATTTCGCGAAGATGCAATTCTTAAGATTTTTTCCGTCATGACAACTGACACATAATTCAGTTAAGCGAAACTGACGTTGAATAATATGATGTTAGCAACTTATTGATTGTGACCGTATCAACAAAATATGAAAAGATTAGAAGCGAACGTGCTCATCCTAGCACAACTATTTTAAATACCGTAACACAAACCGCGCGCCGCCCAAAGGCGATGCTTCAACCCAGCAATCACCGTCATGCCAACGTTGAATACGTTTCACAATCGCTAAGCCTAATCCGGCGCCTCCACGACGACGATCGCGACTGGTGTCGGGGCGATAAAACGCATCAAAAATACGTTCTCGCTCCGATTCCGGCACACCGGGACCATCATCATCACAAAGAATGTGAATGGTGTTGTCCAATTCAACCGCTGAAAGCCGCACTTTAGTATTGGTATAGCGCAGCGCATTGCTCACGATATTTTGCACGGCACGCTCGATAAAATGCGCATCGGCGGAAAATTCGATAGCACTGGGCGCAATATTTATCGTTTTATCACTTGTGCTCTGCAACCGCGCAGAAACCTGCTGCAATAAATCGTGTACCGGAATGGTGCCAAAATTCAGCTCCGGTGTTGCAGTTTCCATGCTCGCGTAATCCAGCATTTCCTGCACCAGTTGCTCTAATTCATTGACATCTTTATTTAAGTCATGCCAACGTGTTTCATTGACATCATTTGCTAGTGCGAATTTCATGCGCGCTAAGGGCGTACGCCATTCGTGTGCGACCGCTCCGGTTAATTCGCGTTGCGTTTGCAACAGGTCTTTTACTTGATGACACAGCGCATTAAACGCGGTGGCGATAGGTGCCAGCGCCGATCCGGGCCGCACCGTGAACGCCGACAGGGAACCGTCCGGCTGCAACGATTCAGCGCTTACTTTTAGCGCCGTTAAATCACGCCACAGCGGCCATAACCATATTCCGATCAATCCGGCTAACACCAAAAAAAACACGCTGCTGTATAACCATAATGACGCATCGGTTTGTTCACTGGCGCGCAGTTGCACCCGCAGCAATGCGTCGTTGTTAACGCGAAAATAAACCTGCACGGCATCTCGTTCATCGTGTACCAACAAATAATTGTCACGCTGCAACTGCTGTTGCAGAGAAGGCGACAACGCAAGCGCGCTGCGAGTAATTAAGGCGTGCTCCCAACCGGCTTGTTGCACACGCTCATAAAAAGCATTTGGCTCATGCTGACGGATCTGCTGCAAGGTGTGGATCAGCGGCGCAAATGACTCACCTGCCGCGTCGCTGTCATTAAAAAAAACGCTGTTGAGTAACGCCGCCAAACCAATTAACGAAAGTGCAATAAACAAATAGAAACTGATAAACAACCGCGCCATCAGCTTTCCCACGCTTCGGCGACAAAATAAAACCCTTTACCCCAGATGGTTTTAATGCGGTACGGATTTTTCTGATTATCACAGAGCTTTTTTCGTATGCGCGAAATGCGCACATCGGCGGAACGATCGAGGCCGTCGTATTCGCGCCCGATGATCGTGTCGTAGATGGTGTCACGCGTGACGACATCGCCGGCGTTGGACGCCAATAACCACAGCAAATCAAATTCGTGGCTGGTTAATTCGATAGCCTCATCGCGCCATAACACCGTGCGCGCCGATTTATCAATGCGCAGACGACCGAACTGTAATTGCGATACATCGGATCGCGCACTGTTATTTAATTGACTGCGACGCAATAGCGCCGAGATCCGCGCGAGCAAAACGCGCGGCTCGATCGGTTTGACGATGTAGTCGTCCGCGCCAAGTTCTAGCCCCAGTACTTGATCGAAGTTATCGTCACGTGCGGTTAAAAATAAAATCGGTCCGTGATAATGCGTGCGTAATTCGCGGCACAGCGCAAATCCGTCTTTGCCCGGCAACATCACATCCAGAATGACCACCGCCGGTGCATGGCGACGCACGTGTGCCAATACGCCGTGATCGTCGCTAAAGGTGGTCACGTGAAATTGCTGTTCGCGTAAATATTCGGCCATTAATTGACTCAGCCGTTTATCGTCTTCGACCAACACTAAACCTAACATCTAAAACAAACTCCACGGTAAACGAATGCGACGACGCGGTTTTTTTGCTTGCACCGAACTGACGTGCAAGGTGTGCTGATAAAGCAGTACATCGCCTTGCGTTATCGCCAACAGGGTTTCATCATCGAGCGCAATATCCCATTGCAACTCTCCGTGTTGCAGCGTTTCGCATCCCAGTTTTTCATTGCCTAACCAGACACAAACGAGTTGATTTTCGAAATCCAAATTCTGAACACGCAACGACATCTGGCAGCGTTGTTGTGCCACTTCGGTGATGCAGGTTGACGGTTCGATGTGCCACCCTGCCATCGCGCTGCAAAACGGTGTCAATAAAAACGCCAGCGGTAAAACACGCACGCGTTCTGCCCCTTATTAGAATTGGTAACTGGCACCGGCAAAATAACTGCTGACCCGTTGGTCGCTGACGATGGGACTGTCGCTCATGCCACGATTTAGTTTTACTATCCCGGCACGCGCGAGCCATTGCCAACGTTCGTCGATGGCGCGCGTGTACGACAACGCCAATTCCGGTTGCCAGCCGGCATAACCGCGATAATACAATTCCGGCGCGACGTGGTCGCGTTCATCAATGCCATAGTAATAATCCACTAAATGATTGCTCTTCCAGGTTGTGCCGATGGCCACGCTGAATGCGCCGTGTTGCAGCGGCCACTGATGCTGAAAACGGATCTGGACTTGCTGACCGTTATGCACTTTGCTGGCGTCGGTGAGCCACGCGATCTGCCATTCACTTGCCGCCCAATAATGGTGCCAGCGCATACCGGCATCGACGGACCAACGACGTTCGCTGATGTTTTCGATATTCAGCGCCAACGATTCATTACTTATCTGATCGTTTTCAGTCGCACCCATGCCGAAATAAAGTCGTTCGAAAAAAATATTTTGCGGATGCCAAAAACTAAAATAGGCGCGCTCTTTATTAACACCCAGAAAAAAATCCACCGCATCGGCTTCACTCGGTAGCCATTGCGCGCCGAATTCGCCGTTATCAAAATACATGGTCTCCCCATACCACGCGATGTCCGGCAGCAAAACCAGCGGAATACGATCACCGCCATCAAGCGGATTACTGCGCGCGCCGACACCGATCGCAACCGCCACTTGCCAGCCGTTTGTCGCGCAGCGTTCAGGCAGGCCGCAGTCATCCTCGGCACGCCCTTGCAGCGACAACATTAAAGCGGAAATAAAGAATAAAACACGCATCACCGTCCCCGTTGTGTGGGCCACTAGCCTAGCAAAGCGACCGCCACCGCGCTGTCGCGGATTACAAATGGTAACAGCCAATGGCTAACGCGAAGGTTAGGGTAGCGACGTCGCCATAGCGCGTAAGGATGGTGCGGCGATGAACATGTTGATTGAAGCTCGCGTCAATGCAACCTGTTGGTGTCGTGATTAACGAGGATGATGTGGGTGGCACAGGACGTGCCAAAAACAATATTTGTTCCCTCGAACGCGATTCGTCGCGATGGTGCAAATATTGTCGAAGTAAAGGTGTGCAAACCCTTCACTTTACGTTTGACTCCTATTGCCTCTTATAAGGCACCCCCACGCCGTTTTCGTTTGCATGCGATAACGGCGTTTTTTTTACCGCCTTTTTGCCAGTGCGGTGTTCCGCCGCCGTAGGTTTAATGCGCCATGATGGCGCGCAAATCGCTTGCCACTTTTTCGACGCTAAATCCCTGAGTGCCGACCGTGGGCGAAAAAATCGCGTGACGCTCGCCACGCGGATTAATCAAAAATATACGTACGCTGTGATCCATAACATACGTATCACCTTGCGGCACCTTGACATAGGCCACGCCGATATCGCGCGCAAAGACGGCCAGCACCGGTTCACTTAAGTGCAGAGCGATAAGATATGGTGAAAAAAAACCGGCGTATTCGTTGAGCTTTTCGGGGCTGTCGCGTTCGGGATCGACGGTGACAAAAATCATCTGCACCACCGTTTGTATTTCGGGCGGTAAATTTTTTTGCACTGATGTCAACGTCGCCAAGGTGGTGGGGCAGATATCGGGACAAGAGCGATAACCAAAAAACATCAACGACCATTTACCGTGCAACTGCGTGTTATCAAAGCGGCGGCCGTGTTGATCGGCGGCCTCGAATGACGATAACGCGCGCGCCTGCGGATAGAGCGTGGCCGTTTCCAACACTAATTCGGTTTTCGATTGCTGCGCGACTTTGATCATAAAGCCGCCGAAAATAGCAACCACCGTCACCAATAACACGGTAAGCCACGCTTGTTTACGCGCCATCAACATTTTTTTCACTCACTTGATGAACGTTTTTAAAAACATTTTTTCTGGCGCTTATTTTCATTTCAGGCCAAATAATGATCGACCAGTAACACCACAAAGAGCGCCATCAAATATACGATGGAAAAACGAAATGTCGCCATCGCACGGGTGCCATCGTCGTGGAATTTCAGTTGCCAAGCGTGCCACATAAACCAGCCCCCCAGCACCGCTGCGCCCACTAAATAAATGACACCCGCACCGTGCGTTAAATACGGTAATAAGGTGGTTAAACCTAACAAGACGGT
Organism: uncultured Pseudomonadaceae bacterium; assembly: GCA_964650615.1. Taxonomy (GTDB): domain Bacteria; phylum Pseudomonadota; class Gammaproteobacteria; order Enterobacterales; family Permianibacteraceae; genus Permianibacter. Next base: position 7,866 of record CAZYUS010000051.1, on the reverse strand, counting down.
GTAAAGCAACACACAGGTTTTGGTAAACGGCACACCGAAAATAACCGGCAACATGGGTATGTCAGCTTTGGCGTAATCGTCTTTGCGATGAATGGCAAGCGCCCAGAAATGCGGTGGCGTCCACGTAAAAATAATCAACACTAACAACAACGCTTGCGGATCAATGCTGTCCGAGATCGCGGCCCATCCTAATAGTGGTGGTGCCGCGCCAGACACGCCGCCGATCACGATATTTTGCGGCGTCGCACGTTTTAAGTAACCGGTGTAAATAAACGCGTAACCGATCAATGATGCGAACGTCAGTATCGCAGTTAAAACATTGACCCACAGCGCTAAAATGAGCATGGATAACAATGCCAATATCGCGGCGAATAGCCATGCGTTTGGCGTAGCGACTTTTCCTTGCGGTAGCGGTCGGTTGGTGGTGCGCGCCATGATCGCATCAATGCGTTGGTCCAACACTTGATTCACCGTTGCGGCGCTGGCGGAGGCGAACGCAATGCCGATCATGCCCAATATCACCGTGGATAACGGCGGCCACATCGCATCACGCGGATCAACAGCCAAGAACATGCCAACTAACGCCGTTAACAATAATAACGCCACCACTTTGGGTTTAGTTAATTCAAAATAATCGCGCCAACTGGCGCTAATGGGCGATGGCTTATGCATTTTTTTCACGCCCGTTCAACATTACATTGATGAGTAAAACGGTCATCCACAGTAAAGCCCCGACGCCGTTATGCGCGACAGCATTGGGTAAAGGCAGGTGCATAACGATATTGTTAATACCCAATGTAATTTGCAGCGCCAGCAATGCGCCTAACACCACGCCCCACAACTGACCTAAGGCGTTGCCACGGCGAATCAGTATCCACGCCAACAGCGATAAGGCCACGGTAACAATCATCGCGCCGATGCGGTGCGCCACGTGTATCGCCATTCGCGTCGCGTGGTCGTGCACACCGAATTCATAATTGCGATCGGTTAAATGAATGTCGAAGGCAGTAGAAAAATTCGCTTCTTGCGGCCAATTACTTTGGCAGATCGGTAATTCCAGACACGACACGGCAGCATAATTCGAACTTGTCCAACCGCCAAGAAACAGTTGCGTCAACAACAGCACGGCGGCCACCAGAGCAACCATTTTGGTTTTTGCCGGAACGCCCAATGGATGCAAAAAACCACGCAGTTGCAAACTCAATAAAGCCAGCAAACTAAACGTGGTAAATCCCAACAACAAATGCGTAGTGACCACGATCGGCATCAGTTTTAAAGTCACTGTCCACGCACCGAATGCGCCTTGCAAGCACACCAAAAAAAACAATACCGTGGGCAGAACAACTGGATGACCAAAACGACGCGCGCGCCACGACAATAGCGCAATAATCGTGATGAGCAATCCCAGTGTTGCGGCAAAATAGCGATGAATCATTTCGGGCCACGCTTTGTGCGCCACTACCGTCTGGCCGGGAAATTGTTGCGCCACGTTCGCTAGCTCGTGACGGTCGTTAGGCACCGCCAAATGGCCATAACACGTCGGCCAATCAGGGCAGCCTAATCCGGCGTCTTTTAAGCGCGTCCACGCGCCCAACAAAATCACCACCAATGCAAGCGCGGTGGCTATGCGTGCCAACTGAGTTGTGATCGTCATTGACTTAACCAATTCGGGAATACTTCATTAATTTGTCTAAGTCCGCTTTGATGTCTTTGAAACGCGCTTGCGCTTCTTGCGGATTACGCGGCGCACGGTAGCGCAAAATAATACTGCCCTGCGGATCGATTAAATAAAAATACTGATCTTGCAATCGTTCATTCGATTCGGAACTGGCGAGCGCACCGTCGTGAAAAGCCCCCTGCCAACGTTCGATTTTTTCATCGAGTTTAAACTGCCCCGGTGTGACCATTGCCAAACGAACACGCTCTTGATGTTTATTCAAACTCAGCCATGCGCTGTGCGCGGTATACAGTTGCATTGAACACGTTTCGTCACACGTTTCGGCTGCTTGCACTAAAACCAGATACCATTTGTGTCCATTGCTGTTTGCATCGACCAATTTACCATCACGTGATAAATGATAAGGCGCGATGGCGACAACCGGATTAAATAATTCGCCACGGTTGGCTTTGGCATGAGCGTTAAACCAGCCGCCAAAATAGCCCAAATAGGCAATCAATACCGGCGCGAGAAATACCGCAAAAATAGCGATTAACATCCAGCGATTTCGCTGCACTTGCGCACGTGATAATGGCGTGGGTTCGGTGTTCATGCCGTCGAAGCCTTTTTCGTTAATGTTTTAACACGTTTGTTTAGAAATAAACCATAGAGCGCCAGTAATGCCAGCGCCATCGCAAACCATTGCACCGCATACGCGCGATGCTTTTGCGGCATACCGGCAACCACTGGCCAATCGCGCGCTAAACCGTGTGGCGCGTCGGCGTCGAGACGAACAAGATAGGGAAATAATTGATCGCGCGCCAGACTGTCACGCAACAGTACCCAGTCCAATACCGGTAATACATTAACACCGGCCTGCTGCGTGGGCAGCGGCGGGCTGCGCCACGGTTTACTCGGCCAATATAAATGCCCGTTTAAATGAAGCGACATTTCGGGCAACGCGATATCGGGTAATTGATTCGGATCGCTGGTTCCGACGATAAAGCCACGATTAACGATGACGCGCTGTTGGTTCTCAAGCACAAACACCGATAACACGTAAAAGCCCAGTTTTCCGTTTTGAAATTGATTGGCTATCAACCATTGCGGTGATGATTGAAAATGCCCTCGTAAAGCGACGCGTTGAAACATCGTTGTTTCATTTTTCGTTAACTTTTCAATCGCTTTTGGCGGCAGCGCCGCACGTTGATCAAATTCAGCTTGCCACTGTATTTTTTCATCAAAACGACGGAGTTGCCAAAAACCCAAGTTAATCATCACCACGGCCAGAGTAATAACGACAACAGTGGGGATCAGCGGCACAGTTTTAACGGAAGACATGCAAAGTGGGGCAATCAAAATGCGTGGCCGAGTCTAGCATATCGGGCAGCAAACCTTTTATGCTAATGCCATTCAATCTTTCGCGAGAAAATGATGGTTGCCAAATTTATTTTAGCACTGCTCATCGTTGCCATGCTCGCGCTGCTGGCGCGCGGCGCGTTTACCCTAGCGCGCGATAACAACGAGCAGAAACGCACCGCCAAGGCGCTGACATTTCGCGTCGCTATCGCCGTTACGTTAATCGTTTTTTTAATTGTCGCGGCGGCCATGGGTTGGATCAAACCTCACGGGTTTGGCGTTTAACAAATTATTTTTGATTAAAGCAAAACGGCGCCTTTCGCGCCGTTTTGCTTTTCTCGAACGAAAAATCATTACATACAGTAAACAAACACAAACAAAATCAACCATACGACATCAACAAAGTGCCAGTACCACGCGGCCGCTTCGAAAGCAAAGTGATGCTTATCCGTAAAGTGTCCCATACCGACGCGCACTGTCATCACCATCAACATGATCGCGCCCAACGTCACGTGCATACCGTGAAATCCCGTCAACATAAAAAAGGTTGAGCCATAAATGCCGCTACCCAGTGTTAGGCCCATTTCGTGATACGCATGGTAATACTCGTATCCTTGCAAGATTAAGAACACAACGCCCAACAACACCGTTGGAATTAACCACGAAAACGCTTTCAGTGACAAATTGTCTTTGATCGCATGATGGGCAAACGTCAGCGTCACCGAAGACGATACCAACAAGATGGTGTTAATCAGCGGCAAACCAAACGGCGACATGCCTTCGGTGTGAGTTCCATCCGGTGTCGTTGTTAACGGCCATACGTTAATAAAATTTGGCCACAACAATTCGTGCGTTGCCGTTTTATAGCCTTCACCACCGAGCCACGGCACCACAAAAATTCGCGCGTAAAAAAGCGCGAGAAAAAAGGCAAAGAAGAACATCACTTCGGAGGTGATAAACCACATCATGCCTTGACGAAAGCTGCGATCCATTTGCGCGCTGTATAAGCCACCGAGACTTTCATGAATGACGTCGCGCCACCACATCCATAACATAAACAAAATAGTCGCAATGCCGAGCAGTAACACGGTGCCACCATAACCATTGCCCGCACCAAACTTACCCGAACTTTGCTGCACAAAATTGGCAGCGCCAAACACAATCAAACCCAGCGCTACCGCGCCCAGTGCCGGCCATTTGCTTTGCGACGGCACGTAGTAATTTTCGTGTTCACCGTGTTGTTGTTGATGAGCCATTTATTTTCTCCTTCGCTTGATTAAGCGAACGCTGGTCATTGTAGGAGCGATTGAGGTCGCGATCGCATTTATTGCCATAACGTTTTCGCGGCGTAAAACCGCTCCTACATCAGATTTATTTAGCGGCCACTGCGGCCGTGTTTTGCACTTTGTCGGTGATGTCGTACATCGTGTATTGCATGGTCAATGTGTGAATGTGCGCGGGCAGATCGTGATCAACAAAAAACACTAGCCCGAGTTCTGCCGCTGCACCCGCCTTAAGCGGCTGTTGGCGAAAACAAAAGCATTCGGTTTTGTTGATATAAAGCGCGGCTTGGCCCGGTGACACACTGTAAATGGCTTGACCGACGACATCGTGTCGCGCTTTATTTCTGGCGCGAAACGTCACCACCTGTTGCTGCCCGGGGTGAACGTCGAACTTCGCTTTAATCGGCGCGAAATCCATATTCACACCTTGTCCGATCTGACCGATAAATTCGACCGTAACGATGCGTTCTTTTTGCGCGGTCGTCGTGGTCACTTGTTGTTGCGACACCACCTTGCCGTTGATGCCGAACACTTCGCAAAACACATCATAAAGCGGCACCATAGCAAAGGCGAACACGCCCATGCCAAACGTGATGCCGACCAAAATCAGCAACAGTTTTTTATTGGCTTTTTGGGTTTGTTCGTTTTGCATGATGCCTTATTCGTCGTTTGTTGGTCACCGCTTCACGCCAGTGGGCTACGCCGCGTAGCGGCCAACCCACCCGACGCAGTTAATTAACTGTGCGCGTTGTCGTCAGTAATTTTCGGCGGCGTGCTGAAGGTGTGGTACGGCGCCGGTGACGACACCGTCCACTCTAAACCATGCGCACCATCCCACGGTTTATCAGCGGCTTTCGGTCCGCCTTTAATCGTTTTAATCACGATATAGAGGAACAGTAATTGCGTGAAACCCAAACCGAATGCACCGATCGATGCCCACTGATTAAAGTCAGTGAACATCACGTTGTAATCTGGAATGCGGCGCGGCATACCGGCCAAACCAGAAAAGTGCATGGGGAAAAAGGTTAAGTTCACGAAAATCATCGACAACCAAAAATGCCATTTACCCAAGGTCTCGCTGTACATATGACCGGTCCATTTTGGCAACCAGTAATAAACCGCTGCCATGGTGCCGAAGATCGCGCCGGGAAATAACACATAATGGAAATGCGCGACCACGAAATAGGTATCGTGATATTGAAAATCGACCGGAGCCATCGCCAACATCACACCGGAAAAACCACCGATGGTAAATAAAATAACGAAGGCGATAGAAAACAACATCGGCGTTTCGAAGGTCATCGAACCTTGCCACATGGTGGCGACCCAATTAAATATTTTCACGCCAGTGGGTACCGCGATCAGCATCGTGGCGTACATGAAAAACATTTCACCTTTGAGCGGCATACCCGTGGTGAACATATGATGCGCCCACACGATAAACGACAAAAAAGCAATCGAAGCGGTGGCATAAACCATCGACGCGTAACCGAATAACGGTTTGCGTGCAAAGGTCGGGATGATCGCCGAGGCAATACCGAAAGCCGGCAAAATCATAATGTAAACTTCAGGGTGTCCGAAGAACCAGAACACGTGTTGGAACAACACCGGATCGCCACCGCCAGCAGCGCTGAAAAAACTGGTGCCAAAATGGCGGTCCGTCAACATCATGGTGACGGCACCGGCTAATACCGGCATCACCATAATCAACAAGAAGGCGGTGATGATCCACGTCCACACGAACAACGGTAACTTCATCATCGTCATGCCCGGCGCGCGCATATTGAACGCCGTCACAATCACGTTAATCGCGCCCATGATCGACGACAGCCCCATGATATGAACCGAAAAAATAAAGAAATCAGTCGAAGCCGGACCATACGTCGTGGACAGCGGTGCGTAAAACGTCCAACCAAAGTTAGGACCGCCGCCTGGCATAAACAAACTTGAAATCAACAAACCGAAAGCAACCGGCAGAATCCAGAATGACCAATTATTCATGCGCGGCAACGCCATATCTGGCGCACCGATCATTAACGGAATCATCCAGTTCGCCAGACCGGTGGTAGCCGGCATCACCGCACCGAATACCATCACTAATCCGTGTACGGTGGTAAGCTGATTAAAAAAGGCCGGTTCGAAAAATTGCAAACCCGGTTGAAATAATTCGGCGCGAATCAACAACGCCATTAAACCGCCCACCAGAAACATGATGAACGAGAACCACAAATACATTGACCCGATGTCTTTGTGGTTGGTGGTAAATAACCAGCGCGAAATACCGCTTGGTTTGTGCGCGTGATCGTGGTGATCGTGATTGGAACCCATCGTCACTTCCCCTTATTTTCCAGATTTGAACGCCGCAACATCAGCGGGCTGCACCAGATCACCGGTGTCATTGCCCCACGCGTTGCGTTCATAAGTGATAATGGCAGCCAGATCGGCGTCGCTTAATTGCGCACCGAAGGCTTGCATGGCGGTACCGGCTTTGCCGTTGACCACGATATTCAGGTGATCGGCAACCGGCCCTTTGGCGATGACGGAATTTTTCAATGCTGGGAACATTGGCGGTGCACCACTGCCGTCCGGTTTATGACACGCCGCGCAAATCGCGTTGTATTTTTCTTCGCCAAGGGCCATCAATTTTTCTTTATCCCACGACGACGCCGCTGCTTTTTCGGCTTCTTCTTTCGCCAACCGCGCGGCCTCTTGCTGTTGCGCTACCCATGCCGCATACGCCGGTTCGCTAACCGCGCGCACCACGATGGGCATAAAGCCGTGATCTTTACCGCACAGTTCGGCGCATTGGCCACGATAAACGCCTTCGCGCTCGATGCGCGTCCAAGCTTCATTCACAAAGCCCGGAATGGCGTCTTTTTTGACCGCCAGATCGGGCATAAACCACGCGTGGATCACATCTTCGGCGGTCACCAGAAAACGAATTTTCTTACCGACGGGAACGACCAACTCATGGTCAACTTCAAGCAGATAGTCGGCGTTTTTTTCGGTTTGCTTATCGCCACCATAATGCGGCCCCTTGAGCAACACTTTGCCTACCGCCGCGATTGGGTCGTTTTTCAAATCGGAATCGTTGGTAAAATTTTCAGGCGAGGTAGCAAGACTGGAGAAAAACTCGATGCCTTCGTCGGGATAAGTGTATTTCCATTTCCACTGATAGCCTTTGACGACGATGGTTAAATCCGATTTGCTCGGATCTTCTTGTTTCAGTAATAGCTTGGTGGCTGGAAACGCGAAGCCTATCAAGATCGCAAACGGAATTAATGTCCAGATAATTTCTGCTTTGGTGCTGTGCGAAAAGGTTGCTGCGACGGGGTGACGCGAACGCCGATGCGCCCACATCGAGTACCCCATCACACCGAACACAATGATTGCGATAACCAGCATGACCCACACCACGTTGTTGTGCAGATTCAGCACTTCGCGACTGACTTCGGTTACCCCCTCGCGCAGATTATATTTGGAAGATTCTTCGGCCCCGGCAAGCGTGCTGATACACGCCGCTGAGGCAAAAAACGCTCCGGTTTTGAGCTTGCTCAATAAAACCAT
>CAZYUS010000050.1:16307-20808 GCA_964650615.1 uncultured Pseudomonadaceae bacterium | reverse complement strand
ATGGCGGAGCTTATGACCAATTCCGAGAAACCGGTTTGATGTATATCGCCGGTTTAAAATTGAAAATCACCGATCACGTGGCGTTGCGTTTGGAAGCAGATTTCGAACATTTCGAAAAAACGCACGATAACGACACGTTGTTCTGGGCCGGTTTTAGCGTGAGCTTCGGCGCGCGCAAGGCGGCCACGAGCGCGCCGGTAGTGGCCAAGTCTGAGCCTGTGCCAGAAGTCGCCGCGCCGCCGACACCGGTAGCGCCTCCCGCTTTGCCTCCGCCCGTCGACAGCGATGGCGATGGTGTTGTTGACGGCAACGATGCCTGCCCGTCCACGCCGGCCGGTTTATCGGTAGCGGCTGACGGCTGTGCCACGCTGACCGAAAAAGCCAGTGTCGCGCTGAACGTGGTTTTCGACAGCGGTAAGACTGACCTGAAAAACGCCGATGAGGCGATCAATCGTGTGGTCAGTTTCATGAATCAGTACCCGCACACCAAAGCGGTGATCGAAGGGCATACTGATGCCTCGGGCGACGACAAAAAGAACAAGGTTTTGTCGCAACGTCGCGCTGAAGCGGTGGTGGCTGCGATGGTCAAAGCGGGTATCGCGGCCGAACGCGTCAGCGCTGTGGGCTTTGGGGAAGAAAAGCCGCTCGCCGATAACGCAACGGTGGCGGGACGCGCCCAAAACCGTAGGGTAACGGCTGAAATCGAAGAGCAGGTGGTGAGCAAAAAGTAAGGTTGCGCGCGGTTATACCCCCAGCAAAAGGCGATGGCGACATCGCCTTTTTTATTTTCTGTGGTTTTATAAAGCTTGACCTGAATCAACTTCAGAAAATCGCGTCATATTAGTCTAACCACAATATCGTGTGGTGAAATTGGATCAAAGACACTATAAGGAGTGGTGATATGACGAGACTACCGCAGACAATCCGTAAGCGTTCGGGCGAATTGCAGCCCTTTGACCGCGACCGCATCGCGCAGGCCGTGTTGAAAGCCGGGCTGGCCACCGGCGAGTTTGGCGAGGCCGCACTGCCCGACTTGATGCTCAAAATCGACAAGCAGATTGAATACCGTTACTCCGCGACCGACATTCCGGGCGTTGAACCTATCCAAGACATGGTCGAACAAGTTTTGGTGGCGTCCGATCATTTTAAGACCGCCCGCGCCTACATCGTATATCGCGAGAGCCGTGCTCGTTTCCGTGCCGACCGCCATGCCGTGGTCGATGTCGAAAAAAGCATCAACGAATACCTGACGCGCGCCGACTGGCGCGTCAACGCCAATGCCAACCAAGGCTATTCGCTGGGCGGTTTGATCCTTAATACCTCGGGCAAGGTGATCGCCAACTACTGGCTCAGTCACGTGTACTCGCCCGAGATCGGTGCAGCGCACCGTGAAGGCGATCTGCATATTCACGATCTGGATATGCTCAGTGGCTATTGCGCGGGCTGGTCGCTGCGCACCTTATTGCAAGAAGGATTGAACGGTGTGCCGGGCAAAGTCGAGGCCGGTGCGCCGAAACATTTTTCTAGTGCTATCGGACAAATCGTTAACTTTCTTGGCACGCTGCAAAACGAATGGGCGGGGGCGCAGGCGTTTTCGTCATTTGACACGTATATGGCCGCGTTCGTGCGTAAAGATCGTTTAAGTTACGAGCACGTGAAACAGGGTATCCAAGAACTGATTTACAACTTGAACGTGCCGTCGCGCTGGGGTACGCAAACGCCATTCACCAACCTCACCTTTGATTGGATCTGCCCCGAAGACTTGCGCGAACAGATCCCGATCATCGGCGGTGAAGAAATGCCATTTAGTTATGGCGATCTGCAGGCGGAAATGGATGTGATCAATCGCGCCTATATCGAGGTCATGACGAACGGGGACGCCAAAGGACGAGTGTTCACTTTTCCGATCCCCACGTACAACATCACGCGCGATTTTAATTGGGATAGCCCCAATGCCGATCTCTTGTTCGAAATGACGGCCAAATATGGTTTGCCGTATTTCCAAAATTTTATTAATTCGGATATGCAGCCCAACCAGATCCGTTCGATGTGTTGTCGTTTGCAATTGGATTTACGCGAATTATTAAAACGCGGTAATGGCTTATTCGGATCGGCCGAACAAACCGGATCGATAGGCGTGGTCACCATTAACTGTGCGCGCCTCGGTTATAACCACCGTGGTGATTGGGCGGCGTTGCTCACTCGTTTTGACGAATTGATTGAATTGGCGCGCAACTCGCTCGAAATAAAACGCAAAGTGATCCAGCAATTTATTGATATGGGGTTGTACCCCTACACCAAGCGTTATCTTGGCAGTTTGCGTAATCATTTTTCTACCATTGGCGTCAATGGTATTAACGAAATGATCCGTAATTTCGTCGCTGGGAAACACGATATCACCGACTCGGCCGGTCATCGCATGGCGTGTGATTTTCTCGATCATGTGCGCGCTAAGATTATTCGCTTTCAAGAGGAAACCGGCCATTTATATAACCTGGAGGCGACACCGGCCGAAGGCACTACCTATCGCTTTGCGAAAGAAGATCAAAAGCGTTATCCCGATATTTTGCAAGCGGGAACGCGTGAGCGACCGTATTACACTAATTCGTCACAATTACCGGTGGGGTTTACTGATGACGCCTTTGAAGCTTTGCGTCGTCAAGATGAATTGCAAACCAAATACACCGGCGGAACGGTGTTGCATTTATATATGAATGAGCGCATCAGTTCGGCGCACGCGTGCAAGAAATTAGTGCAACGAGCATTAACGAATTTCCGTCTACCTTATATCACCATTACGCCGACGTTCTCGATCTGCCCCAAGCATGGTTATTTGGCTGGCGAACACGAATACTGTCCGAAATGTGATCAAGAATTACTCGCCAAACAACATTGCTGCGGCAGTTGTGGTGGTTGAAATTGTGGCCGCAACCGATGACCGCGCGAGTGGTTGGCGACGAGAATGGGTTGCGGTGCAATGGGGGTCATCCTTAAACTTCGAACCAAGGAATGCAACATGAAAGCGTTAAAAAATGAACAACGCACGCGCTGTGAAGTGTGGACGCGTGTGATGGGCTATCACCGTCCGGTATCGGAATTTAATCCGGGCAAAAAATCGGAACATGCCGAGCGCCAACACTTTGTTGAGCGATGCGAGTCGGCCACTGCGGTAGTGAATCATTAATGAGTGAAAACAAGTTGCGTGTCGGTGGCATTATTCCGTTATCGACGGTGGATTTTCCTGATCAATTATCGTGTGTGTTATTTTGTCAGGGCTGTCCGTGGCGTTGCAGTTATTGCCACAACACGCACTTGTTAGCGGCTAGCGCTGACGATGCGATTTTATGGCCGCAGATTGAACAATTTTTAGCAACGCGCGTGGGTTTATTAGACGCTGTGGTGTTTTCTGGCGGTGAACCCACCGCACAGGTGGCGATAATAGATGCGGCCCAACGTGTACGTGAAATGGGATTTAACGTCGGATTACACACCGGGGGAGCGTACGCTGAACGCTTGGAGGAATTGTTACCCCATTGCGATTGGGTCGCGCTGGATGTCAAAACCACGCCGTATGCGTATGCCGACTTAACCGGTGCGGGCAATGCCGCACAAAACGTGTGGCAATCGTTGGCGGCGTTAATTAACAGCGGTGTGCGTTATGAAGTACGCACAACGGTTGATTGGGACCTGCTGCCGCCAAAACAATTATTGTTGCTGGCCACCGAATTACAACAACGTGGTGTCACCGATTACGCCATTCAGTTTTGTCGTCAACCGCAGCACGACTTCAGTACCTTCGATCACCAACAAGTGCATTTTATTCGCCAACAAATCGCCACAAAATTTAAGCGTTTTGCCTTGCGTGACAGTGCCAACAGTTTTAGTTGCCAGCATCCTTGAGCGTGCAGCCCCGTGAACGCGGGGGCAGCGAGCAGTACAGCCATTGCCTCGGTGCTCGTGTAAACTGCGCGCACAAAAGTTGAAGACGAGAATTCCCGTGCAAATTAACAGTTTTTCCGATTTATTAGTGGCGGCGCGTCAACAAGTCGAACCGCAGCGTTTGTTGTTTGTGTTTGTGAAAGCCGAAGTGACCAAACAAGCCGATGCCGCTCATGGTCAAACCGGCGGCTATTTAAATCCGGTGGTGTGTGTCGATAAATTGCCCGAAGAAATAGCGTCGTTTGCTGATCTGGTGCGCGAATCGAAAAATACCGGTGTTGAGTGGGATATGGTTTTTATCGCCAGCATGTCGGGGCGCGCCGGTTTTGCGCCCAACAGTGACGAAGCGGCGCAAGCCTTAAAAATGATGGTCGAAGCCGTGCAAGGCGGTCGCATCAGCAATTTTATTTGTTGCGATCTAAACGGCGAGTTGGTGTCGTTTTACTAATCGACAACAGCGTGTTCACGTTATCGTGAACACGCTGTTTTTTTTATTAAAGTGGCTCGAAGCGCGCTTGGAAAAAGCGCAGATATTTCGGTTCATAAACCATTTTCAAACCAC
>CAZYUS010000050.1:0-16297 GCA_964650615.1 uncultured Pseudomonadaceae bacterium | reverse complement strand
CCACGGATGTCACGACGACGTTCGTACACTTCGGCGATTGATTCCACTAACACATCGCAGTGCGCTTGGGTGTAAACCCGACGCGGGAAAGTGAGGCGCACCAACTCCAGTTTAGGGCGGTGATGATCACCGGTTTCTTTGTTGCGACCGGCCGATACGATGCCGCGCTCCATGCTGCGGATCCCAGATTCTAAATACAATTCAGCGGCCAAGGTTTGGGCCGGAAATTCCAGTTGATCCAATTGCGGTAAAAAGCGACGCGCATCCAAAAATACCGCGTGGCCGCCAATCGGTTCGGTGACGGGAATATCGAGCGCACGCAATTTATCGCCGACATAACGAACCTGCCCGATGCGCGCCGCCATGTGATCTTCATCGCAGGCTTCGGCGATACCAATGGCCATCGCTTCCATGTCGCGGCCGGCGAGTCCGCCGTAGGTGTGCAAGCCTTCGTACACCACCACTAAATTACGCGCCTGTTCAAATACATCCCAATCGTTTACCGCTAAAAATCCACCGATATTTACCAGCAGATCTTTTTTACCGCTCATGGTCGCCCCGTCGCTGCACGAACACATTTCCAGCAAAATATCTTTCATGGATTTGTGTTGTTGGCCGGGTTCGCGTTCTTTGATGAGGTAAGCGTTTTCCATCGCGCGAGTAGCGTCAAAAATAATTTTAATGCCGTGTTTCTTGGTGAGTTCACGTACCGCGTGCAAGTTTTCCAGCGAAATGGGTTGGCCACCGGCCATATTGACTGTCGCGGCGATACACACATAAGGAATTTTACTGGCACCGACTTTATCGATCAGTGCTTGCAATTTTTTCAGGTCGACATTGCCTTTAAACGGATGCGGATGAGCGGCGTCGTGTGCTTCATCAATGATGATGTCGATAAAATTACCACCCGCCAATTCTTGATGCGCGCGTGTGGTGGTGAAATACATATTGCCCGGCAGGTAATCGCCGGCTTTGATCAAAACTTGCGAAATTAAATTTTCGGCGCCGCGTCCTTGGTGCGTTGGTACGAGGTATTTGTAGCCATAATATTCCTGCACCATTCGTTCAAGATGATAATAATTTTCCGAACCGGCATACGCTTCATCGCCCATCATCATACCGGCCCATTGCCGATCGCTCATGGCGTTGGTGCCGCTGTCGGTGAGCAAGTCGATGTACACATCTTTCGATTTCAACAAAAACGTGTTGTAGCCGGCTTCTTGCAAGGCGGCGACACGTTCTTCGCGCGATGTCATGCGCAGTGGTTCAACCATTTTAATTTTGTAGGGTTCCGCCCATGAGCGGCGTTTCGTGGGAGTCGTCATCATGTCCTCGATTGAAATAGAAATAACGCGTGCTCATCAAATGCAATTTAGAACGCTCGCGATTTGATGATTATCAAATAAATAAAATCAAAAACGCCCATTTCCAATCAAAATTCAGATGACGCTATTCAACGTGGCGATGATGTTTTTTTGATTTTTTGTGTGGAAGAACAGTAACCGTCTATTTATCTCAATTCGCATAAACAAAAACCTAGATAACGGCATTCAGAGACTGTGATAGAGCGCGCAAAAACTTGTCTAAGTTCAGGTGAATACCCCGTGTAAATGCGGTTACGCTTGATTGTCGTCAATTTGGGTGACTTAAGTAAGTTCACAATACCGCCGTCGCAAGGATTGGGGTTGACCATGAGTGTTACCTACGAAAGTAATTTTGGTGCCGCGTACGAGCAGTTGTTGCCGACGTTGGGCGAGTCGATGGTTCAAGTGTTGCAATTTTTTGGCGTCAAAAGCGCCTACGGTGTCGGCGGTGATTTTGCCGCCAATATCATCGCCGCTTTAGACAAGTCGCTGCGCATTGCGCCCGCCAGCAACGAAATGCACGGGGCGTTTTGTGCCTGTGCGCAAGCTGAAGTCGAGGGCATGGGGGTCTGCGTCAGTACTTATACCGTCGGCAGTCTGCCTTGCATCACCGCCGCCGCCTTAGCCAAGGCCGAGCGTTTGCCGGTGGTGTTTATTTCAGGCGCGCCGGGTGAGGGAGAGGTGCGTCGCGGTGCGATTCACCACACCGTGCATTCGGCGTTTGATTGGGTCGAAGAATACGATGCTGCGCTGCGCGCCTTTGCCGGGTTGGGGATGCGTGCCGAACGCTTGCAGGGCGATCGCAATCGTGGACAACCAAACGTCGCGGCGCTGCAATTTATGGAGTTGGTGACACACGCCTTTATTCACCGTCAGCCGGTGTTCATCGAGATCCCGCGCGATCTGTTATCGGCCAAAACGCAGCCTGTGCAGTTGCCGTATTCCACGGATGAATTGTTGCAACAGCCGGTGCGTTTGTCGGGGGCAGATGTGATCGCTCAATCGATCGCGACGAAACTAAAACAAGCGAAAAAGCCGCTGGTTTATGTTGGCGAACAAGTGAAGCTCAATGATTTTCTGCGCGAACAGATCGTCAGTTTTTGCCGCAACTTCAATATTCCCTATGTCACCTCATGGTTTGCCAAAGGGTTATTTGATGATTTCGATCCGCTTTGTCTGGGGTGCTATAACGGCGTATTCAGCGCACCGGCGCTGCGTCATTTTGTGGAAGTAGAAGTTGATTACATTCTGGATGTTGGTACCAGTATTTTTTCACAAGATTCCGCTGCAGCATTTCATACCAACACCCATCACATCGAACAATTCGGCAATAAAACCGTGGTCAAAGGCACCGTGGCACACGAGCGCGATCTGGTGACATTGTTTGATCATTTGCTGGCGATGGAGATCCCGCATCATTCGTTCACGCCGTTTAACGAACCGTCGCTCCCGCTTGCCAAGCATGACAAAATTGATTTTCACAATATCACGACGGTGTTAAATCAATTACAAAGCGACGATCCGCGCCCGTATATTTATCTGCCCGAAGTGGGTAACAGTTATTTCGCCAGTTACAGTTTGAAAGTGCGTGCCAATGCCATGGGCCGTGCGTGGTTGACCAACCCGTGGTATGCCGCTATGGGAACGTGTTTACCGTATGCGCGCGTGGTTGCCGAAACCGTGCAATCGTGGCAGATGCGCGCGCGCACGGTGGTACTGACCGGCGATGGTGGTTTCCACTTTCAGTTGAATGAATTGATTCATTTTCAAAAGCAAGATTTACCGGTCATTATAATTTATATGCGCAATAATATTTTTCACCTTGGGCAGTGCGGCAATGGGCCGATATATCATTGTTCGGATGCGCAATTTGATGTGCAACAGTTGGTGCGTGCGTATGGTGGTCGCGGCAGTGTGTGTACGACCGTTGATGAATTTATGACGGCGTTCCGCGATGCCGTTCACGTGAATAAAGGCATTTACCTCATCGAAATTCCCTGTGATACGCGCGAAGAATTCCAATGTCGTGAGATCCGCCTGTTGAATTTGTACATTCGCGCGCGTAACGGCATACCCGATGCGGTAAAAGAATGGGAGCAAATTAAAAAGATCGATTAATCGAAAATGTAGGACATCTAAATCGTTGAGTATCTATGCGCAATATACTGTAGGAGCGACGTCAGTCACCAACGACGTCGATTCGCGACTGACGTCGCTCCTACTCGTTAGTTCTTCGGAAATTCTTTACGTAACCAATTTTCTAGTAATCGTTTTTCGAATCGCAGCATCTCGCTACTACGCTGATCGTTGTTCAGCATAAAGCCCATGTCTTTTAATTCTCGATCACCTTCGCTCAACACCGCATGGTCCGCGCCCAATACTTGAAAGTGAAATTTCAGTTTCGGCGGGTATAAATCTTTGATGATACGGATGTCGTTAAATTGCG
Source organism: uncultured Pseudomonadaceae bacterium (assembly GCA_964650615.1). Classification (GTDB taxonomy): domain Bacteria; phylum Pseudomonadota; class Gammaproteobacteria; order Enterobacterales; family Permianibacteraceae; genus Permianibacter. The sequence goes on along the minus strand of CAZYUS010000050.1, from coordinate 12,487 downwards.
CCGGTTGCCACGGTTCGTATTCACCGGCCAGATCGATGTCCTGAAATTGGATTTTCAAGGTCTTGTCTTCGCCTACCCAATTAGCGGCGCGTTTTTCTAACCACGTTTTTAATTGGTTGAGGTTGTTATTTTTTTCCGGTGCGGTTTTAAATTGGCTGTCTTTGATATCGGCAAATTTGTCGGGGTTATTAAATTCGACTACCACTTTAGCGGAAGCCAAGGGGGTGGCAATAAAAATGGCTAACAGGGCAGAGCGGGTCAATACCGTCACGTTACGCATGTATGTTCTCCATCATTCAATCAAGTTAGTCCAGTGTACGCCGGTAAGAGCGAACGCCGACAAGCATCACAATGACACAAAATGTAATCAGAATCAGCACTTCATGCCAAATCAGATTAAAGCCGTTACCTTTTAGCATGATGCCGCGCACAATGCGTAAAAAATGCGTCAGCGGCAACACTTCACCCAGAGTCTGCGCCCATACCGGCATGCCGCGAAACGGGAACATGAATCCGGTCATCAAAATACTCGGCAACATAAAGAAAAAGCTCATTTGCATGGCTTGGGTTTGATTGCGTGCAGTGGATGAAATCGTTATACCCACGGCAAGATTAGCCAGAATAAAGAGCAACACGCAGGCCATTAACAAACTGACACTGCCGACGAACGGAACATTAAAGGCAAAACGCGCCGCCAATAAAATCACCACCACTTGCACGTAACCGACAAAAATATACGGCACGATTTTTCCGAGCATCACTTCAATCGCTTGTAATGGCATAGCCAACAAAGATTCCATGGTTCCGCGTTCACTTTCTTTGGTAATGGCCAGCGCCGTCATCATGATCATGGTCATGGTGAGCACGACGCCCATTAAGCCGGGAACAATGTTGTATTGTGTGATGCCTTCAGGGTTGTAGCGTTTGTGCAAACGCAGTTCGAAAGGCGGCGGCGTGACCGCTAAATCGGCTAATGTGCCGCGCAATTCTTGTCGAAAGACGTCGTTGCTGATCTGTTGTAATGCGGCCACCGCGTTGCCGGTGGCGGACGGATCGCTGGCGTCGGCACTGATGTGCAACACCGGTTTTTCGCCGCGCAATACGCGACGACTAAAATCGACCGGAATGTCGACCACGAATTGAATATCGCCGCGTTGCAACGCATCGTTGGCGGTTTGCCAATGCACGATATCACCGCGCAATTTGAAATACTGACTGTTTTGTAGCGCGGCGCTGAAACTGCGCGAAAACGGACTGTCATCGGCGTTTAACACCGCTGTTGGTAATTGTTTAGGATCGGCGTTAATGGCAAACCCGAACAACGCTAACTGAATGAGCGGCACGCCAATCATCATGCCGAACGTGAGGCGATCGCGGCGCATCTGCACAAATTCTTTTTTGACGACGGCCACGAAACGATGCCAGTTAAACCAGTTCATGATTGGCGCTCGGCCGCATTTTGCAAGCGGATGAAAACGTCTTCTAACAAGGGTTCGCCGCGCGCGAGCGTTAATTGATGCTGTGCGCAAAAGGCAGCGATTGATGGCTCGGCGTCGCGATTTTGCGCGCTGACGTGCAGCACATGACCGAAGGCGGCTACTTGAGTGATGAAGGGCAAATGGCGTAACGCCGCAACATCATGGGCGTTAAATTCGCCGTGAATTTCCCACGTGGGTTCGCCGTGTATCGCCACCAATTCGCGCGGCGTGCCTTGCGCCAACATATCACCATCAGCGATATAGGCTAGGCGATGGCAACGTTCGGCTTCGTCCATATAATGTGTACTCACTAAAACCGTAACGCCATCAGCGGCCAAGCGGTGTATGTGTTCCCAAAAATGACGTCGCGCACCGGGATCAACACCGGCGGTAGGTTCGTCTAGCAACAGCAATTCCGGTGCGTGTAATTGACAGGCACTGAGCGCCAGACGCTGTTTCCAGCCGCCCGATAAGGCGCCAGCCATTTGATCGCGGCGTTCATACAACTCCATTTCGCGTAACACGTTGTCGATGCGCGCGCGCCGCTGTGACATTTGATACACATCGGCGACAAATTGCAGGTTTTCTTGAACGGTTAAATCGTCGTATAAACTGAATTTTTGCGTCATATAACCGACGCGTTGTTTGATTTCGCGACTGCTTTTTATGACATCGAATCCCAAACATTGTCCGCTGCCAGCATCCGGTGTCAGCAAACCGCATAGCATACGCAAGCTGGTGGTTTTGCCGCTGCCATTGGGGCCTAAAAAGCCGAAAATGCTGCCCCGTTTGACTTGCAGATCAATGTCGTTGACAGCTCGTCTTGCGCCGAAGGTTTTGCGCAATCCGCGCACATCAATGGCCCATTCATTCGCGCGGTGATGATCGCCATTTGGCCTCATGGTTGCCGCTCGATTTCGACCGGTTGGCCAACGCGCATCAACGCGTTGTCATCGGGATACGCTTCGACACGGAACATCAGTTCGTTGCGGTTATCGCGATTGAATAACACTGGCGGCGTGTATTCGATTTGGGTGCTGATGAAGCGGATGGTGGCGCGGATCGTTTTTTCGCAACCATCGCATTGCACGTGGATTTTTTCATTCACACGCAGCGTATGCAGTGCTTTTTCCGGCACAAAAAAACGTACTTTGGTGGCACCATCGGGCAGTAACACGATCACCGGTCGTGCCGCCGTTACCACTTCGCCGGGTTGAAATAAAACATCTTGAATGACGCCATCAGCCGGTGAACGGATCTGCTTTTGTTGTAATCGCCAGCTGGCTTGCTCGCGCACCGCCATGAGCGCTTGGAGTTGTGAACGCGCGGCGTCGATCTCATCGCGACGAGCGCCGAGTTCGGCGACTTTCAGCCGTGCCTGCAATTCATTAACGCGCGCAATATCGCGCTGATGATTGAGCTGCGCCGTATCGAATTGCTCGAGACTGATCAGTTGCTGTTCGCGTAACGCCGTCGCGCGTCGCCAGCTGGCCTCAGACTGCTGCGTCTGCGCTTGTGCTTGCGCCAATTGAGCGCGCAACACCGCCCTTTCCTGAGGGCGCTGACCGACATGCAAATTGGCCAGTAAGGCTTGTTGCTGCGCAATTTGCGCGTCGGCGCGACGTAATTCTTGTTGCTCTTGCACCGCGTCGATGGCAAACAAAACGTCGTTCTGTTTTACCGCTTGGCCGCGCGTTACGTGCAAATCGGTCAACACGCCGCCTCCGGTTGCGGCCAGATAACGGTAATCGGCTTCGACATAACCTTGAAAAACCGGCACCGACGTGGGTTGGCAAGCCGCCACGGCGAGGGTCAATAATCCGGCGTAAAAAGGGTTCATCTTCATGGCGTTTTCACCTCGCGAGCGGCGATTGCGGCGAGCATCACCGCACTGATGTGCTGTGCCAGCGCCGCGCGATCGAGTGTGGTGTAAAGGTCCGGAAACAGCTGTGTCAGCATCGGTTTGGCCAGCAGATAAACCGCGCACTGGCCGAAAAAGCTAAGGAAAAAACGCCGTACCTCGGCGTCATCAGCCGCGACGCCCAATAACTCGCGCAGCACCGCCAGCACGGCGTCGGCCTGCGGTTTGATCACCGTTTCGGTTAATAAAGCTAATGCCGACCCGTTTTGCGTCACTTCCGTCATCATCAAGCGCACCACCAGCGATGATTCGTCTTCGTTTAATAAACGATTCAATAGCGTGTGCACGGTTAAACGTAGTCGCTGTTCGGCGCTTGCCTCGGCCACCGGCAACGGATGCGCGGCGATGCGCTTGCGCGCCAGCTCTAACAACGTGGCGTCGTAAAGGCCGCGCTTGCTGCCAAAGTGGTAATTGATGGCCGAGATCGGGGTTTGCGCCAGCGCGGCGATATCGCTGCTGCGGGCCGCCTTAAAACCGGCGTCGGCAAAAATGCGCGCTGCCGCGTAGAGCAGCGCCTTACGAGTGGCGTCGCTGCGTGGGTCGAGAGCGGATTCGGACATTTTTAGAAAACATGTTTGAAAAATATTTTCTAAAAATAATCCCTTAAAGTGGCGCTTTCAAGCCGAATCATCCCCTTTTAAGAATTTTCTACGATAAGCCAGACGAGTTTTCATAAGCTTTAGAACGTCGTTTGGCCAGTGCTTGCTGAAATTTTGAGCAAGTCGTTGATCTGGCGAGAAATGCCTGCGTCAACCTCAACGGGTGAGCCACTAACTCCGCGCTCTATACTCGTTCTGACCCGTGAGGGTTTGTCACCGGCGATGGAACTAAACCTCTGGTTACGGTTCTTAAGTTCTGTCTTCGGCGGACGGAAGTGTCTCCAGTCTGCTATGAGATTCCCCTTTAGACCTCCCTGGTCATGAGTAAACCCGGCCTGATCTGTCCCCCCCCGGGTTTTTTTTTGCCTTGAAAAAAGTGTGAAACCGAATGTCACTTTGGCCCGCCTAATCCTTTGAACCCAACAGGTGATTCAAACCTCATCCTCCATTACATAGGGCAAGACTCATGGTAGAAAATCCGGAAATTATTATCGTACCGATCGTGTTTATTACGATTGGCATTGTGCTGGCCATTGGCTTGCAGGTCTTTTCGCGTTTGCGTATGCAAGATCGCGAGCTGTTAAATAAAGAACGCTTAAGCGCCTTGGAAAAAGGCATCAATATGCCGTTTACCGATATGCCGCGCGCGCCCAAATCCGGTTCGTCGCTGAAAACCGGTTTGATCTGTGTTGGTGTCGGCATCGGGATCTCAGTGTTTTTTGCCTTGCAGCACGCTGAAGAAGCCATCGGCATTGGTGTTATCGTGGCCTTGGCGGGTGTCGCCAATTTGCTGTATTGGCATTTGAACGGCAAAAAAGAATGGGAACATAATCAGAATCGCGAACGCGTGATTCACGAAGCACAATTAAACTATCTCAACGAAATGACCAATAAATTGAAACAACCGTGATGGGAAACGAAGGGCCGTTGTGGCAAACCCTAAAAACGTTGGGCCACAGTGACGATAAAACCTTGGCACAACGCGCGGTGCAGGATGAACCGCTCGCGCGTCGCGCCTTGCTCGATCGTTATCTGCCCTTGATCTACAGTGTGTGTCGTCGCATGAACGTTGCGCCACAAGAAGTCGACGACGTGTGTCAGGAAGCGGTCATCAAAGTATTGCAACAACTGGCTAGCTTTCGTGGCGAATCGAAATTATCGACGTGGATATTTACGTTAACGCGCCGCACGGTGCTGGATTATTTTCGCTCGCCACGTCATCGCGAGATCGCGGTGGATTGGTCCGCTGCCGAACACGCCGACGCGTTGCCCTTGATAAACGATGGCCACGATGAACGTCGTGATGCCGACAAGCTCACGGTGGCGCTGGCGAAAATGTCTGAACCAATGCGTACCGTGGCGCTGCGTTTTTATTTGGCTGACGACAGCGTGGGCGAGATCGCGCGTGAATTGAATTTGCCGGAAGGCACGGTAAAAACACATTTGTTTCGCGCTCGTGCACAACTGCGCGATCAAATCGGAGTGTGAACATGAATTCGTCAACGTGTGAAACGATACAACTGCGATTATTCGATGACGATTGCCGTCATGGTGCGCCGCTGCCAGACGATGTGGCATCGCATTTACAATGTTGCGAAACGTGTCGGCAACACTGGCAAACCGATCAGCATTTGCGCGCTCAACTGCTCGTCACGCCAGCTCCGAAAATTTATCGTCGTGCCTACATTGCTGCCGTTGCTGATAACGCGATGCGTGCAACGTATTGGGAAAATGGGCGGCGTTTTATCACCGCATTTTTACTCGCCATTGCGATGACATTGGCCGCGCTTTGGATGGCGATTCCGGTTACTTATCAATGGCTGTTGTGGACGATTTTTCCGGTGGTATTTGCCGTCATTCTGCTGTGCAGTTGGTTTTACGACTGGCAAACCGACTAGCGTCGTTTGCCACCCAACATCGAACCCAATAACCCGCGTAATACCTGCCGACCGATTTCAGAACCGATGGCGCGAGCGGCGCTCTTAGCAAAGGCTTCCATCGGTGTTTCGCGCGTGTTTTCCATACGCGCAGGCGCAACCGGTTTCGGTGGCGGGGTTGGTTGCGGGTGGGGACGCGTCACCGGCATGGTTGGCTCACGCTGAGTGGTGGCGCGGCGTGTATTAACCGGTGGTGCAGCGGCGGTTTGCGCGGCGCGATTTTTCAACATTTCAAACGCACTATTGCGATCCAGTTGTTCTTCATAAATGCCGGCGATGATGGAACCCTGCAAACACTGTTGTCGTTCGGTTTCCGTTAACGGACCAATTCGTGTTTGTGGCGGCAACACAAAAGCACGTTGCACCGGCGTCGGACGGCCCTTCGCGTCCAGAAACGAAATCAATGCTTCGCCGGTGCCGAGATCCGTGATAGCGGTTTCAGTGTTGATGTCGGGATTAGGCGGCATGGTTTCGGCCGCTGCTTTCACGGCTTTTTGATCGCGTGGTGTAAACGCACGCAAAGCATGCTGAATGCGATTGCCTAATTGACCTAAAACGGTGTCGGGAACGTCTATGGGATTCTGTGTTACAAAATAAATGCCGACGCCTTTCGAACGGATCAATCGCACCACTTGTTCGATTTTTTCCAACAACGCTTTTGGTGCTTCATTAAACAATAAATGCGCTTCGTCAAAAAAGAACACCAACTTGGGTTTTTCAACATCACCTACTTCCGGTAATTGTTCGAACAGTTCGGCAATTAGCCATAACAGGGCCACCGAATATAAACGCGGTGCGTTATACAATTTGTCCGCCGCTAAAATATTCACCACACCATAACCGCGCTCATCGGTTTGCATCAAATCGGCAATATTCAGCATCGGTTCGCCAAAAAAATGCTCGGCACCTTGCTCCTCCAACGTCAGCAACGCCCGTTGAATGGCTCCAATCGACGCCGCCGAAACGTTGCCGTATTCGGTGGTGAATGTTTTCGCGTTTTCGCCGACGTGTTGCACCATCGCGCGCAGATCTTTGAAATCCAGCAGCAGCAAACCATGATCGTCGGCAATTTTAAATACCAACGACAACACGCCTTGTTGGGTGTCGTTCAAATTCAGTAAACGTCCCAATAACAGCGGTCCCAGATCGGATACGGTGGCACGTAAGGGATGACCTTGTTGACCGAACACATCCCATAATACCGTGGTTCGTTTGTCGGCTTGCCAATCCGACACGCCGAGCATGTTCAATCGTTCGCGCAACTTAGGTGATGTCACACCGGCCGCGCCCAATCCTGATAAATCACCTTTTACATCGGCCAAAAAAACTGGCACGCCGATCCGTGTTAATTGTTCGGTGACCACTTGCAAGCTAATGGTTTTACCGGTTCCGGTGGCACCGCTAATCAATCCGTGACGATTAACCAGCGATGACAGCAACGCGCAAGTTGCAGAAGCGGTAGTGGTGCGGGCGATAGGCAGTTCGGTGTGCATGGTTTTTTCCGAGGCGAAAAAAAGTGAAAGACAATATGGATATTAACGTTAATGTTCGGCGCCGAAGCGAGCCCAGCGCCATAATTCTCGCCAACTGGCTTCCTTACCGTACATCAACATACCGGCCTCGAAAACACGGGTTGCCATGCGGCGAAAATAAAAAATGGCGATCAACAATACCGTAAATGATCCGGCGATTTCCCATGCCGATACGACGCCGTGTGCTATGCGAACCGGCATTGCCGCGAGTGACGTCATCGGTAACCACGACAGCATTTTCATCATCAGGTTTTCCGGCGAGTCGATACCGGGAAACACCATCATAATAAACAACATCGGCAACATCATCAGTGCGCTGCGTGTGGAACTGTTGGGATCATCAATCGACGCCGCAATCGCAGCCATAAACGAGTTCCAGAAAAATAATCCGGCCAGCGAAAATAAAAACGCGATGACGATTAAGCTAAACGATAATGACGCCAGTACGCTCGTGTCGTTACCGCTTAAACGGCTGATGGCAAAAGCACCTGCGACACCATAAAGCGACATGGTAAAGATTGATTTGATGCCATGTCCCGATAGCCCGAGTAATTTTCCGTCTAGCCACATTTGCGGCGTGATCGACGACACAATCATTTCGGAAACACGCTGCTGCTTTTCGGTGGTGATGCTGACAAAAAATAACGTGAAACTGGTCATTACGGCGAGAATGGAAAAAATGACTAAGGCAAAGGCAATGGTTTGCGAACGCTCGCTGGCGGGTTGGTGGGCATTCGGTGTGAATTGTAGATCGATTGTCGGTGATTTTTGCCAACTATCGAATTCATCACGCGTGATCTGGTGCTGTTGTAACCGCAGTGAAAGACGCGCCGCGCTTAACTGTGCGTCGAGTTCTTTGCGCCATGACGGTTCGCGATTAACAAAGAGTTCGGCGTTTTTGTCGTCGTTCAAAATTAACAAACCATCCAAGCGTTTGGCATCCACATCCTGCCACCTTGCATCCCGCTCCGACGCTTCGGCACGCAACAGCGTTAAGCGACCTGGTTTGCCGAACTCCAGCGGCAACATCGAGTGACCGATTACCGCGATGTCGTAATGTTCTTTATTTTTTGCCGCTTCCATCAATGCACCGCCGCCGGCGCTGATGAGCATCAAGATCATCAAAATAACAACGTTGATTAACTCGTGTTTCCATTTAAAGTAACGCATAAATTCGAAGCGGGCGATGGTCCAGACACTGACCGATGGATTAACCATGATGCGCTCCTGTTATGGCCATAGGGGTGTGATGTCCGACGGCACGTAAATAAATATCGTGCAGCGTGACGGTTTCACTGTGTATGCGTTTTAACGGCGCGCTACACCCTAAAACGGTGAGCAGGGCATTTAAATCAACGCCGTCGCGCAAGATTAATTTAATGCTACCGTCGTGATCGGGAATAACGTCGACGACACCATCGAGTTTGAAGGTCTCTAGCGCCGGTACAGCGTCGTGATAGGCCAAGGTTAAACTCAAACTGATGCCGGAATCCTGGCGCAATTTATCCATATTACCGGCCAGTACTTGACGCCCTTTATTCATCAATAAAATGTGATCGGCAAGGCGTTCGATTAACGCCATTTGATGGGCCGACAATAAAATAGTCAAGCCTTCGTCGCGCAATTCGCGCAACAAACTCAATACCCGCTCTTGATTGACCGGATCCAAACCGGAAAACGGTTCGTCCAATACCAAAATGCGCGGTCGATGCAAAAGGGCCGCGATTAACTGTACTTTTTGCTGATTGCCTTTCGATAACGCCGACACTTTTTCTTTGGCGCGATCGCCTAGTTCGAAACGCGTTAACCACTGCGTCGCCGCGTCGCGGGCGTGCGCACGAGTCATACCGCGTAACTGCCCCATATAAATCAGTACGTCGATGATTTTTTGATCTTGGTAGATGCCGCGTTCTTCCGGTAAGTAACCTAATTCGCTGGCGCAGATACTCGCTCGTTCGCCATCACTAGCGCGATAGGCAATACGGCCGCGATCCGGCTGTGTCAGTCCGATTAGCATACGCACGGTACTGGTTTTGCCGGCACCGTTAGGTCCGAGTAACGCGAGGATCTCGCCTTGTTGCAGCGCGAAACTTAATTCATCTACCGCACAAACGGTGGCGTATTGTTTATGTAATTTTTCAACTTCAAGTAAAGCCATCAGCGCATCCCTGTAAAAAGATAGACGCGCAGCTTAACGATTCGACCTGAAACTGAAAAGATAAACGCTGGGCAAATTAAGTGTGATCAGAGTAAAGACGTGTCGTTTTGAATAGGACCAAATACGGGAGCATGACGTTAGATCACCGGAATCTCATGTCATATTTATGTAAGAGCGGCCTTAGCCGCGAATTGTCATCATTCGTGACTGAAGTCGCTGCTAAAGCGTGTAGCCATAGATAATCTTTTATTTAATAGTAAACCGAAAAGATCAAGCGCAGCGCGCTGGCGTTGAATTGATACAGCGGCTCCTGACCGACAACCGTACCGGCGGTGACGTCGCGAAAATCATCGTAATCAAATTGGATGTAATCGTAATAAAGACTGGTGCTTGCTCGCTCGATAAAACCAAAGTCGAGATTTTTCCATTCGTACGATACCGAAAAGCCAAACGTGTTGGTGGTGTACGTTGACAGTTCTTTGTCGCGTGCTAAAAAGTTTTGCGCATCGACATAGGGAAATAAATCAGCGTAGAAATCGGCGCGATTTTGTCCGTAATGACGGACTTTACCTTCGACGATCCAATGGTCGTCAATCGGATGCGTGTATTTCAATTCAAATGTTTTACCGTTAATACCCCAAGTATCGCTGAAGCGCCGCGCTTCGAATTTTAAGGCCGCGCGCCACCACGGCCAAAAATAAGTGCTGCGAAACGCCAGAGCATCACTGGTGTGGGTAGCGGGGTAGCGTTCGTCGGCGCGCTCGTAGGTGGCGGGATCGATCAAATAGCGTACCTGACGGTAAGGGTTATTTAAAAAGCCTTCGTCTTCGATGGTTTCTAAGGTCAGATTCGTGGTCCAGTTTTTGGTCAGGATCTGCGAAAACGCTAGGCGAAAAGCTTGGCGATCCACCGTGCCTTTTTCTTCGGTGTCGATGATCGAACCGCTGCTGTAAATGTTTTCGCGTACATCGTCATCACCTTGCGAATACCCCATGGACAAGGTGGACAAATTACCGAAAAAATCTTGCGCGATGCTAAACGAAACGGTTTTGGCAAGATAGTCACTTTCTTCTGAATTGGTATAACCCAAATTCATCGTCGTGTTGTTATTAAGATAAGTTAAATTCAGCGATTGTTCTTCGCGTTTTTCGGTGTAAACACTGGCACCGGTAATAAATTTAACATCAATCGAAGCGGAGGTGACGTTATCGACGTAGTAATTGAGGCTAACTGACAAATTGTCCAACATACTTTTGCGGATCAATAAACTGGGGCCGTCAATGGTGACTCCGCCGCCTTCATAACGGTGATACATAATGTCAGCGCGATCGTCGGGCAGTACGCCCGCCTGCGCTGAGAGAGCCATTAATCCTGACACCACTATGATCCGTACAATGTTCAACTTTATTTCTCGCCGTAAATTATTTATTAAATGCAAATCCGTGATGGTTTAATTGCAACCGCAGCCGCCGCCAGAGCCACCTTCGGCACCGCGTTGCCCCTCGCGCGCGGCGTAAACGTGCGCGATATAACTGCCTTGAATTTCATCGCGTTCGGCTTCCATCACCTTGTCGGCGAGATTTTGCCGTTCATAGGGTTTTACCCACGGCGTAATGCTGCACGCGCTCAAACTTAAAGCGAATAACACGATGGCTGTTTTACGCATAACGTCTTTCCTGTTGGATTATTCACGCACTAATTTGCGAATCATGTCTTCGTATTTTTTTTCGCCGCCTGGCTCATAACCACGGTGCAACATCCGTGCATTGCCGTTGCGATCAATAAACACGGAACTGGGCATGGTGTCGACGCTATACGATTCGGCGATGCGGTTTTCGGGATCGAGCAATACCGGAAAATCGACTTTGATGTCTTTTAATAACTTGTCGGCTAACGCCGGATCGTTATCAATGTTGACACCCAGAATCACGAATCCCATGTCTTTGTATTGTTTATACAGCGTATTCAATATCGGCAATTCTTGGCGGCACGGCCCGCACCACGAGGCCCAGAAATTGATCATGACAACGGTGCCGCGTAATTCTGCTAAACGCACATTGCCACCGGCTTTATTTTTCAAGGTGAAATCGGCGGCTGGACCTTGCAAGGGTTGTTCTTTTGCCAATCCGGCTTGCACGCTGGGAACGGCGATAACGCCCACCAAAAAACTGACGATGGCAACGAAGGAAACGAGGCGACGATTAAGCATGTTTTCTCCTTGGGCTTAGAAATAAAACGAAAAGCCGGTGCTGAATTCGATGTTGTTGGTGCGTTTGTTTTCGCCGGTGACGTCAATATCGAACAAATGATTTTGCGCTTCGATATAAGCGGTTAACCAATCCAGCAAAACAAAACGGTAGCCCGCTCCATAGTTGAGCGTAAAGCGTTGGTCATTGGCGAACGTGGTGTTGCCAGCGCCTAATAAAACATAAAATGCCGAATTAAAGCTCCAGTTGTCGGTGATAAAGGTTTCGCCCGGCATCATGTTCCAGCCAAAATTCAAACCGTAGTAGCGGTAGTCGCGACCGTCTTCGGTCAACAGCTGCGCGCCGCCCGAGAGACGTTCATAGCTGGTGGTGCCGGCGGTGGTTTTTCCGGCACTGAGTTGTAGAAAATAATCTTCGGTGACGTGGTAATTAAAACGCAGGCCGGTTAATTCGCTGGTACCGAAATCCTCGATGCTGATGACGCCGTAATTAACACCGATCTCGAAATCTTCGGTGTCAATATCACTGGTACTCAATGCGCGTCGTTCAACTTGTGGATCGTATGGCTTATCCGACAACACAGCGGGCGCGTCAGACTCGCTTTGCGCGGCCCACACATTGCCAGCGGCGCTCAGTAAAACGGCTAAAAAAATAC
>CAZYUS010000049.1:6729-20888 GCA_964650615.1 uncultured Pseudomonadaceae bacterium | reverse complement strand
TTAAGCAACACCTCGGCCAAGGCTTTTAATTCGGCGGCCGAATACGCGATTCCTGACGGATTGCTGGGGCTATTGATCACCACCAAACGGGTTTTCGGGGTGATGGCTTTTTCGAGTTGTTCGGCGGTGATCTTTAATTTTTGTGCATAGGTAGTGGTAATGATCACCGGCTTGCCTTCGGCCAGCAACACCATATCGGGGTACGATACCCAGTACGGTGCCGGTACGATGACCTCGTCACCGGGATTCAACAGCGCTTGGCACAGGTTATAAAAACTTTGTTTGCCGCCGACGGAAACCAATACTTGTTTGCGGGTGTAATTTAAGCCGTTGTCGCGTTTGAATTTGGCGATCACGGCGTCTTTTAATGCCGGTGTGCCTTCAACGGCGGTGTATTTGGTTTCGCCTTTGTTAATGGCGGTAATGGCGGCTTCTTTAATGTGTACGGGAGTATCAAAATCGGGTTCGCCCGTTCCCAATCCGACAATATTGCGGCCCTGTGCTTTAAGCTCGGCCGCACGCGCGGCAACGGCAAGGGTAGGGGAGGGTTTAACCGCAAGCGTGCGGTTGGCGAGCTTGATTTCCACGATGGTTTTCCGTAGCGAAAGGGGGCCTGAATTCTAAGGACGAGGGCAGGGCTTTGGAAGTCGAAATATCGAATAAAGATGCATGAAAATCAGGTGCGCCGAATAAATAGATTTGACGGTTTCTTTTTGTGTTAGCTAACATCTTGGCTAGGGTTGGAGATAACGGGGCTGACGATGCGAGTGAATATGCACGAAGCTAAAAGCAATTTGTCGAAGCTTGTCGCCAAGGCATGTAACGGAGAGGTGGTTGAAATCGGGCCTTCGGGTGGTGCTGCCGTTCGTTTGGTCCCCGTGAAAAAAAATGCTTTTCCTTGGGGATGTATGAAAGCACACGGAGAATTGAGTGTAGATTGGAATAGCGACGAGACGAATGCCGAAATAGCAAGAAGGTTTCATGACGAATAAACGTTATCTATTGGACACTTGCGCACTAATTACAGCAGTGTGGCAACCTGAAAATATTGGAAAACAGGCGCGCATCGTGATGGATTCTTGTGAGCATGTCATGATGAGTGCGGTGAGTTTGTGGGAGATCGCGCTTAAATGTGATGCGGGAAAATTAGGTGGCGATTCACGGCACTATCAAAGTATTTTGGCCAGTGCTGGCATCGCGTTACTACCAATAGAGGCGGAAGACATTCACGCGCTTTATGCCTTGAAATCATGGACGCATAAAGACCCGTTTGATCGCCTTATTGTTGCGAGCGCGCGGCGAAACGAGTTGTTCATTGTGAGCTGTGATGCGCAAATAAAGCATTATTATAAAAATGTTATTTGGTAACGATTGCTAGCATGTCACGCGAATTCGAATTAGCTACTCACTTTAAACCCGCTGGTGATCAACCCAAAGCCATCGAGCAATTATTGGCGGGTATCCATGACGGTTTATCTCATCAAACTTTACTTGGCGTCACCGGTAGCGGAAAAACCTTCACCATTGCCAATGTGATCGCGACGTTACAACGGCCCACTTTGATTATGGCGCACAACAAAACGTTGGCAGCCCAGCTTTATGGTGAATTTAAGGCATTTTTCCCGAATAACGCCGTTGAGTATTTCGTATCATATTACGATTATTATCAACCCGAAGCGTATGTACCATCGTCGGATACTTATATCGAAAAAGACGCGTCGATAAACGATCACATCGAACAAATGCGTTTGTCGGCGACGCGCGCGATTTTAGAACGACGTGATGCCATTATTGTGGCCTCGGTATCGGCTATTTACGGCTTGGGCGATCCGGAATCGTATTTGGCCATGGTGTTGCACGTGATGCGCGGTGAAGTGTTGAATTCGCGCGATTTACTGCGACGTCTAACGGAAATGCAATACACCCGCAATGACATCGACTTTCAGCGCGGTACGTTTCGTGTTCGCGGTGACGTCATTGACGTGTTTCCGGCGGAAAGCGAGCGCAATGCGATACGCATCGAACTTTTCGACGAAGAAGTTGAGAGCTTAACGGAGTTTGATCCGCTCACCGGTGAAGTGATCCGCAAGCTGGCGCGTTTTACTTTTTACCCTAAAACGCATTATGTCACCGGCCGCGATACGGTTTTGAAAGCAGTTGATCAAATCAAAGAAGAACTGCGCTTGCGGTTGGACTATTTTAGAAAAAATAACAAGCTGATCGAAGCGCAACGCATAGAAGAACGGTGCAAATTTGATATCGAGATGATGATTGAATTAGGGTATTGTTCCGGCATCGAAAATTACTCACGCTATTTATCCGGTCGCCAACCCGGCGAGCCTCCGCCGACGTTGATTGATTATCTGCCCGACGATGCGTTAATTGTGCTGGATGAATCGCACGTGACGGTTCCTCAGATCGGCGCCATGTATAAAGGCGATCGTTCGCGTAAAGAAACGTTGGTGGAATACGGATTTCGTTTACCTTCTGCGCTCGACAACCGTCCCTTACGTTTTGAAGAATTCGAACGTTTAACGCCACAAACCATTTATGTTTCGGCGACGCCCGGTCCTTATGAAAAAGATAAATCGGGAAACATTGTGGAGCAAGTGGCGCGACCGACTGGGCTGCTGGATCCGGTCATTGATATTCGCCCAGTGGCCACGCAGGTCGATGATTTAATGTCCGAAGCCAAACGGCGTGCGGCGCAAAATGAGCGGGTGTTGGTCACCACGTTAACCAAACGCATGGCCGAAGACTTAACGGAATATTTATCGGAACATGGCGTTCGCGTGCGCTATTTGCACTCGGACATCGACACCGTCGAGCGCGTCGAAATTATTCGTGATCTGCGCTTGGGAGCGTTTGACGTGTTGGTGGGGATTAACTTGCTGCGTGAAGGATTGGATATTCCCGAAGTCTCATTAGTGGCCATTCTTGATGCCGATAAAGAGGGCTTTTTGCGCTCCGAACGCTCGCTCATTCAAACCATCGGACGCGCGGCTCGCAATCTCAATGGAAAGGCCATTCTTTATGCCGACAAGATCACCGAGTCAATGAAAAAAGCGATTGATGAAACGGATCGCCGCCGCGCCATTCAAGATGAATTTAATAAGACCAACGGCATCACGCCGACGGGCATCCAGAAAAACGTCGCCGACATTCTCGACACTGGCGGTGGTACTCGTGGTGAACAGGTGCGCAAAGTGGCCGATAAAGCAGCGCAATACGGTAATTTAACCAGCGAACAGCTGCTTAAGAAAATCGCGCAGTTAGAACAGAAAATGCTTACGCATGCGCGAAATTTGGAATTCGAAATGGCGGCGCAGATCCGTGATGAAATTGCGTTTTTGCAAGAACAAGCGTTAGTTAAATTAGCGTGAAAAAACTGGCGGCCTAAAAGACCGCCGGTTTTATATCGACAGTGATTTTAAATACGTCTTAAACGCCGCTCCTAATTCCGGATGGCGCATGGCGTATTCGACATTGGCTTTCATATAACCCAATTTATTGCCGCAATCATGGCTTTTGCCGACCATGTGATAGGCGTGTACCGGTTCTTTTTCCAACAACAGCGCAATGGCATCGGACAGTTGAATTTCGCCACCGGCACCTAATGGTGTTTTAGCCAGTAAAGGCCAGATCTTCGCCGAAAAAACATAGCGACCGACGACGGCTAAATTGGATGGCGCTTCGTCAACAGCAGGTTTTTCTACGATTGCCGTCATCGCTACCGATGGCTTTTTATCGGTCGGCGCTTCGACACAATTCACGATACCGTATTGGTCGACATTTTGTTGCGGCACCGGCTCGACCAAGATACGACTTAAATTATCTTGTTCAAAATGCGCGATCATATCGGCGAGGTTATCGGTATTTAAATCGCAGGACGCTTCGTCGATCAACACGTCTGGCAACACCACCGCAAACGGTTGATCGCCAATCACCGGATAAGCGCAATTAATCGCGTGCCCCAATCCCTTGGCCTCACCTTGACGAATATGGATTAGTTTTACACGTTCGGGACAAACGCTTTGCATTTCTTGCAATAACTGGCGTTTTACCCGTCGCTCTAGCATGGTTTCCAATTCAAAGCTGCGATCAAAATGATTTTCGATCGAGTTTTTCGAGGAATGTGTGACTAAAACAATTTCATTAATTCCCGCTGCCGCACATTCTTGCACAATATATTGAATGATGGGTTTATCCACCACCGGTAACATTTCTTTGGGAATGGCCTTCGATGCCGGTAGCATACGAGTGCCGAGACCGGCGACCGGAATAACCGCCTTGCGAATTTTTTTTGGCGTCATGAATTACACCGTCCATTAAAAAAGTGGCCGAATTTTAGCAGGCATTTTGTTTGTCGGGAATTTTCAGCTTAAACAAAAACGGCCGGGATAAACCGGCCGTTGGCGTGTCAACGGCGTATTAAGCGCCGTTTAGCGCGTCCATCGACGTAAACAAACCGATGCGCAAATCATTGCAGGTATAAATCGGTTTACCATCAACGCTGACTACACCATCGCAAATCACCATGGTCAATTTGCGCGCGATCACGCGTTTGATGTTGAGTTGGTATTGCACGAGTTTAGCGGTCGGCAGGACTTGGCCAAAAAATTTAATCTCGCCAGCACCCAAGGCGCGGCCACGGCCGGGCAAGCCTAGCCAGACCAAGAAAAAGCCGCCTAATTGCCACAGGGCATCGAGTCCCAAACAGCCTGGCATCACCGGATCGCCTTTGAAGTGGCAACCAAAAAACCACAAGTCAGGTTTGACATCAAGCTCGGCGCGGATCTCGCCTTTACCAAATTCACCACCTTCATCGGTGATCAACGTGATACGGTCAAACATCAACATATTATCGGACGGCAATTTGCCGTTGGTTTCACCGTAAACTTCGCCGGTTGTACAGCGTTCGAGTTCTTGTCGGTTAAAACTGGAAGGGCGTGTCATGTAATTTCTCTCCTGAAGCCCATCCATTTTGCCCGATCTGTGCGTATCAAGAGGGCAGACGAGTTGCTGTGTCGAGCGCCCCTCTGGAGTGGCAAACCTTATGAATCTGGTTTGGTTAAGAAATGACCTTCGTATCGAGGATAACTCGGCATTGCTTGCCGCAGCGGAAAACGGCGAGAACGTGATTGCGCTTTATGTCTGGAGCAGTGGCCAGCACCGTTTGCACGATACCGCGCCAATAAAACTCGACTTTATTCATGCGCATTTGATCGATTTATCGCGTCGGTTGGCGGCCATTGGCATTGCTTTGCACGTGATTGAAGAATCTTCGTTTTGGAAAATTCCCGATGCGGTTTTGCATTTCGCGCAAACGCAGGGAGCTAGCGCCGTTTATTTTAACGATGAATACGGTGAGCACGAAAAAGCGCGTGACCTTCGTTGCCAACAACTCATTGAATACGATGGACGTGGAGTATTCCGTTTTTGTGATCGGGTATTGTTGCGTCCCGGAACGGTGATGACGCAAAGCGGGCAGATGTACAGTGTGTTCACGCCGTTTGCGCGCAACGCGCGTTTGTTATTGCAACAACTGCCGCCGGTATGTGCCACGGTGCCGCGTGCGCGCCAATCCATTAGCGCACCAATATTAGCGTTTTCGCGTGATCATCGTTTTTTACCGGCGCAGTGGTGGATAGGCGAAAAGGCCACGCACGCTAAACTCGACGAATTTATTCGTTTACGTTTGTCACACTACGCCGAACACCGTGATGTACCTGGCAGTGAAGGAACCAGTCGTTTGTCGCCTTATTTGGCGATTGGCGTGATCTCGCCCCGCCAGATCTGGCAACGTATTCATGAAGTGACGAATGTCTCTTCGCGTGAAGGGGTGGATAAATTTATCGCCGAATTGCTATGGCGCGAGTTTTATCAACATTTGCTCGCGTTAGTTCCGCGATTATCCAAACGGCAACCGTGGCAAGAAGCAACCGACCGTTTACCGTGGTCGCACAACGAGCGCGATTTTCTCGCCTGGTGTGAAGCGCGAACGGGTGTTCCAATTGTCGATGCCGCCATGCGCGAATTATTGCAAACCGGTTGGATGCATAATCGTTGTCGCATGATTGTGGCCAGTTTTTTAAGCAAAAATTTATTTATTGATTGGCGCTGGGGCGAGAAATTTTTTATGCAGCACTTAATCGACGGGGATTTTGCGGCCAATAATGGCGGCTGGCAGTGGAGCGCATCGGTCGGTGTCGATGCTGCCCCCTATTTTCGTGTTTTCAATCCGGTGACGCAAAGTCAACGATTCGATCCAGAAGGGATCTATTTGCGTCGCTATTTACCCGAATTAGCGCGCGAACCCGCTGCGCGCATTCACGACGTTGGTGCGCGCCTTAATTACCCAGCTGCGATCGTGGATTTGAAATCATCACGCGCCGACGCTATCCATAATTTTCAATCGCTTCAGCAAACGCAACGTGTGCAGCCAATACAAGGAGGATTATTTTGACGCCACAAATTATTTACGACATCAAGTCACTTTATCAACGCTTGAATCGACACAATATCGAAATCGTTCGTGATGTTTATAGCGACGATATTGAGTTTATTGATCCGCTTCACCGCTTGCGCGGACGAGAAGAGTTCGAGCGTTATATTAGTGCTATGTATGACAATGTATTGGAAATTAATTTCGACTACGGCAGTGAATTGGTGGCTGACGGAAGTGCCTTTATGCCGTGGGTGATGGCATTTCGCCATCGTCGTTTAAATCAGGGGGCCACTATTTTTTTCGAAGGTGTCAGCCATTTACGCTTTAACGAACGTATTTACTATCACTGCGATTATTACGATGCTGGCGCTTTGTTGTATGAGCATATTCCGCTGTTGGGTTGGGCGATCAAAAAAGTCAAAAGCAAGGTGCAATCATGACACGTCGTTACTGGGTCGTGGGCGCGAGTTCGGGTATCGGCTACCACCTTGCCGAACAGTTGCTTGAACGCGGTGAGCGGGTTGCTGTCAGCGCGCGCACAATGACTTCACTGAACGCATTGAAACAACGATTTGATGCGTCACTTTTACTATTGCCGCTTGATGTCGGTGTGCAAGAGGATATCGCCATCGCGTGTCGTCAAATTGAATCGCACTGGCAAGGTCTTGATGTAGTGGTCTATAACGCCGGTATTTGCGAATACGTCGATAACGGCGGCTTATCGTCCGCTTCTTGTGCGCGCGTGTTTGATACCAATTTATTTGGATTGGTAAGAGTATGCGAACTCGCCAAGCCGTTGCTGCAACGAGGCGTACGCGCCCAAGTGGTGGCCGTTTCAAGTTCGGCGGCTTTCGTCCCGTTGCCACGCGCTGAATTTTACGGGGCATCAAAAGCCGCCGTCAGTTACTTTATGAACAGCTTGCGGCTAGCGTGGTCTGCTTTGGGTATCACCGTGCAATTGGTGCATCCGGGTTTTGTCAAAACACCGCTGACCGACAAGAATGATTTCGCGATGCCATTTTTGTTAAGTGCCGATGATGCGGCGCGTCGCATGATCAGGGGCATTGATAAACGCGTGAGCGATATTCATTTCCCCAAGCGGTTAACGTTAGTCTTAAAATTTATGGGTTTGTTGCCGCTTTCGATGCAGCAATTTATTACAGGGCGATTGATAAAATCATGAAGAAAGTAGCGATTATCGGCAGCGGTATTTCAGGGTTGACTTGTGCATGGAAATTAGCCAACGATCACGAGGTAACCGTTTTTGAACAGAATGATTATCTCGGTGGTCATACCCATACTGTGGCGGTCAACGTTGGCAGTGGTCGCTACGAGATTGACACGGGTTTCATTGTTTGCAACAACAGAACTTATCCGAATTTTTTGCAGCTCTTGAACGAGTGGAATGTTGAAGTACAAAAAACGACCATGAGCTTTAGCGTTGCGTGTGAGTTAAATGGTCTCGAATATAATGGCACCACACTGAACAGTTTGTTTGCGCAGCGTAAAAATATTCTTTCACCTTATTTTTGGCGACTCCTGTTCGGGATCTTGCGTTTTAATAAAGCGGCGAAGCAGTGGTTAAACAATAACGATACAAAAGCCTCTGCGACACTGGGCGATTTTTTGCGTGAAACGGGCATTGCCGGCCCGGCCGTTTCTCATTATTTGATACCAATGACTGCCGCAATATGGTCCACGGCATTAACCGAAGTCGAAAAATTTCCGCTGCATTTCTTTTTGCATTTTTGCGATAACCATGGTTTGTTTAATATCAACGATAGACCGCAGTGGTATGTCATAAAAGGGGGCAGTCATCAATACGTTCACGCTATGCGTTCGCGCTGTCGTGCCACGTTCGACATTAAACAAGCGGTGACATCAGTTGCGCGCGGTGACAATAACGTTACCTTGACGATGGCCAGTGGTGAGCAGCGAGTGTTCGATTACGTTGTTTTTGCTTGTCATAGCGACGAAGCGTTATCGCTTCTGGAAAACGCCAGCGACGACGAACGCGCTATTTTATCAGCGATAAAATACCAACAAAACGAAGTGATTCTACACACCGATACGTCACTGCTGCCGCGTGAGCGACGAGCGTGGGCGGCATGGAATTATCTGTTACCCAAAAATGACAGCGGTCTGCCGACGGTCACTTATAACATGAATATGTTGCAAGGCCTAAGTAGCCCAGAAACGTTTTGCGTGACGTTGAATCGTAGCGGCGATATTGCACCCGCTTCGATTCTCGGTCGTTATCTCTATAGTCATCCGCAGTTCACACCGTCCGCGATCGCGGCGCAACACGGTCATCATTTGATT
This sequence comes from uncultured Pseudomonadaceae bacterium, assembly GCA_964650615.1. GTDB lineage: Bacteria > Pseudomonadota > Gammaproteobacteria > Enterobacterales > Permianibacteraceae > Permianibacter. The sequence goes on along the minus strand of CAZYUS010000049.1, from coordinate 12,118 downwards.
AGCGGTGTATCGCGCACCTTTTATTGTGGCGCGTATTGGCGTTATGGCTTCCATGAAGATGGCGTGCAAAGCGCCCTGCGCGTGGTTGAACAGATCCGTTCATGTTAAGGCAAACCCATCAAATCGGCGTCGGTACGTTAGTGCATCGGCGTTTTCTTGAACCGGCGCATGAGTTCCGTTATGCCATGCGTCAGGTATTAGTTGATCTTACCGAGCTGGATGCGTTGTGCGCCCGTACGCGCTGGTGGTCGTCATCACGTTTTGCGTTGGGCTGGTTTCGTCGCGCCGATTTTCTTGATCAACCTGACAAACCGTTTATGCAGCGTTTGCGCGAGATCGTTGCACAACGTTTGCACATTGAATTCGACGGACCCGCGATGATGTTGGTTGCACCGCGTTGTTGGGGCGTGTGTTTTAACCCGTTGACTTTGTATTTCTGTTTTGACCGTGACAACAAACAGCCTAAAGCCGTCGTCGCTGAAGTACACAATACGCCGTGGTTCGAACGTCATCTTTATGTCATTGATTTGAGCGATCCGGCCGCGCTTTCCCACGGCAAGGCATTCCATGTTTCACCTTTTTTACCCATGGACATGGATTATCACTGGCAATTCAATCTGAATCCCGAGCAGTTACGTATCACCATCAGCAATCATCGTGATGGACAGCGTGTGTTTGACGCGGTCTTGTGGTTGCGTTTACACGATATCACCGCCACACAACTGGACCGCGAATTGTGGACGCATTTACCACAGTCGTTTAAAACGTTGTGCGGTATTTATTGGCAAGCATTGCGGTTGATGATTAAGCGGGCGCGTTTTTACACATACCGAAAACAGTGATCATCGAATGTTAAAAGGAATGCCTTATGAGTGTACCGATGAATTACGTGCAAAAACCGGCGAGTGGGTGGTTGGTTTCAATCTGTCGTAAACAGGTGATGCAGGCGCTCGATTCACTGCGCGATGTTGCGATTGAAGTCAGCGAAGGTGATTGGATCGAAACAGTCGGTGATGCGCGCGGTGAGCGCGTGTTTTTGCGCGTTAATGACCCAGATGCGTGGGTTGATATTGCACTCGGAGGTAGCATCGGTGCTGCCGAGGCCTATATGGCGGGGGCGTGGACCACGAGCGATCTGACTGCCTTAGTGCGTGTTTTTGCGCGCAATATGCAACTGCTCGATAAAATGGAATCGTCAGCGGATTGGATCATGCAACCATTGCGTCGTCTGTTGCATTGGCGTCACCGTAATTCACGTGCAAATGCCAAAAAGAATATTCACGCGCATTACGATTTAGGTAACGCAATGTTTGCGCACTTTCTTGATCCGCGCATGATGTATTCAAGCGCCATTTATCCAAATCAACAAAGCACTTTAAGCGAGGCGGCCGACTATAAGTTGAAACTTATCGGAGATAAACTCGATTTAAAACCAACGGATCATGTTGTCGAGATCGGTAGCGGCTGGGGCGGTTTAGCGATTTATCTGGCGCAAAATTACGGATGCAAGGTGACTACCACCACGATATCGCAAGCGCAATACGATGAAGCGCGCCGTCGCATTGATGCAGCGGGCTTGAGTGGACAGATATCATTATTGTTAAACGATTATCGTGACCTCGATGGGCAATACGATAAGTTGGTATCAGTTGAAATGATCGAAGCCGTCGGGCTGGCGTATTTGCCGGATTACTTCAAAACCTGTTCACGGTTGTTGAAACCCGAAGGTGTGATGTTGTTGCAGTCCATTACCATTGCCGATCAACGCTATGATTATGCCGCCAAGCATGTTGATTTTATCCAGCGTTATATTTTTCCCGGTGGTGCGTTGCCCAGTTCTACGCGTATTGCTGAATGTATGCGCGACTACACCGATTTGCAGTTGCGCCATGTGCAGGATATCGGACTTCACTATGCCAAAACATTGCAACACTGGCGCGATAATTTCCATCACCAATGGTCGTCTATTCAGTCATTAGGGTATGACGAACGTTTTCGTCGCTTGTGGCATTATTATTTGTGTTATTGCGAAGGCGGGTTTTTGGAACGCAGCATCAGTTGCGGTCACTATCTTTTTCACAAACCGCGCGCCACCGCTGCTGTACCAACGTGAATTCGATGAAATGGTATTGGCACGCCTTGTTATTCAATGTCATGTGGTTGTTGTGCGTAAAGGGCGGTAATACGGCCGCGCTGGCGCTATTACCTTATGCCGTTCTTTATCGCGCCGAGATGTATCGGTTTCGTTTTCTGGTCCCTGCTATCGTGCTGGCGCTATTTGCGTGCACCGCCGATTTATTGCTGGAACAATACGGTTTCATTGTGTTTTTTCAACCGCCTTATTGGTTGCTGATATTGTGGCTGGCGTTCATTCTTAGTTTTAATTCGATTTATGGCGCATTGATACGAAGGTTTGGCTTTTATTTCGTCCCGATGGGAGGCGTTTTTGGTCCCTTATGTTATTTATCTGGTGTTCAACTGGGCGCGCTGATGGTTAACCACAACGTGGTTTATTTTATTTGGGCAGCGTTGTGGGCATTTTATTTTTCCTATCTGGTGTTTTTAACACCACGCACTTAAGTGCGAGACGGGCGTAATGAAGAGGTAAAGAGCATGACTAAATGGCTGATTATTCTGACGTTGACGTTGCCGTTATTGTGCCGCGCTGAAGCGTTGATGTTGCCATCGCCGTCAAGCGAGCTGCGGTTGATTGGTGCGGGACCGTTGCGCTACTTCGGGTTTCACGTTTATGACGCTAGCACGTGGAGCGAGCGCGGTGAATCCATTAAGGCCATTGAGGGGCTGACTTATCCGTTCGCCCTACAGATCCGTTATGCTCGCGACATTCGCGCGTCGGATTTGATCGATAAAACGCGCGACGCGTGGCGCGAACTTTCGATATCCGGTGCCGAAGTCGATAGCTGGTTAGCAACACTTAAAAAGATTTGGCCGGATGTCAAAGAAAACGACGTGATTGTTTGCTACGTCAATAACGATGGCGAGGCGGAATTTTATATTAATGGCGAACTGCGAGGGACGGTTCTATCGCGCGAATTTGCGCGTGCATTCTTGTCGATTTGGCTAGATCAAAACGCCGAGTTCAAGCGCTTGCAACAACAACTGACTGGAGTAGTGCGGTGAAATTCGCGACAAGAATGTGGTGGCCGCTATTGTTGCTCGTAATGGCCGCTTGGTTAAATGGATGCGCCGCGACCCTTGACGATTATCACAACGATAAACCGCTTTTGCGTTTGCAGGATTATTTTTCCGGTCGTATCAAAGCGTATGGGCTATTTCAGGATGTACACGGCAAGGTCATACGACGCTTCACCGTCGATTTGAACGGCAGATGGCAGGACAATATCGGTACGCTAGAAGAGGATTTTATTTTTGACGACGGCGAAAGGCAGCGTCGTGTGTGGACGATTACCGATTATGGTGATGGTCACTATCGTGGTCGCGCTGGAGATGTCGTCGATGAGGCCGTTGGCGAGGCAAAGGGAAACGCGCTGCGCTGGCGCTATACGCTACGAGTGCCGCTAGATGGCGATGACTATGATTTTCAATTTGACGATTGGTTATGGCAATTCGACGAAAAGCGGATGTTCAACAAAGCCGAAATGAAAAAATTCGGCATCGTGGTCGGCGAAATAACGATTTATTTTGAGAAAATTTAAAAAAGTGTTGTTGCGTGAGCTAATCGAATAGCCAGTACATAAGCGTGCATAAATTTAAAACACCTGAATATCCTGCACGATTCGGTAAGCGCGGTTTATGCCGCGAATGGGCGTCATTCGCGGCGGATGGCTCTCCTACGGTGCGCCGATCATAGATACGTCGCGATTGCGCTATCTATCTTTCCAATATCGCTGCAGCATTCGCTTGGTGGGTAACGGTAAATGATCGTCATGCGGTGCGGAGGTATTCAAACCTAACATGGCAAAACGGATGTTTTTCGCCAACACTTTACCCAGCTCGACACCCCACTGATCGAAACTATTAATTTTCCAGATAAATCCTTGCGCGGCAGTGCGGTGTTCGTATAACGCTAATAATTGGCCGCAGGTGTAAGGCGTTAGCCGTTTAAGCAATAACACGTTCGAAGGACGATTGCCGGGAAATTCTTTGTGGCCGATTAACGATGACGGCACGTTTTCGGTGGCAAGTTCGGTGCGCGATTTTCCCAGTGCCAAGGCATCGGGCTGGGCAAAAAAATTCGCCATTAACTCGTCGTGATGGGTTAATTCACTGCCGCTGTCGAGATTGGATTGTGATTGTGCAAAGCCGATAAAATCGGCCGGCACAACACGACCTTGATGAATCAGCTGATAAAAGGAATGCTGGGCATTGGTGCCGGGTTCACCAAACACAATCGCGCCGGTATCGTGCGTTAAGGCGTCGCCATTATGTTGCACGCGCTTGCCATTGGACTCCATTTCTACTTGCTGAATATGCGCGGCAAAACGGTGTAATGATTGCGAATAAGGCAGCAGTGCATGAACTGGGCGTTGCAAAAAATTAATGTTCCAGATCGAAAACAAGGCCAGAATGACCGGCAGATTATGCTGTAATTCGGCGTGTAAAAAATGTTGATCGATGCTGCGCGCACCGCGTAGAAATGCGTCTACCGCTTGATAGCCGAATTGCAGAGCCAGTGGCAATAACCCCACGGCTGAACACACACTATAACGACCGCCGACCCAATCCCACATGGCAAAAGTATTTCCGGCGCGCAGGCCGAATTTTTTTACTTCTTCAATATTGCTGCTTACCGCCAGCATATGCTGCTGCACCGCCGCATTACCTAAGCTTTCGCTTAACCATTGTTTCAGCGCCGTCGCGTTCAACATGGTCTCTGCGGTGGTAAAGGTTTTGGAAATAATGACCACCACGGTTTCCGCTGGGTCTAACCCACGCGTGGCGCGCGTCACATCAACCGGATCAACATTGGCTAAAAAACGCAGTTGACGTCCGTCGGCGGCGTGAGCGCAATCGCGATCATTGGCTAATGCTTCGGCTACAAATTCACTGCCTAAATAACTACCTCCAATGCCAACGACGATGGTGTGACGCAGTTTTTTGCCACTAATACCGCAATAGTCACCATCGCGAACACGTTGAGTAAATTGTGCGATCTGTTGTCGTACGGCCATGACATCCGCCATGACATCGTGACCATCAACGGTGTAGCGATCGTTATGATCGCCGCGCAAGGCCATGTGCATTACCGCACGTTGTTCGGTGGCATTTATTTTTTCACCGTTTGCCATGGCGTGGATCTGACGTGTGACGTGTTGTTGTCGCGCCAAATTCAGCAACAGCGGCACGGTTTGCTGATTGGCATTTTGCCGTGACGCATCCAGTACGATGCCGTCGTGTTCGAACAATA
>CAZYUS010000049.1:0-6719 GCA_964650615.1 uncultured Pseudomonadaceae bacterium | reverse complement strand
CGACTGATTGCGTCCTTCATCATTTAATAATTCGCGCAAATGGGCGGTAGCGATTGCCTCACGGTGTGATTGCAAGGCGAGCCATGCGTCGGTATGGTGCAGCGTCATCGAAGGTTCCTTGTGCGGGGCAACGCAACAGTTGGGATTGCGTTAAGTCAACTCTGTTGGGAGGCGATTTTATACACTCGCCGAGGCCCTTTCATGGCATTTTGTGGTTCGACCTTTTTAGTGGAAAAACGTAATGAAATACGACAAACCGGCCTTTGGCTTGCTGCTCACGGAAAACCTGTCAGTGGCGCTGACGCGGTTAATGGCGGCGATGGCGAGCGAGTCGTTTTTAGATGCGGTGCTCGATGTGCTGGATGCCACGGTTCATATTGATTCCGGTGGTGCGCTGATGTTGTTCCGCCAACAGCGCCCGCAGGGCTTATTGCATCGTTTCGATCCGGCCCAGCGACAATTACCGCCCAATATTTATTCATCGGGGCCGTACGCACTCGATCCCCAATACCATTTATTTCTGGAAGGAAAACCCAGCGGTGCGTATTGGTTAAAAGCAATCGCGCCGGATGATTTTTATAACAGCGAATATTATTTGACGTTTTGTTCCAAAATCGGTGTCGCCGATTCGATTGATGTGATGTGGCGTATTGACGATAACCGCGCCATGATCTTTTTTTTGCAGCGTCGAGACGAAAACCATTCTTTTAGTGCGCAGGATGTTGCGGCGTTAAATGCGCTACTGCCCATCGTCTTCGAAGCATTGACGCGTCACTATCAATTAAGTGAAACCGTTCCGCAAATGAGTGTTGATGACAGCACGCATATGCAAGTGGAAAGCACCGTGCGCGATTTCGCCAGTTCGTTGTTGACACCGCGTGAACGCGAGGTGTTGTTCTATATGCTGCGAGGGTATTCGTCCGCCTTAACGGCCGAACACTTGGCCACCAGTGATGGAACGGTCAAGATCCATCGCAAAAATATTTATCGAAAATTGGATATCGGCTCGCAAGCGGAATTGTTTTCCTTGTTTATTAATTGCATTCCGTTCGCCAAACCCGGCGGCGATGTTGATCCGCTGGCGTTGTATCAAAATACCTTGGCAAAAACGGCGGTGACGCCCAAAAAGCGCGAAGAGTAATGGCTAAGACGTCGAACCGCGCGATTCATGAATCGCCCCTACGGAATGGATGCTTGAGTTCGTTTCGGAAAAACAATCGAATCGTCGTAGCGGCAATTTAAGGACCGCTCACACGGAACGGATGGCTTGTGTCGGCCCCGCATTTTTATTACCCCCACAAAGCCGGCTCCGGTGCAAAAATCTGTCCTTGTTCAAAACGCATGGCGGGTTGAATGTCGTCGCTTTGCAATAACGGCCCGTCCAAATCAACGACCTCGCAATATTGGCCGATATAAAAAGCCGGTGCCATTGCGAGCGAACTGCCGCACATATTGCCGACCATTAATCGCAAATTCAGTTGTTGGGCCATTTGTACCATGGCGATGGCTTCACTTAAGCCTCCACATTTATCTAACTTGATGTTGATTAAATCGTACTTGCCCACTAAAGCGGCCAGCGAATGCCGATCGGTACACGATTCATCAGCCGCGACTGGGAGTAATCGTTGGCAGTAACGCAACGCTTCATCGTGTCCGCGTGGTAACGGTTGCTCGATTAAATTGACACCAAGCTCGCGCAGCGAGGGCTGCCATTGTTGTAATTGTGCAACTGTCCAAGATTGATTGGCATCGACCATGATGGTTTTGTCTGGTAAGGCGTGACGTATTTCGCGCACCCGTTCTAGCCCATCATGTCCGTCTACTTTAATTTTAATGTGCTGATAGTGCTTCGCGATGGCTAATTGCTCGTGTAATTCATTTTTGTCGCTCATGCCGATGGTGTACACACAGAGCAGTGGATTGCAGACGAAATTAAAATGCGCCGCGAGGGGGGATTATTGTTGTTTGGCGCGCAAATCAAGCAGCGCACAATCGAGTGCATTACGCGCGCCGCCGCGCGGTAACAGTGTTAATAATTCTGGCGCGCTGATGTCATCGTGCAGTGAAGACGTGATGGCGTGAAGTTGAGCGCTCATCGAGGCCGGTGTTTCACCGTCATAATCAATGCCCGCTGCTTCTGCGTGTCCGCTGACGCCATTTTTATCGCGCAAGCGTACGTGTATCACCGGTACATCTTCCATCGTTTGTCCGGCAATACGAAATGGAATACGCAGCGGCCAGCGCGGTGTTTTGACGTCGAGCGTTAACATCTTTTGATCAATTCTGCGGCGATAGTTTGCATACCGTGGCGGATGGGGTCGGCCACCGGTAATTGCAATTCTTGTTCTAATTGGCGGCAATAACGATCGCGCTCGGCTTCGGCTAAATTGCTCGTGTTAATACTGATGCCGACACACTGAATATTGGCGTTGGTTAGTCGTCCGAGTGCGATATATAACGCGATCAATTCACGCAGATCTGGGATCTCAATATGCGGATAATCTTCGATCGTTTTGCGACTGGGATCGTGACACAACACCAAAGCGTCGGGTTGCGAACCGTGCAATAGTCCTAACGTTACCCCAGCGTAGGCGGGATGAATAATTGCGCCTTGGCCCTCAATCACATCCCAGTGATGGGCGTCGTTGTTTGGCGATAATTGTTCGGCCGCACCGGCAATAAAATCGGCGATAACGGCGTCAATCGCCACCCCGTGACCGGCGATCATAATGCCGGTTTGGCCGGTGGCACGAAACGTTGCGGCGTGACCGGTATCGTGCAATGCGTTGGTGAGCGCCAGTGCGGTGTATTTTTTGCCCAAGGCGCAATCACTGCCCACGGTCAGCACGCGTTTGCCTTGTCGTTTGATACCGCTGGCGGCATTAAAAATGTGCTCGCTGTGACGCACGTTGATAAGACGCGCGCCCGATTGTTTGGCGGCGTTCACCAATTCATCAAATGATTCCAATTTAGTGTGCATACCGCTGACAACATCCAAGCCTGCCAGCAATGCCTCGCGCAGCGTGGCGATCCATTCGGCGGGCAGACGACCGCCCACCGGCGCCACGCCGATCACCAGTGAGCCGGCCCCCTGTTTAGCCGCTTCCTGTGGTGATAAGCGCGGCAGATCGAGACTGACGCTTGCGCCTTGCAGCGACCATTCGCCCAGCACTTTTTCGCGACACCAATCGCGCAAACCAAACGCCGTTTTGGCATCGGACTTCAGTTGAACTTGGCCCAAAAATAATAAATACGGTGTGCGTAAGTGCAGCATGATAGCGTTACTGATGAGTGCAAAGAATGCTGACCTTATCCGATGGCGATTCTTTAGCAAAGCATAAAACTGCGCCTTATTCCGTTTAGGGTAGGTGTTAAAACATGCCACCTAAACGCCTATCCCTTCCGTGATATATCGACAATGCGGTGTGCGGCGTATGGTCTCACGCAGAACCCCACGGTTCATTTATAAGCACAATAACGGACACCTCACTACGGATCGAACATCATGATAATGAAAATGCCTTTTCGTACGACAACGCTAGCCGCCGCCATCTGCGCCTCGTTATTTATAGCCAGCCCCGCGTGGGCCGTCGGTGAAACCGTCGGCTCGGTAAACGGCAATATTGCTACGACGCAACAGCAAGAAATTGGTGACGCCGAAATCAAATTGGTAAACAAAGCCAACGGCTTAACTCGCGTGGTACAAAGCGATGAGCGCGGCCATTTTCGTGTTACGCAATTACCGATCGGCGACTATGAAATGACGGTCAGCAAAGTGGGATTTGCCAGCTCGAAACCAGTAAGCGTTGTCGTACGCGTGGGTGCCGGTACCAGTGTTGTTGTGGAATTGCAGGACGAAAGTGCCGAACACATTGAAGTGATGGGGGCGCGCGTTGCCGGTTTTGATATGGAATCAACCGATAGTGGTTTAACCTTGTCGGAAAATATGTTCGATCGTTTACCGAATATGCGCGATGCCAACAAAATTGCGTTGTTAGCGCCCGGTGTGAGCGAAGCCGATGCCGGTTTCGGTGGTTTGCCGGTATTTAGCGGTGCCAGCGCCGCTGAAAATGTGTATTACATTAACGGTTTGAATATCACCGATTTTCGTCGCGGCTTGGGCGGTGCTGATGTGCCGTTTGAATTTTTCCAAGAGTTTCAAGTGAAAACCGGTGGCTATTCGGCGGCGTTTGGTCGTTCGACCGGCGGTGTTGTCAATGCGGTCAGTAAAAGCGGTAGCAACGAGTGGCAGGGCAGCGCCAATGTGTATTGGTCGCCGGACAGTTTGCAAAAAAAGAGTCGCGATGTTTATAACCGCTCAGGCACGTTGATTTCATCCACCAGTCACGATACCAGTGACGATCGCGAAATTAATATCGAAGTGGGCGGCCCCCTTATTCAAGACAAATTATTCGTTTACGCGTTAGTGAATCCACGCAAAGTCGAATCCGAAGATTATGGCGATGGCTCGTATTTTAAATCGACCAATAGCGATATGTTTTGGGGCGCTAAAGTGGATTATTTGATTAACGATAAACATCGTGTCGAATACACCGCGTTTTCCAATCACTACACCAAAGACTGGGTCGAACGCGATTGGGATGAAACCAGCAATACTATCGGCGGCAAAGTGATTCCGTCGGATTCCGAACGCGGTGGTATTAATCAGATACTAAAATATTCGGCGATTCTGGGGGACACGTTTACGGCGTCGGTCACCGTTGGTCGCACCGAAAATGAACTTACCGATACCTCCGATCTGGATATCAATCCGGCAATTTATTATTCGACCGATGGTTCAAATTATACGTCGTTAGGGTATTTTGCTAACTCAACCGTTGGTACCGCCAATGATCAACGCGATGTGCAACGTCTGGATTTTAATTGGGACATCGGGTCGCATTCGTTGGCCTTTGGTATCGACCATGAAAAAATGACCTCTGAAGAATACAGTCAGCATTCTGGTGGCGTGATTTATTATATTGACGATTACAATGCAGATGATCCGGGCGAAACGAGTGAATTGTGGATCATTCATCGTCGCAATTACGGTAGCTTCGAAACCGAATCCAATGCCATGTATCTGGAAGCAACGTGGCGCTTTGACGAAGTCACGTTTACTACCGGTTTGCGCAACGATATGTTTGAAAATCGCAATGGTTTGGGTGGTGCCTTTATCAAAATGCGCAACACATCGTTGTCCGGTGATGATCTGTTGTTACGTGATAGCGACAATCAATGGGCGCCGCGCTACGGCATGGTGTGGAATATCGGCGGTGATGATGACGATAAATTATTCGCCACTGCCGGACGTTATTTCTTGCCAGTCGCCAATATTCTGAACATTAAATTGGCCGGTGCCTATTATAAAGATCGCCAAATTCTCGAATACGTAGGTCGTGACGCTGACACCGATCTACCGTATCTCACGGGCGATGAAATCAGTTCATTCCGTGTGCAGTTCGATGGCGAGACCGATGATCCGCGCACGATCGTCAATCAAGACATCAAACCGATGTACCAAGATGAATTCATCATTGGATATGAACGTCGCTTAAATGATCAATGGACTGGGCAGATCTCGTTTATTTATCGTGATTTGAAGCGCGCCATCGAAGACTCGGTGCCGTGTAAAGCGTTAGATGATATTGCCGAGCAACGTTACGGTTATGGTCAAGGTGAAGATGGTTTTTGTAGGAGTCTTTCGACCATTCCGTACGTGCTTACTAATCCCGGTGAAGATATGCGCTTTTGGTATGACTTTGGTGAAGGCGATGGCTTAGAAGAATTAACCTTAAGTGCCGATCAATTGGGTTTCCCAAAAGCCAAACGTACCTACAAAGGCGTGGATTTTGTATTTGATCGAGCGTTCGATGGTTATTGGGATTTGAACATCAGTTATACATGGTCAAAGACTGAAGGCAATTACGAAGGCACGGTGAACAGCGATGGTGCGGGTGTACAACGTGACGCCGGTTTTACCGAGTCGTATGATTTTTATTCCTTGCTCGATTATGCCAACGGTGATTTGTCCAATGATCGTCGTCATAAATTGAAAATTCGCGGTAGCGTGGTTTTCGCCGAAAATTGGGAAGCCGGTTTCAACTGGTTTAGCCTCAGCGGTCGGCCCCGTAATTTTCTTGGCGTACATCCGGACGACGTCAACAATGATTATTGGGTAGGCGCACGTAACTTTTATGAGCACGGCGCTGCGGCACCACGCGGCAGTAAAGGACGCACTTCATGGGTGCATGGCTTGGATCTGTCGTTGCAATATAATTTCGAGCTGGCCGCGCATGATGCTAATGTTCGCCTCGATGTCGGTAATGTGTTTAACTTTGATCACGAAACCGGAACTTATGACGTGGGCGAGTTAGATAACGGTGATGATGATCCGAATTACGGTGCCAAATGGGAATTACAATCACCGCGTTCGATTACCTTAAGCGCCTCGTTTGAATTCTGATCGATCGCCGATTGGAATAACGGTTGAGTGTGATTGATTGCTATTGTTGGTAGGGCGGCCTTTTAGGCCGCCTTTTTGGTGGGCTAAAGTCCGCTGCAAAAGGTTCACGGCGTTTGATCTCGTCAAGCATTTCATTAAGGCTTTTTAGTATGAAAAAATGGTTGTTGTGTGGCGCATTTTGTTGCGCGTTCGGTGCCTCCGTTACGGCGCGGGAATTGTGGTTGATTGGTGGCGGTGAGCGCGTCTGTTCCAG
>CAZYUS010000048.1:8400-21068 GCA_964650615.1 uncultured Pseudomonadaceae bacterium | reverse complement strand
ACCAAATTCGCGTTTATGCCCCCCCTCGACACGACCGCCTAATTGCTGGGCCATGGTTTGCATACCGTAACAAATACCGAAAACCGGTACGCCCATTTCAAACACACACGAGGGTGCACGCGGTGTCCAGCTTTCGGTTACGGATTCGGGGCCACCCGATAAAATAATGCCGTTAGGGGCAAACTCACGAATGGATTTTTCATCGGCGTCATAAGCCCACAATTCGCAGTAGACACCGATCTCGCGAATGCGACGCGCAATTAGCTGCGTCACTTGTGAACCGAAATCGAGAATTAATATGCGCTGGGCATGAATGTCTTTGTTCATGATTTATCTCTATTGCAGAGCAATAACTTATCTTCAATTAAAAAAACAAAGGGACGGCGTTTTTAGGACCGTCCCCACAAGGCGTTTCACCCAGTTAATCGTCAGCGCGGTAGTTTGGCGCTTCTTTGGTGATTTGAACGTCGTGAACATGGCTTTCGCGCATACCCGCCGAAGTCACTTTGACGAATTGCGCTTTGGTGCGTAGTTCATCAATGGTGCGACAGCCGGTCAGTCCCATACATGAGCGTAGACCACCCATCATTTGATGCACGATATTGATCAGTGAACCCTTGTACGGCACACGGCCTTCAATGCCTTCCGGCACCAATTTTTCGGCATCCGCCGAGCCTTGGAAATACCGATCGGCCGAGCCGTGTCGTTGCGCCATTGCACCAAGCGATCCCATGCCGCGATAACTTTTGTAACTGCGGCCTTGGAATAATTCGACTTCACCCGGGGCTTCTTCCGTTCCGGCCAGCAAACCGCCAACCATCACGGTATGCGCACCCGCCGCCAGCGCCTTGCACATATCACCGGAGTAACGAATGCCGCCATCGGCGATGCACGGAATGCCTTTGGCTTTGAGCGCCGCCGTCGCTTCGGCAACGGCGTAAATCTGCGGTACACCAACGCCAGTGACGATACGCGTGGTGCAAATCGAACCCGGGCCAATACCGATTTTGACGCCATCAGCACCGGCCTCAGCGAGCGCCAGCGCACCAGCAGCGGTCGCGACATTGCCGCCAATCACTTGCAAACCGGGGTACATCTTTTTGACTTTTGCGACGCGGTCCAAGACGCCCTGCGAATGACCATGCGAGGTATCAACCAACAACACGTCAACGCCGGCAGCGACCAACGCCGCGACGCGATCATCGGTATCTGGTCCAGTGCCAACCGCCGCTCCAACGCGCAAATGACCAAAAGCATCTTTGCTGGCATTGGGCTTATCCGCCGATTTCTGAATGTCTTTGACCGTGATTAAACCTTTCAGACCGAAGCTCTTATCGATCATCAACACTTTTTCGATGCGGTGTTTGTGCATCAGCGCCAACGCTTCTTTGATGTCGGCCCCTTCTTCGACCGTGACCAAACGGTCTTTCGGTGTCATCACATTACGCACTGGCTGATCGAGCTGGGTTTCAAAACGGATATCGCGATTGGTCACAATACCGACCACTTTTTTACCATCGACCACCGGCACACCGGAAATTCCGTGACGCGCGGTAATGGCGCGCAATTCTCGAATGGTCGTGGACGGCGAGATCGTGATCGCATCGCTGACCACGCCGCTTTCAAACTTTTTCACCAAACGAACTTGCTCGGCTTGTTCTTCGACGGTGAGATTTTTATGAATAAAACCCAATCCACCTTCTTGCGCCAGGGCAATCGCCAAACGTGCTTCAGACACGGTGTCCATTGCCGCCGACACCAGCGGAATATTGATTTGGATTTCGCGCGTCAGTTGCGTCTTCAATTCGGCTTGATGCGGCAAGACTTGCGAATGAGCGGGAACGAGAAGAACATCGTCAAAGGTGAGCGCTTCACCAGCGATACGTAACACAGCCAAGACTCCAACTTTTGCAAAGCGAGATTATAGCGTCGTTACGACAGGTTCGTGAAGGACGCGAAATTTTCCGCGTTTTTTGGCACAATGCGCCGGTTTGACCCAAGAGCACAATGGCCGTGACCCAGCGACAAGTGTACAGCGTTTCCGAACTGGTCCGGCGCGCCAAACGCACACTCGAAGACGATTTTGGACTGTGCTGGCTCGAAGGTGAAATCTCCAACTTCTCCTGCCCCGCTTCCGGCCACTGGTACTTCTCGCTAAAAGACGATACCGCGCAAGTACGCGCAGCCTGCTTTCGCAACCGCAATCAACTGTTAAGCGTACGTCCTAAAGATGGCGACAAAGTCTTGGTACGCGCCCGCGTAACGCTGTATGAAGCGCGTGGTGAATTTCAACTCAGTATTGAATACCTCGAAGCCGCCGGTTTCGGGCAATTACAACAACAATTCGAAGCGCTTAAACAACAACTCGCCGCAGAAGGTTTATTCGCTGCCGCACGCAAAAAAAAGCTACCCACGCATCTGCGCACATTGGGCATTATCACCAGCCCCAGCGGGGCGGCGATCCGCGATGTATTAACCGTTCTAAAGCGCCGCGCGCCGCATATTCGAGTGATCATTTATCCCGCGTTGGTGCAAGGCGCAGAAGCGCCAGCCTCGTTATTCAATGCGCTACATCGCGCGCACACTCGCCGCGAATGTGAGGCCTTGTTGATCACACGCGGCGGCGGATCGTTTGAAGATCTATTTTGCTTTAACGATGAAAAACTGGCGCGCGCAATCGCCGCGTGTTCGCTGCCGACCGTTTCGGCGGTGGGCCATGAAGTCGATTTCTCGATATGCGATTTTGTCGCCGATCTGCGCGCCCCGACGCCGTCTGCAGCCGCCGAAATGGTGGCACGCGATCAACGTGAAGTGCAATTACAGCTGCAACAGTTACACCAGCGTTTGCAACGCGCGCTCATCACTAAATTGCAGACATGGCGACAACAATTACAGCATCACCGGCAACGATTACCATCGCCACAGCGTTTACTCGACGTGCGCGCCCAGCGTTTCGATGAACTGCAGGCACGTTTACCGTTGGCGATGAAAAAACGTCTGCAATTTAGCGCGCAATTCATGCAACAGCTGGCCGCTCGCTTGCACGCTTCGACCCCGCAACATCGCGTGCAATTAGCGAGCGAAAAGCACAAGCAAGCGCAACAGCGCTTACACCGTGCGATGGCTCAAGTATTGTCGGTAAAACGACAGCAATGGCGCGCGCAGGCCAGCACCTTGCAGGTGTTAAGTCCGCTCGCAACGTTGACACGGGGTTATAGCATTACGCGTTTAGTCGGCACGAATCGTTTGCTTACCGCGCACACGCCTTTAAAGGAAAACACCGAACTCGAAACGCTTTTGCACGGCGAAAAAATTTATAGCCGCTTTGTGTCGCGGCAACCGGATAACGAATGATGAAAGCGATTTTAGGTGTGATACTGCTGGCGACTAATGCGTTCGCGAGCGACCCGATTTTGCCGCAAGAACTACGCGTTCCCGGCGGAGTGGCCATCATTGATGTGGGCGATGCTGGTAAAAATCGCCAGGTGAAATTTAACGGTTTAGCCGTCGCCACCGTGGTCAAAAACGCGCGCCAATTCGCGATTGTGGGATTGCCACTTTCCTTGCGTGCAGGAAGTGTCGAACTCGACATTGAGGACGGTACACAAACCGCGAACGTTTCGTTCACGGTGCAAGACAAATCGTATCCGGTGCAAAAATTGAGTGTCGCCCCGCAATTCGTTAACCCGCCCGCCGACGTGCAACAGCGCATCGCACGCGAAGCCGAAGAAACCGGCGCGTTGTATCGCGGATTCAGTCCTGCATCACCAGAATGGACGATGCAAAAACCGGCGCAAGGGCCGTGGTCCAATTCGTTTGGATCACGACGCGAATTTAACGGCGAAGCACGCAATCCCCATAGCGGTACCGACATCGCCGCCGCGCGTAGCAGCGCCGTAAACGCCGCTGCGGGCGGCAACGTGGTGCTGGCTAAAGATCTGTATTTCAACGGCAACACCGTCATCATCGACCACGGTCACGGCTTGTTGACGATGTACTGTCACCTCGAACACGTGGCGGTCGCGGTTGGCAACCCGATATCTCGCGGGCAAATACTTGGCACCGTGGGCGCGACCGGCCGTGTAACCGGCCCTCATTTGCACTTCTCCGTCAGTCTCAATAACGCCCGCGTGGATCCTGCTCTATTTGTGACAAATACTGCCGATTGATTGGCGAAATTCGCGACTCGAACTAGGCTTAACGGGTTCCCCTCGATGGGTGAACAGTCAAGACCGGTTCAGGAGCGCGTCATGCAACAGTTCGATGGAAGCCTTGGAAAACGATTAGTGATGAATGTCGGCATGGGCATCGCCGCATTAATTATCGTTGCCATATTGGCCACACTTCATTTGAATCAAAAAATACAAATCGAAGTTAACGGCGTGAAAGCCGCCGAGCAATTAGGCGGCGTCATCGCCGATTTCATAACCCAAGTGCAAGAGTGGAAAAACGTCTTACTGCGCGGGCAAGACAGCGAAGCACGCGACAAATATTGGTCATCGTTTAAAAAGCATGGCGATAGCGTCTTAAGTGGAAGCCGCGCGTTGCAAACGCTTTTAAAAGAATCCGGCGACGGTGAATTTTCTGATGAAATCAGTGAATTCATTTCCGCCCATCAGGAAATGATGCGTAAATACGAAGAAGGATTTAAAGCCTTTGAAGAGGCCAATTTCGATGCCAAAACCGGTGACGCCGCCGTCAAAGGCATGGATCGCGCGCCCTCCGAAGCACTCACCAAATTAAATAAAGAACTCGCCGAGCATTTGGCCGAAGAAGCCAAAGGTTCCAGTGCTGCGGTTACGCTAGCGATTGCCGCGATGGTGATCGCGGGTGTCATCATTGTGGTTTGGCTGCGTCAATTATTGCAGCGCAGCGTCGGTGACCGCACCATCGAATTACAAAAACACATGAATCAAATGAGCAATGGCGATTTCTCGCAACGCGTTACCTACAACGGCAACGACGAGATCGCAGCGGTCATGTATGGCATGGAACAAGTGCGTGAATTTGTCGCCAAGCTTACGCAAGACATCAATACCACTTCTAACGAAATTGGCGCGGTTGCCAGCAGCATGACGCGCTCGTCGCAACAACTCAGCTCGGTTGTCGTTGATTCCGAAAGTCGCATTCATCAAGCGGCAACTGCGCTCAATGAAATGACCGCTACCGTTTCGGATATTGCGCGCAGCGCCGCTAACGCATCACAAGTGACCGACACCGTTAATCGCTCGGCGACTGAAGCGTTATCCGAGATGGAACGCAACACCGCATCCAGTCGACAGCTGGCCGATGAAATGAGTAAAGCAGGCGAAATTGTGCAACGCTTGCGCGACGAAACCAAAAATATCGGTACCGTACTTGAAGTCATTAAAGGCATCGCCGAACAAACCAATTTGCTGGCGTTAAATGCGGCGATCGAAGCGGCACGCGCCGGCGAGCAGGGGCGCGGATTCGCGGTGGTGGCCGACGAAGTGCGTACACTGGCCTCACGCACACAAAGTTCAACACAGGAAATTCAACAGATCATACAAAACGTGCAAAGCGGAGCCACCGCAGCGGCCACAGCGATGGAACAAGGCAACTCACGCACGCGCGAAAGTGCCGAACAAGCCGAACACGCGCGCGCCGGATTAGCTGAAATTACCGGCGCAGTCGCCAATATTCGCGACATGAATGCGCAAATCGCGACCGCCGCCGAAGAACAAGCGGCAACAGTGGCGGAAATCAATCGCAACGTTCATGGCGTCAGCGATAGCGCGAAAACCAGCAACGATCACGCTCATCAATCGTTATCGACGGCGAATCAATTAAATAATGTGGCGGGTAAGCTGCATGATTTGGTGTTGCGGATCCGAACGTGACATTACGCCGATAAAACAGGCACCGACGTGGTGCCTTTTTTATTGACACCCCTTCGCCCTTGCAGTGAACTAAACCCTGCCATCAAAACAGGTCGAAGGGCATTTACCATGTTAACCCTGCAATCCGATGTCGGTCGCATTAAAACGCTGCTGATGCGTCATCCGCGCGACGCCTTTGTCTCAGCAGACAAAATAGAAAACGAGTGGCAACGTTTGTTTTTTTTAGCTGAACCCGATTTATCAAACGCCGTAAACGAAGCCGACGCGTTGATGACGCACATCAAACGTCACGGCATTGACATCCAGTTATTGCCGCCCGATCCGCGTTTAACGCTGGACGCGCTGTATGCTCGCGATGCGGCTCTTACCTGCAACAAAGGCGTCATTCTGGCCAATATGGGCAAAGCCAATCGTGCGCAAGAACCTGACGTATTAAACGACTATCTCTTGACGCACCTTATTCCGGTTGCCGGTCGCATTAGTGGCAGCGGAAAAATCGAAGGTGGCGACGTCGCGTGGGTCGATGAAAAAACCTTGGCGGTGGCGCACGGTTATCGCACGAATCAAGAAGGCATTCGACAATTACGCGAAATTTTAGCGGATGCTGCCGAAGTGGTGGTGGTGCCGCTGCCGCACTGGAACGGGCCAAATGATGTGCTGCATTTAATGAGTTTTTTCTCTCCGATCGCACCCCAAAAAGCGGTGGTTTATTCGCGCATGATGCCGGTACCTTTTCGCCAATTACTCATCGACAAAGGCTATTCGTTTATCGAAGTACCCGACAGCGAATACAACAGCCTCGGCTGCAACGTTTTAGCGTTAGCCCCCGATATCGTGGTGATTGCCAAAGGCAATCCAATCGTCAAAAAACAACTGCAACAATCCGGTTGTGAAGTGATCGAATACGATGGCCACGAAATTTCATGGAAAGGCTCGGGCGGGCCAACATGTTTGACGCGTCCGCTGTGGCGTGAGTGCGCCGAATAAAACGGCCGCCGCGATTGTAAATAAAAAACGGCGGAAATTTCCGCCGTTTTTTTATCGTCGAAATGCCCCAAAGAATTAGCCGACCCACACTCGTGCATTGCGGAACATCCGCATCCACGGACTGTCTTCGCCCCATTCTGTCGGCGCCCACGAATGTTGCACACTGCGGTGCACGCGCTCGGGGTGCGGCATGATTACCGTAACGCGTCCGTCAGTGGTTGTTACCGAGCAAATACCAAACGGCGATCCGTTCGGGTTCGCCGGATAATGTTCCGTGACCTTGCCGTAGTTGTCGATCCAACGGGCCGCAATCAAGGACGACTGATTCAGCGCGTGCGCATCAGATTCTGCAGCGAATTCAGCGCGACCTTCACCATGCGCAACCGCCACGGGCAACTGCGAACCGGCCATACCGGTAAAGAAAATCGACGGACTGCTTTCTAATTGAAGCATTGCACTGCGACCTTCGAATTGCTCCGACGTGTTACGTACAAAACGCGGGAAATGTTGCGCGCCTGGGATCATGTCTTTTAACTGCGACACCATCTGACAACCATTGCACACACCCAATGTAAAGGTATCGTTGCGCTCAAAAAATGCCGCAAATTGATCACGCGCACGTGCGCTAAATAAAATATTTTTGGCCCAACCGCCACCGGCACCTAGAACATCGCCGTAAGAAAATCCGCCGCAGGCGATCACGCCTTTGAACGCATTTAATGACACACGTCCCGACAATATATCGCTCATGTGAACGTCGATGCTGTTGAAACCGGCTTTCATAAACGAGGCCGCCATTTCCAGCTGACCGTTGACGCCTTGTTCGCGCAAGATCGCCACTTTTGGTTTGACCGCTAAATTCAAGTAAGGCGCCGCAATATCGTCATTGGCGTTAAACGATACCATCGGCGACATACCGGGATTGTTATCGTCCAACTTGGTTTCATATTCTTGTTCGGCACACACCGGATTATCACGCAATCGTTGCAATTCGAACGAAACGCGTGACCAGATCGCGCGTAAGTTTTTCAAACTTTCGGTGAATAATTCGGAGGTATTGCGCTTAATCACGATTTGCCGCGTTGCGGTTACTTTTCCGATCTCATGAGTTTGTTGCTCGAGGCCGTGTTGTTGCAGTATCGAACGTACTACGACCAAATCGCGCGCGCGTACTTGCAACACCGCCCCCAACTCTTCGTTGAATAAAATCGCGCTGTCGTTGTTACCTAAGGCCGCAATATTCAGCTCAACACCAGCGTTCCCGGCAAAGCCCATCTCGACCACTGTCGCCAACAAACCGCCATCGGCACGATCGTGATAGGCCAATATGTTGCCTTGTGCATTGAGCATTTGTATCGCGGCAAAAAAATCGCCCACTTGTTTGGCATTTTCAACGTCTGGCGTTTCGTTGCCGATTTGTTCGAAACAATGCGACAACACCGATGCGCCCAAGCGTTGTTTGCCATTGGCTAAGTCGATCAGCAGCAAACGCGTGTCGCTATTCAATTCACGTAATTGCGGCGTTAACGTTTTGCGCGCATCACTGACCGGTGCAAAGGCGCTGATAATTAAACTTAAGGGAGCGACGACGGCTTTCTTTTCGTCGTTTTCGTTCCACACCGTTTTCATCGACATCGAGTCTTTGCCAACCGGAATGGTCAAATTTAAACTCGGACACATTTCCATGCCGATCGCTTTAACGGCCTCAAATAACTTTGCGTCTTCACCGGGACTACCCGCCGAGGCCATCCAGTTGGCGGATAATTTAATGTCGGACAAATGTTCGATTTGAGCGGCGGCAATATTGGTAATTGACTCACCAACCGCCATGCGCGCCGACGCACCCGCATTAATCACCGCGATCGGCGTGCGTTCGCCCATGGCCATCGCCTCGCCGGTGTAACCGGTTAATGCGCTTAACGTTACCGCGCAGTCGGCGACTGGAACTTGCCACGGACCAACCATTTGATCGCGCGCCACCATACCGGTAATGCTGCGATCGCCGATGGTAATTAAAAACGATTTATCCGCTACCGTTGGATGCGCTAATACGCGCTCAATTTGCTCGCGTAACGATGCGTTGATCGTGAGCGCGACAAACGATTGTTTAACGGACTTCACATCGCGATGCATACGCGGTGGTTTGCCAAACAATACGTCCATCGGCATATCAATCGGTGCGTTGTTAAATTCGCGATCCGTTAATTTCAGCACCAGTTCTGCCGTGGCCTGTCCCACCACCGCGAAGGGCGCGCGCTCGCGCTCACACAATGATTTGAATTGCGCCAAATTTTGCGGCGGAATAGCAAGCACATAACGTTCTTGTGCTTCATTGCACCAAATTTCAACGGGGGCCATTCCGGGTTCGGCGTTCGGCACTTCGCGCAATTCAAACGAGCCACCTAATTCACCATCGTGAACCAACTCGGGGATCGCGTTCGAGATGCCACCGGCGCCGACATCGTGAATAGAACGAATCGGATTGTGCTCGCCCATCGCCCAGCAACGATCGATGACTTCTTGGCACCGACGTTCCATTTCGGCGTTATCACGCTGCACCGAAGCAAAATCCAGATCCGCTGCTGATGCGCCGCTCGCCATCGACGATGCCGCACCACCGCCTAAGCCAATCAACATCGACGGACCACCGAGCACGACGATGTTATCGCCCGCTTGCAGTTGGCCTTTTTTAACGTGTTGATCGCGAATATTGCCCAGCCCACCGGCGATCATGATCGGCTTGTGATAACCACGCACCGCGATGCCATCATCGGATTTAATGACTTGTTCGTAAGAACGGAAATAACCGCATAAATTGGGGCGCCCAAATTCGTTGTTAAATGCCGCGCCACCAATCGGGCCTTCGAGCATGATGTCGAGCGCATTCACAATGCGAAACGGTTTGCCGTAATCGCTTTGTTCCCACGGTTGAACATGACCGGGAATGCGCAAATTGGACACCGAAAATCCGGTTAAGCCAGCTTTTGGTTTCGAGCCACGGCCGGTTGCGCCTTCGTCGCGAATTTCACCACCCGCGCCCGTCGAAGCCCCCGGATACGGCGAAATCGCCGTCGGATGATTATGCGTTTCGACTTTCATCAATATATGGATCGGCTCGTGCGCAAACACATACTCGCCAGTAGCGACATCGGTCATCAAGCGATCGCCAACCGAGCCGGTGATCACCGAAGCGTTATCCTTGTACGCCGACAACACATTATCGTGATAATGGTTGTAGGTATTTTTGATCATCTGGAACAGCGACTGGTCTTGCGCGACGCCATCAATGGTCCACGTGGCATTAAAAATTTTGTGGCGGCAATGCTCGCTGTTAGCCTGCGCGAACATCATCAATTCAACATCAGTAGGGTTACGTTTTAACTCGTTAAAACGGGCGACCAGATAGTCGATTTCGTCCTCGGCCAGTGCCAACCCCCAATCGCGATTGGCGTTTTCCAATGCGGTACGGCCGCCCGCCATGATGTCCACCGACTTCAAGGGCTTGGGCGCGAGACGCTCGAATAACGCCGACGCCTGTTCAGTGCTCGATAACACCGCCTGCGTCATGCGATCGAACAATAAGGTTTGCACCGCCGCCAGTTCGTGAGCAGGCAGGGCGTTGCCGTGAGCATCGGCAAGGTAATACGCCACCCCGCGTTCAAGGCGTTTAATGCCCTGCAAGCCGCAGTTATGAGCGATGTCGGTTGCCTTTGACGACCACGGCGAAATGGTTCCCGGACGCGGCACCACAATCGCCACGCTGCCCACGCGGGCGCCACGCGCCAAACGAGGTCCATAAGCCAGTAATTGATCAACCAGGGTTTGCTGCTCGGCGTTAAGCGGCGTATCCAGCTCCAGAAAATGCACAAATTCGGCGTAGACATACGCCAATGACGGAGCTTTTTCGCGGCAAGCAGACAGCAACTTGGCTTTACGGAATTCCGATAAAGCCGGGACACCAAACAAGCAGAGCATGGAAGATCTCTCTAAAGAGGAATGGGGAGGGAAAAGCGCGCGAAGTATAGCTTTTTAGGCGGCTAACTGGTAGTCAAATGCTTGGCGAAAGCCCACTTTGTTGCTAGACGGCAATTTGTAACTAATTGATTATAAATGAATATTTTTCGTAAACTTGAAAAATAAGGCTCTAACTGTCAAACTTTGCTCCACCTGCACACCGAACTTGATACGGAATGTCGTTCGGAAGGCGTCGTAAAAAACGGAGTACGCTGAATTGGATGTCAACCGAGCGTTGTTTGCCTTAACCGCAAGCGCCCGAGTCGCGCAACAAGCAGTCAAGACCTACGTCGGCATGATGCTGGCACTGTTGTCTCTAACATTAACGGTCTCCTGCACCACCCCAAACGTTGATCCCCTAACGGAGATCACCTCCCGAGGCGTCCTCCGCGTCGCCATACAGGCCGATTTACTGCCCGCCGATGCGTCATCATCATCATCGTTTGATTTGTCGTTGGCACAGGGCTTTGCCCAGAGCCTGAACGCGACGCTGCATATCGTGGCGGTCGCCAACGAAGCCGAGCTCGTAAACGCGGTGCGTAACGGTCAAGCCGATATCGCGTTGGCGATGTCGCAACGTCTGGCCCGCGTGTCGCAACTGCCTGTCAGCGTGCCTTACCATGCCATTGAGTACGTCGTCGTCGGCAAACAGGGTGACGCCATGGCGACATCGCTGCCGGAAATTACCCGAGAATTGCGCGTGAGCGCTGGCAGCGCCGCCGCTTCGCTGCTGATCGAAGCCAAACGCGACTTACCATCGATCCGGTGGACCGAATCCACGCTATCGAGCAAAGATTTACTCGGCCAGATCATCGACGAAAAAATCGCTTATAGCATGGTGAGTGACTACCTGCTTGCCCCCAATCTGCACCGTCTACCGGCATTGCGAGTGGCGTTTCAACTCGACATGCCCGACGCGATGGTCTGGGCTTACGGCGCGCAACCGGATAACGCGCTGCAACAACTGGCCAACCGATATTTGCACGAACAAATCAGCAGTGGTCGCGTCGCCGCGTGGCGAGCCGAATTGCTCGCCAAACCAAGCACACTGAATTTTCTGGAACGGCAGTCGATGGCAACCGCCGTCGTTGAACGCTTGCCGGATCTGCGCGCGGCTTTCGTTCTCGCCGCACAATCCGATCTCGATTGGCGTTTTATTGCGGCAATGGCTTATCAGGAATCACATTGGCGAGCGGATGCCGTCTCCGGTACGGGCGTGACCGGCATCATGATGTTGACCGAAGACACCGCCGCACGCATGGGCGTTAATGACCGCAAAGATCCGGTTCAAAGTATTCGCGGCGGTGCCGATTATTTTCGCGAATTGGAAGAAAAAATACCGGCCCGCATCGTTGGCGAGGATCGCGTTGCATTCACGCTGGCCGCTTACAACATCGGTTTTCGCCATTTAGAAGATGCGCGATTATTAACCGCGCGTCGCGGTGGCAATAAAGACGCATGGCGCGACGTAAAAAAACATCTGCCCGCCTTGCGTGATCCTTTGGTATACGCAACCTTGCGCTACGGTTATGCGCGCGGCGATGAAGCGGTGGATTTTGTCGAAAGCGTTTATCGTTATCATGCTGCCCTACGCTGGTTAGATCGCGTAGACGACGACACCACCGCACGGCGCATGGCTGGCAAAGCACTACCCGGATTTCATCGCGACATTCCCGCTGGCGGCGCTGACATCGCCGCAACGGCCGTTACCGAAGATTGAATTTCTCGCTAAAAAAAAATCCGCTGATTGCAGCGGATTTTTTTTTACCGATCGATGTATTCGCCCGCACGTGCTTATTTCGAGTT
>CAZYUS010000048.1:0-8300 GCA_964650615.1 uncultured Pseudomonadaceae bacterium | reverse complement strand
AACTGTTTCAGAATACGTACGCGATAGCTAAATTGAATTCTGCAAAAGTCGGCGAATAACTTCGCGCGAAAGCCAAAATGGAAGGCTCGCTAACAAGCGTCCCTGCGACGCTCCCAGCTTGCACATCCATGTGCAAGCGTTCGACAGCTCATGAGTCCACTGGACTCACTCGAATTCCTGTCTCACCCCTTGCGATGGCGGATCAGGCGTTGGCGGCGTTGATAGGTGCGTTCCGACATACCTTTGCCTTCAAAAGGATTGTCACCTTCTTTCATTTCGATGCGGATAGGAGCGCCGACTAATTTGAGTTCGCGACGGAAAAAATTAATTAAATAACGGTGATAATGTTCCGGCATACGCGACAATGAATTGCCGTGAATCACAATGCGAAACGGATGATGTCCACCTAAATGTGCATAACGCATTTTGACGCGACGACCATTAGCTTGCGGTGCTTGAAATTCGCGTTGCGCTTGTTCGAGCAATGCGGTCATTTTCGACGTGGACACCTGCAGGCTAGCGCAATCATAGGCTTCGTGAACTGAATCAAACAAATTGCCGACGCCAGTGCCGTGCAGCGCCGAAATAAAATGCAAACGCGCAAAATCGGCAAAACCTAAACGACGATCAATTTCTTCTTTTACTTGCGTTTTCTGATATTCGTCGAGGCCATCCCATTTGTTCACGGCAAGCACCAACGAACGTCCCGCCTCCAAAACATAACCGAGTAAATGCAGATCTTGTTCGGTAATTTGTTCGGCACCGTCCATCACCAAAATAACGACTTGCGCGTCATCAATGGCTTGCAGCGTTTTCACCACCGAAAATTTTTCGACCGCTTCGAACACGCGCCCTTTTTTTCGCACACCAGCGGTATCGATCAACGTGTACTGTTGCCCTTGGCGTTCCATATCAATATAAATCGAATCGCGCGTCGTGCCGGGCATGTCAAATACAATCACGCGCTCTTCGCCAAGCATCCGGTTAACCAATGTCGATTTGCCAACATTAGGACGCCCCACTACAGCCATTTTTATGGTTGCCGGTTTATCGGGATCAACGACCACTTCGTCTGGCAACGGAAATAACTCGACTATCTCATCCGATAGTTTTAATAAGCCACGACCGTGAGCGGCGGCGACCGGTCGTGGCTCACCGAAACCCAACGCAAAAAATTCTGGTAACGCAATGTCTTCATTCAAGCCATCGATCTTGTTGACGACCAATAGCGTTTTTTTATTGAGCTGGCGCAATTCACGCGCGATGCGCTCGTCAACCGGCGTTAATCCATCGCGCGCGTCACACAACAACAACACCAGATCCGATTCAATCATGGCTTGACGCGATTGCTTGGCCATCGCTTCATCAATGCCTTCTTCTTCGCCCGTAATACCAGCCGTATCGACCAGAATAACCGGACGACCGTGTAAATTGGCGTGACCGTATTTACGATCGCGGGTGAGTCCCGGCATATCGGCAACCAACGCATCGCGCGAACGGGTCAGGTAATTGAATAATGTGGATTTGCCGACATTGGGACGGCCCACGACGGCGATAACCGGTAGCATGGTGAAACCTTTAAAATCTGAACAATTAAAAAACCAAAAGCGAATCGCAATTATCCATCACGATTCGCTTCGAATTATAGAACGGAAAACCGTTCGTTATTGATAAGGGCTTTTGGTGGTCGTTGATTCGCCAAAACAACCATAAACGCGCGAATTGACCAAACGACAATCAAGGCGGGTTTGCGCTTCAAAATCACCCATACCGGTGTACACCGCCAATTTGTCGCTGTTGCCGTAAACCACCAACTTATCGTTCAACACTTGCGGCGGGGCTTGAAATCCATCGCTATCGAAACGCGACCCGGCAACAAAATGACCATCGTTGCGATCGATAAAGTGTAAATAACCTTCGCTATCGCCAATCACAATCAAATCATTCCACGCCACCGGAGCGGTGAGGAAACGATTTTCCAAGGCTTTTTGTGTCCACACGATAAATCCGTTACGACGATCGATGGCGCTGATGTGACCTTGCGATGTGGATACAAACAGCATCTGCGCATCGACGCCCATATTGCGATAGGTCGACATATCGCGCTGCCACGTAGTTTCGCCGTTGCGCAAATCTACCGCGATCACACTGCCGTTAAACGAAGCCGCGTACATCGTTGAACCAAACACCAGTGGATCGGCGTCGACATCGGCAATGCGCTCAATCTCAGAACGACCGGTCGGTTGTCCGACGCGTTTTTCCCACAGGTCTTTACCGTCTTGCAGACGGAAAGCGGACACTTTGCCGTTATCGAATCCGGCAAGCACCAATCCGCCAACCACCGCCGGCGTACTGGTACCACGCTGCGTTAAGGCCGGCACATTACGATCGACAAACCACTTGCGTTCACCGGTTTCCATATCGAGCGCAAATAATTTGCCGTCTACGCAACGCACGACCACAAAGCCATCGGCAACCGAAGGCACCGAAATCACTTCGCTCGATACCACATTGCGCCATTGCTCTTCGCCGTTTTCAGCATTCAACGAGATGACTTCGCCTTCCGGTGTCGCCACGAATAACCGCCCCGACGATGCCGACACACCAGCCGAAATAGTGGAGCTTAACCAGCGACGAAATTTCACTTCGCCCTGCGCATCCAATGCAACCAGCAAGCCTTCGCGATTGACCACGTAGAACGTATCGTTGTACCACAGCGGAATAAGTTGGGTTCTCACGTCGTAGTCGGCCGCGCGCCCCTCTTGGCTGCGCACCCCCGCCCACGGCCACAGTCCGTACCACAATTCGGCCGCCACATCCTGAGCGTCTTCACTCAGCGTTGTGCTTAACGTGGTTTGCCATGCCAACTTCGGCGAAAATTTGGCATCGAAAACCGGCAACGGCGAAATCACCACTTCGTCTTCTTCATCGCTGGCGCAACCGACGACGGCCATCACTAACGCAACAGGCACTACAACCCGCCAAAAAGGAATCTTCATTTCGCGCTCTCGGTCACCAACGATTCGACCGTGGTGCCATCCATTAACACCGGCAATGCGGGAAATTCAGCGGCCATATCTTTATCGTTTTGCGCTTCTTCAAAGGCCGCATGAGCTTCTGTTTCACGATTTAATTTGAGTAGAGTTTGCCCGCGCACCAATGCGTACATACCGGCATAATCGCCCGCGACATTTTTGTCGATTTGCACTAATTTCAACGCCGCTTCGGCGTCACCTTTGGCCAATTGGATACGCGCCAAACGCAAGGTCGCAACGTGTTTCAAGGCGGGATGTTTGGCATCGTCGGCCACCGCTTTTAAATAGCCGGCGGCGCGATCGAGATCATTGGCTTTCACCGCGTCGCGTGCCAACAATAACTGACCGAATTGCGCGTAAACCGTGCCTTGGTGTTCACTCACTAAGCTTTCGGTTTTTTGTTTAAATTCGCTTGCCTTGCCCGCGTCTTCCGATAACGTCAACACGGTTTGATAATCGTGCGAAGCCGATTCGGCTTTTGTCGCCTGCCACTGTTGAAAATACTTGTAGCCGCCAATCGCCGCTAAACCTAACGCAGCCCCCAAAATCACCGACATACCATTTTCTTTCCACCATGCACGGATGGCATCCAGTCGTTGTTCTTCTGTTTCAAACGCTTCCACGATTAACTCCTCATCAATCTCTTTTTAATTTAACGATCAATCAACACACGTGCGAAAAAACTCGACGAGTTTTTCGATACCAATTTCTTCCTGACCACCATCGGCGAGTGATTTAACTGCCACTACACCGCGTTGCAATTCGTTTTCGCCAATGATCACGGCATAACGCGCCGCCGATTTATCAGCGCGCTTTAATTGTTTTTTGAGCGCGCCACCACCCATCACCTGCAACACACGTAAATTTGGTAATTGCTCGCGCAATTGCTGACTCACGCTAAACGCGGCGATTTCAGCCGGCGAGCCCATTGCGCATACCACGACATCGGCCAGTGTCGACTCGCTTGGGGTTTGCAAGGTTTCCAGCAGCAATACAATGCGCTCCAGCCCCATCGCAAAACCGCAAGCCGTGGTCGCGTGTCCACCCATTTGCTCGACCAGACCGTCGTAACGTCCACCGCCGCAAATCGTGCCTTGCGAACCCAGCGCGTCAGTCATCCACTCGAATACGGTGCGGTTGTAGTAATCCAACCCGCGCACTAGGCGCGGATTAACGACGAAATGGACACCGGCGGCGCGCAACAGTTCCTGCAAGCGCTCAAAGTGTTGTTGCGATTCGACATCGAGACAATCAATCAGACGCGGTGCATTCGCCAGCATGGTTTGCATGGCCGGATTTTTTGAATCCAGCACACGCAGCGGATTACTTTCTAATCGCCGTTTACTGTCTTCATCGAGCACATCGGCATGAGCACTTAAATACGCCACCAATTTCGCACGATAAGCAGTTCGCGCCTCGTTGCTACCCAATGAGTTGATGTGCAACGTCACGTGTTCGGCAAAGCCCAATTGTCGCCACAATTGCGCTGTCATCAAAATCAATTCGGCGTCGATATCCGGACCAGCAATGCCATAAGTTTCGCAACCGAATTGATGGAATTGGCGATAGCGGCCTTTTTGCGGACGTTCGTGCCGGAACATCGGCCCCATGTACCACACCCGTTGTTCCTGGTTATACAGCAAACCGTGTTCGATACCGGCACGCACGCAACCGGCAGTGCCTTCCGGTCGCAAGGTCAGCGACACCGAGTCGTTACCTTCGCGTTCGCGATCAATAAAGGTATACATTTCTTTTTCAACGATATCGGTCACTTCACCGACAGCGCGCGCAAATAATTGCGTGTGCTCGACAATCGGCATACGCATTTCTTGATATGCAAAACGCCGCATCAAATCACGCAACACCGATTCGACCCGCTGCCACGTTGGCGATTGTGACGGCAGAACATCATTCATGCCGCGCACAGATTGAATTTTTTCTTTCACGTTTTAATCCGTCACTGCTTAATGATTTTGCACCGGCACGATGGTTTCACCACGCGCCGCTTCGTTGATTTTGGCTTCGCGTTCGGCAATCGTTTGGCGAACCATTTTCTCCAGTCGATCAACCAACTGATCGTTGGGGATTTTTTCGAATTTTTCACCTTCACGATACAACATACTGCCGGAAAAACCGCCGGTTAAACCGACATCGGTTTCTTTGGCTTCACCAGGTCCGTTGACCACGCAACCAATCACTGACACATCAATTGGCGTTTTAATATCGTCTAAACGACTCTCTAATTCGTTGACTGTTTTAATCACGTCGAATTCCTGACGCGAACAAGAAGGACAGGCAATCAAATTAACGCCGCGATTGCGCAGTCCCAAACATTTGAGCATATCCCAGCCGACTTTTACTTCTTCGACCGGATCGGCGGCCAATGAAACGCGAATGGTATCGCCGATGCCTTCGGCCATTAACATGCCTAGCCCAACCGATGATTTCACCGTGCCACTACGAAATCCGCCCGCTTCGGTAATGCCCAAATGCAATGGATTGTCGATTTGGTTCGCGATCAGGCGATAGGCGCTCACGGCCATGAAAACATTGGACGATTTCAAACTCAGTTTAAAATCGTAAAATTGATGGCGATGCAAAATATCAATATGTCGCATAGCCGATTCAATCAATGCTGCCGGAGTCGGTTCACCGTATTTTTCTTGCAGATCTTTTTCCAAAGAACCAGCGTTGACACCAATACGAATCGGAATACCCTTGTCCTTGGCGGCGGCGATTACCGCTTGCACGCGATCTTCGCGTCCAATATTGCCCGGATTAATACGCAGACAATCGGCACCGTATTCGGCCACTTTTAACGCAATTCGATAATCAAAATGAATATCGGTAACCAACGGAACCGGCGATTGTTGTTTGATCCGTTTGAACGCTTCTGCTGCATCCATCGTTGGCACCGAAACACGAACGATATCTGCTCCTGCATCGGCGAGTTGCCGAATTTGATTCAATGTTGCTTCAACATCCGTGGTTTCGGTGTTGGTCATGCTTTGCACGCTGATCGGTGCGTCGCCACCGACCAGCACATTGCCAACTCGAATTTGACGCGATGGACGTCGCACGATCCAAGATTCGCCTTTCATAACATCACTCTATTCAAATTTAGTGGCGTCGATGGTTAATCGAGCCGGACGCCCGCTCGGATACACCGACAAATCGACGGCGCGATTGTTGTGCTTCAGTTGCACACCGATCGGGTTGCCCAAATCAATTTTAATTGGTGCAGGCCCTGCCACCACAAAACGCTGTCCGGTGCGTTTAATGCCCACCGCCAACACCTCGCCTTGTGCATCGGTGACACGCACCCAACAATCTTCGACAAACACAAACTCCAGCGTTTCACCACCGCGAGAAACATCGATCGCCGTGGTTCTGATGGCATTCACCGACGGTTTCGCGTCCGCTTTAGTTTCACTCGTCGGCGCGACATTTTTCACGTCTGTTTTGGCTGACGCTTCACTGACTAAAGGAGCCGCTGTCGCATCGGTCGTCGCGTTGTCCGCTACCGTCGGCAGCTCACCAAGCGACGGCGATTGATCAGCAGGAAGATTCAAGGCTAATTCGCCACGCACGGCGTCGTTAGATGCCTTGTTCGACGCTGCGATTTTTTTGTCACTCGCCACGTCGATCGTTGCGCCGGTAAACGATGGCAGCGAAAAACCACTGCGCCATGCATAAAAACCAACCGCGCCCAAGACCGCCAGAATCGCGATCATCAAAACCGATTTACTCGACCACGTCCGCGCTTTGACATAACGCTGAGGCAACGATTGTAAATTCTGAATACCAACAATAGTGTTATCGCTATGACTGACCGATGTCACCACTTTCGCGGTTGGCGCGTCGATTTCAATATTCAATAACTTGGCATAAGCGCGCAAATAACCGCGAAAATAAGTTGCCGGAATTTCATTGGACGGGCTGTCGTTTTCCAACGCGCGCACAACACTTTCGGACAGTCGCAAATACCGCGCAACTTGCTCCACCGATAAATGTTGCGCCATGCGCGCTTGTGCCAGCAAAGCACCGGCCGATAAGGTTTCGCCATCGGTGGCGGTGTGAGTTATTTCCGCCATTTTGCTTTCGCATCCAGATAACGCAAGGTTTCATCGGCATCTGGGAACATCCGTTCTAATTTCAGCCCCAGACTGGATACGGCATTTTTATCACCCATCGCCTGATGGATTTGCACGCCGATCCATAAACTATGGGCGTTGTCGGATGACACCTCAGAATAACGCGAATAATACTGTTTGGCGCGTTCCAATCGACCGCGACCCAATTCGATATTGGCCAGCTCTAACAAGGCATTGGCCTGTTTAGGATTGTGCCGAACGGCACGCAAAAAAAGATCTTCGGCACCGGATTCATTACCCATTTTTTGTGCGCACAATCCGGCGTTTTCTAGCGTACCCGCCACGTTTTCGTAACTGGGTAATTTTACTGCGTCATCAAACAACTCTTGCGCTTTGGCAAATTTTCCCGTGCGACATAAAAACACACCGTAGTCACTTAGCGCATCACCATTTTTACTGTTTAACGAAATTGATTTTTTATAGTATTTTTCCGACTCAACCAATTCACCGACCCGTTCGTAATAATGAGCCAGCGCACGATTAACATCCGAGTTATCGGGTGAGTAAGAATAGGCTTTATCCAGATGCCGTTTGGCTTGCGCCAAATTACCTTGCCCCAAATACCCCCAGCCGGCATCAAGACGCGCTTGCGTGGCTTTCGCCGAGTTAGCATCGGGATCGAGTCGATTCGCCGAACCGCTTTCTGTTGTGCAACCTTGCAACAACAAGGCCGCCGCACCAAAGAGTATCCATATTCTGTTCATTTTTAGTGTTCCACTTTTACGGATATTTGTTTTTGTTGAGTACGCCGCGAACGATCATTTACCTTGCCGACTAACTGACCACACGCCGCATCAATGTCGTCGCCCCGCGTACGTCGCGTTGTCACAATATAACCTTTGTCGATTAAAATCTGGGCAAATTTAGCAATTCGATTACCCGACGAACAGCTAAAGTCGGTTTGCGGAAACGGATTAAATGGAATCAAATTAATTTTGCTGGGAATGGCTTTTAATAACTCGGCTAACTCATGCGCATTGTCGTCGCTGTCGTTGACACCGGCGAGCATCACGTATTCAACCGTTAAGGTACGCGCCGCTTGTGAGTTGGCGACGTATTTCTCAACGACAGGCAACAGCACTTCAAGCGGGTATTTTTTATTCATCGGCAC
>CAZYUS010000047.1:7476-21267 GCA_964650615.1 uncultured Pseudomonadaceae bacterium | reverse complement strand
CATTTTAAATTTGATGCACGAGCGGCAATCCGCACCGTTTAACGATCTATTTGATTTTTGCGCACGCGTCGATCTGCGCAAAGTGAATCGCCGCGTACTCGAAGCGTTAATCAATTCCGGCGCGATGGATAATTTGGGGCCGAGTCGCGCGATCTTGTTGGCTTCGTTAGACGAAGCGTTAAAAGCGGCCGAACAAACCAGTAAAATGAAAGCCAGTGGTCAAGACGATTTGTTTGGCAGTACCGCCGCCACGGCGGTTAAATTGGATGTAAATTGGAAACGCGTTCCCGATCAGCATCCCGATGAAAAATTACGTCTCGAAAAAGAAACCTTGGGATTGTATTTAACGGGACATCCGGTCGATCGTTTTATTAGCGAATTCAAACAATTTTGTGCCTGTCGTTTAAATGACGTGCAACCAACCAAACGCGGCGACAGCATTACCATTGCCGGTTTAGTGGTGGGCGTGCGCATGATGCAAACCAAAACCGGCATTCCGTGGGCGATTGTGACGCTCGACGATAAAAGCGGTCGCATTGACGCCAAGTTTTTTTCAGAAGCTTATGACAAAGCGCGCCCTTTGCTAAACGAAGACAAAGTGCTGGTGCTTGAAGGCGAGGTATTTTACGACGAATACAACGATCGTCCCTCGATGACCGTGCGTCAGGCTTATGACATTGCTGCGGCGCGTGAACGCTATGCGCGCCGCCTCGAATTACACATCGACAGCCGCTACGCCGATCCGCGCTTGGTCGAAAAACTCACGCTTGCGTTGCGCGATTTTGGTCCCGGTCACTGTCCGGTGCTGGTGGATTATCGTAACGGTGACGCGCACGTGCGGGCAGCCATGGGCGATCACTACAAGATCAGTCCGCGCGACGAGTTATTGCACCGCTTGGCGCAGCTGGACGGTTGCACTAAGGTTGAAGTGGTCTATGCCTGAATGCCGAGTGCCATAGCGGTTGACAGGTCAGATACCGGCGTTGCGATCGGGCTGATACAATGCCGCCCCTTATCGGTCATCGTTTTAGATGGCCAAATGGCTTTATGTGCCGCTTAAGGCTAACGCGAGTAGACGTCCAATAATGAGCCTCAATTATCTCGAATTTGAAAAACCCATCGCCGAGATGGAAGCCCGCATCGAAGAATTGCGCCAACTCGGTGACGATGGCGAGCTAAACATCCACGAAGAAATCGATCGTTTACGTAAAAAAAGTCAGGCGCTCACCAAGCAAGTCTTTTCCAATCTCGATGCTTGGCAAATTGCGCAAATGGCGCGCCACCCGCAGCGCCCTTACACACTCGATTACGTAAACGAAATTTTTAACGATTTCGACGAATTATGCGGCGATCGCGCCTTCGCCAATGATCCGGCCATTGTCGGTGGTATTGCCCGTTTGGACGAACGTCCGGTGATGATCATCGGTCATCAAAAAGGCCGTGATACCAAAGAAAAGATCCGGCGCAATTTTGGTATGCCGCGTCCCGAAGGGTATCGCAAGGCCTTGCGTTTAATGCACTTGGCCGAGCGTTTTAAAATGCCCATCATCACCTTTATCGACACGCCGGGAGCGTATCCGGGCGTCGGGGCCGAAGAGCGTGGACAATCAGAAGCGATCGCACGCAATTTGAAAGTCATGGCCGAATTAAAAGTGCCAGTGTTGTGTACCGTGATCGGTGAGGGCGGTTCCGGCGGCGCGCTCGCCATTGGAGTTGGTGATCGCGTCAATATGTTGCAGTATTCGACTTATTCAGTGATCTCGCCGGAAGGTTGCGCTTCGATTTTATGGCGCAGCGCTGAACGCGCGTCGGAGGCGGCCGCCGCGATGGGGATCACGGCCAAACGCTTAAAAGAGTTGAATTTAATCGACAGCATTATCGAAGAGCCAATGGGCGGCGCGCATCGCGCACCACGCGAAATGGCGCAACGCTTAAAAGCGCAAATTCAAGGTGATTTAGCCCAGCTGGATAAATTAAAAACCGATGAATTGTTAGCGCAGCGTTATCAACGGTTGATGTCTTTCGGCGAATACGCTGATGGTGCGGCGTGATCGCGACAAGCACTTTTTTTTATACACTAGGGGCGATTCACGAATCGCCCTTTTGTTTTAATCATGTCCCCTCTTAGTCGCGCCTTAATCGAAAGCGTTTGCGATTTACCCGCACACACCGCCTTGGTGGTGGCGTTAAGTGGCGGCCGTGATTCAGTTGCTTTGTTACACGCCGCCAAGGCTTTCGCCACCACTTATCAACGCGGTTTGCGGGCCGTTCATATCAATCATCAATTACAAAGCGCGGCAGGCGAATTTGAATCGTTCTGTCAGGCGTTGTGCGCGCAATGGAATGTGCCGTTACGCGTACACCGAGTCTGCGTCGATCGTGAACAAGAAAGCAGCGTGGAGGCGGCTGCTCGTCAAGCGCGCTATCGCGTTTTTGCGCAAGACATTCATCCGCATGAAGTGTTGCTGACCGCACAACATCAAAGCGATCAAGCCGAAACGTTTTTGTTGCAGGCGTTACGCGGCGCGGGCGTTGCCGGATTAGCCGCGATGCCGTTTTATCACGCCTTGGGTCACGGTGCGATGATGCGGCCATGGCTACATTATTCGCGTCACCACATTGAACAATATGTGCAATATTATCGGTTGGATTACGTTGATGATCCGAGCAATGACGACACCGGTTTTAAACGAAATGCCTTGCGCCTCGACGTGCTTCCGACATTGGCGCACCATTTTCCGGCCTTTGAAAAAACCATAGCGCGCGCTGCTCACCATTGCGCGCAGGCGGATCTTTTGTTGCAGGAATTAGCCGCCATCGACGCGCAGTGTTGTGTCGACCATGAACGCGATAGTTTGAAATTAAGCGACTGGCGAATGTTATCGCAAGCCCGTCAAATCAACCTGTTGCGGGTTTGGATAAATCAACACGGCGTACGAAGTTTAAGTGAAGCGCGATTACTTGATTTGCACGCTTCGCTATTACGCTCGACTTCGGCACGGTTGCAACTGGCGTGGGATGATGTCGTGTTGCGTTGTTATCGCGGCCAGATTTTTGTGTTACCGCAATGGCCGACACATTTGTCATGGCAGATCAATAACGACACGATAAGCGCGCAAAACTGGGCCATGTTGAAGCTGTCCGGATGGCATCCGTCGCACACCATAACGATTCAGCCATTGCCAGAAAAAATAGCCGAAGTATCCAAAACACGAAAAACGTTTCAACAATGGCTCGGTGTCCCCGAATGGTTGCGCCCACAAATTCCCGCTATTTATCTTGATGGACAGTTGAGTTTTTACGGCACATTGTGGCGATCAAAAAAATTGTCGGCGTCAATTCAGTTAATATCGGATGGCACGCTGCCAACGATCTGGCGTCGTTGTTGCGGCGCGTGAACGGTCTTGTGTAAACCTTAGCGTGACGTTTTTTTGTTGGTTTTGGTTTTTTTCTTTGTTGCCGGTAAAACCTTGGCTGATTCGAGTAACAAGTCGCGCAAGCGTTCAGGTTCATCCAATAATTCATCAATGACCAGATACGGTTTTGCGCCCGGATAGGGCGCGCGTTGCGGTGCAGCGGGCAGGCGTTGTGCTGCCGCCGGATTGGGTTTGATCAATAAGCTGTCATCGCATGCCAACGCGACGATTTTCTCGTCGATATAAAGGCCATATTCGCCGAACATTTTTTTGTAGTGTAAGCGGCTACCTAGGTCGGCCTGTTCCAGTACAAAATCAACAAAGGATTGATTCGTTGCCATGATAATTGGCCTGCTTTCACGTGATTTAATCAGTGCTTCAAACTAACAAAATAATTCAGCGTGGCGCAATCCGACCGGCGAATAACGTTAGAGTGGTATCACTTGCCCGACTACGTTACTGTAGCGCGCGAAATATTCGCATCGTGTCGATGGTTTAGCTGCTCAGGAGTGTATGGTGAATCTTGCTTGGTCGCGTTCGGCGTTGTGGGTGGTTTTGGTTCTGGTTGCTACGGCCGGATTGGCAACGATTGCGTTGCATCGCGGCGAATCCATTAACGCTTTATGGTTGGTGGTGACGGCGATTTCGTTTTATATGGTTGCCTATCGTTTTTATGCGCGATTTATTGTTGACCGCGTGTTGCAAACCGATCCGCGTCGGTTAACACCAGCGCATGTGGTTAACGACGGCAAAGATTATGTGCCAACTCATAAAGTGGTTTTATTCGGCCATCATTTTGCCGCGATCGCCGGCGCCGGTCCGTTAATTGGTCCGGTGCTTGCCGCACAAATGGGGTATTTGCCCGGCACGTTGTGGTTAGTCGTGGGCGTGGTACTCGCCGGTGCGGTGCAAGACATGGTGATCTTGTTTGCGTCGACGCGGCGTAACGGCAAATCATTAGGCGATATGATCCGCGACGAAATTGGAACGGTGGCCGGAAAATTGGCCATGTTCGGCATTCTCGCCATCATGATTATTTTATTGGCGGTACTCGCGCTGGTGGTGGTGAAAGCCCTTATTCGCAGTCCGTGGGGTGTGAGCACGTTAGCGTTTACCATTCCGATTGCGTTATTGATGGGCGTGTATTTGCGCTATTGGCGGCCCGGAAAAGTGGGCGAAGTATCGCTTATCGGCGTTGTTTTATTAGTGTTGTCGCTTTACGGCGGGCAATGGATCGCCAACGATCCGGTATGGTCTTTATGGTTTGATTTAAGTGGCGAAACACTGGCGTGGAGTTTAATTGTTTATGGGTTTTTAGCATCGGTATTGCCGGTGTGGTTGTTGTTAGCGCCGCGCGATTATTTAAGCACCTTTTTGAAAATCGGCACCATTGTCGGTTTGGCACTGGGTATTGCGATAACTTTGCCGGAATTGCATATGCCTGCGTTAACGTCGTTTACCGATGGCAGCGGACCGGTTTTTGCCGGCGGTTTATTTCCCTTTTTGTTTATCACGATTGCGTGCGGAACCGTGTCCGGTTTTCATGCGTTGGTGGCCTCCGGTACGACGCCGAAATTAATTGAAAACGAAGCGCATATTCGTCCCATTGGTTACGGCGCTATGTTGATGGAATCGTTTGTGGCGGTGATGGCGATGGTGGCGGCTTGTGTGTTAACGCCCGGCGTTTATTTTGCACTCAACAGTCCTCCGGCGTTGATTGGCACGACGGTGACACAAGCGGCAGAAGTGATCTCGCAGTGGGGATTTGTGATAACGCCCGATGTGCTGACACAAACGGCGCAACATATCGGCGAACAATCCATTTTGTCGCGTGCAGGTGGTGCGCCGACGCTCGCGATTGGCATGGCGCAGATCTTCAGTCAGGTGTTTGGCGGCGAAGCGATGATGGCGTTTTGGTATCACTTCGCGATTTTATTTGAGGCGTTATTTATTTTAACCACGCTCGATGCCGGTACGCGGGTGGGCCGCTTTATGATTCAGGAATTACTCGGTTCTTATGCGCCTCGATTGGGGCGCACCGATTCGCTCGCCGCCAATGTTATCGCCACCAGTTTATGTGTCGCCGGTTGGGGTTATTTTTTGTATCAGGGCGTTGTCGATCCATTAGGTGGCATCAATACCTTGTGGCCATTGTTTGGTATCGCCAATCAAATGCTGGCGGTAATGGCGCTGCTGTTCGCGACCGTTATGTTGATCAAAATGCAGCGTTTTCGTTACGTGTGGGTAACGGCGCTACCAGCGTTGGGATTGTTGCTGGTTACGTTGACGGCAGCGTGGCAAAAATTATTTCACGATAATGTCCGCATCGGATTTTTGGCGCACGCCGAAAAATTTCGCGCGGCGTTAGACCGAGGTGAAGTGATTGCACCGGCTAAGTCCTTGCATGATATGTCGCGAATTATTTTTAACGATTATGTTGATGCTGGTTTGTGTGCGTTATTTGCCGCCATTGTGATCGCCATGGCCGGCGTTTCACTGCTGGCGTGTGTGCGTATGGTGCGCGGAGAACTGGCACCGCTAAAAGAATCGCCTTATCACCGTGCCGATAGCAGCAGCGTGGTCTAAAAAAAATGAAAACGGTTTTACAGCGAGTGCGGCGTCATGTTACGTCGCTTTCTGAAGCGGTCGATCGCATGGTGGGTTTACCCAATTACGAACGCTATTTGTCGCATATGCAGCGATCACATCCCGAACAAACGCCGCTTTCTCGCGCGGCGTTCTACGACGAAGCCCAGCGTCACCGTTACGAAAGCGGCAGTGAACGTCCTCGTTGTTGTTAAGTAACACGGTGTTATTGATCGTGGCTGCTGGCGGGACACTCGAAAAAACGTAAGATCTCGTCTTTTTGGTGCATGGCGTCGTTGTAACCTAATTGAATCAATTCTTGCGTAAACGATTTTTCGAATAATAAATAACTCAAAATCGACGAGCCGGTTTTTTTGGTGATGCCGATACGGCGAAAGAAAAAACGCACGGTGCGCGGCAAACTCCGCCCGTGTTTGCCTGAGAGCGGCGCAATATCGACGCTGGGTGCAATCACCAAGGTTTCGACCGGTCGCAAGGGAATATTGCGTTCTTTCAATAGATCAGGACCGATCTTGGTGATGGTGTTATTGATGCGTTGTAAACGCTCCATATCGGAATCCAAACTGTCAATAAACACGCTATCGAGCACATGACCGGCGATCTCGGCTAACGTCGGGTACTGCTTGGCGGAGACCCGTTGGCGATCTTCTTGTTTCACGGCATCGACACCGACGATCAACACTTTGTCGGCCCCCAGATGTAAGGCGGGGCTTATCGGCGCTAAAAAACGCACCATGCCGTCACCGAAATATTCGCGATTAATGCGCACCGGTGGAAACACCATCGGGATCGCACTCGATGCCATTAAATGATCGAGCTGAATTTTGGCGCGCGCACCCGCGCGGCGATAACGATGCCAAGTTTCGACTTCGGGTTGCGCTTCAAAAAAACTCACCGATTCGCCCGAGTTATAACCCGAGCACGTCACCGACAGCGCGTACAAATGGCCGCGATTAATCGACGCGGCAATTTCGGGAAACGGCACCACCGTGGCGAGCAATTCGCGTAGCGGTGTGTTGTCCAGCAAACTCAACGGTTGCGAAGGACGATTGCGTGAACGAAACAGCGCGCCAATCCAACGCAACGAATTGACCGTCATGCCCCAGAAATCGGCGCGGTAAATTTGGCCGGTGGCAAAATTACCCCACACGTGTTCGAGACGACGCAAACCAATTTTGAAACGCGAGGCGTAACAGGCGAGTACCACGGCGTTAATGGCGCCCGCCGAAGTGCCGCATAAGATCGGAAACGGTATGGTTTTTTGTTGCGGTAAAATTTCGGCGATAGCTTTTAATACACCCACTTGATATGCCGCGCGTGCGCCGCCGCCAGAGAGCACTAACGCGATCTTTTTTTGTGTGTCGTTTTCAGCCATTTTTATGAGTTTTGGGGTGGTCGTAAACCCATTATAGATAGGGTTTATTAAAGGTGTGGTCCATCGTGATGACCGATGGGTGTTATTTTGGCGCGGGCAAGTTCATTGGTTAACGTGCGTCACAGGTTGGAACTCAACGAACGGTAGGCAGAAGCGATGCGACGGGTGATCACGTTTATTGTTGTAGCGACGAGTTTTATGGCGTCGGCGGCTGACGCGCCGCTGTCTTCTGCACAACGAATTGTGCAGGCCGCGCAAGCGTGGCGCGATCAAGGGTATCGTGTCGGACAAGCCGAGCAGTGCATGAATTGGACGCG
The DNA here is from genome assembly GCA_964650615.1 of uncultured Pseudomonadaceae bacterium. Taxonomy (GTDB): domain Bacteria; phylum Pseudomonadota; class Gammaproteobacteria; order Enterobacterales; family Permianibacteraceae; genus Permianibacter. The sequence goes on along the minus strand of CAZYUS010000047.1, from coordinate 13,552 downwards.
CGAAGCCTTGATGCAAGCGTGTGGTGCGCGTTTTGCCACGCTGTTATCACAACAGGTATGGGATGCTGAACACTTGCCGCCGCCGACGACGATCATGCCGGAGGATGCTGATTCGTTGGCGTCGGATGATTTTGGTCAAAAAATTACTGCTATCGATCAATTAGAAGCCGGTGATCTGGTGTTTCTGAAAAACACCTACGGCGATTGGGCGCCCGGTGTTATCACGCACGTGGGCATTGCCGTGGGGCATGGTCGTTATATTCATCGCATGACGTCGAATAAAGGGTTTGTGCGCGAACAAGTTATCGCGCCCGAGGCATTCAGCGCCGGTATCCGTTTAGCCGAATCGGTATGTCGTCCGTGAGGCGCGTCTGCATCGGCGGATTTTTGCTTGCTTGTGGCGTTTTTTTCGGCGCAGCCGACGCTGACGACATCGTCCTGACGCCAACGCAAAAAGTGGCGCAACGCCTGATGCTGGATCTGCGTTATTTTTGCGGCAACGAAAGCCGTGAGGAGTGTCAAACTCCATTGCAAACCTTACCGCCGCAATGGGCGTCGCTTATCGCACAAAGCGGTATTGGTGGCGTGATTTTATTTAGCAGCAATATCGCGACACTGGAGCAAACCGAAGCGTTGGTGCGGCAATTACAACGCGCGGCATTATCCGGCCCGTTGCGTCAACCATTATTGATTGCCATCGATCAGGAAGGCGGTCGAGTTTCGCGTTTGCCTGCCAACGAAAGCGTGGCGTTTCCCGGCAATATGGCGCTCGGTGCGCTGGCCCCACGTGAACGCGAAAAAGTGGCGCGAGCCGTGGGTTTTGCCACCGCCGAAAATTTACGCGCGCTGGGGGTACACATCAATTTGGCACCCACGGTCGATGTCAATTCGAATCCAGCGAATCCGGTGATCAATGTACGCTCGTTTGGTGATGACGGCGAACGCGTCGCGGCGCAGGCGATCGCGTTTGTCCGTGGTTTGCACGCGAACCATATCGCCGCCACGATTAAACATTTTCCTGGCCACGGTGACACCGCCATCGACAGTCACACCGGATTGCCGCGTGTCGAGCACACGCTGGCGCAAATGGAAGCACGCGATCTGTTGCCGTTTCGCCGCGCGATTGCTGCGCGTGCGGCACCGCTTGTGATGACGGCGCACATTCAATTCCCCGCGCTTGATAGCAACCTATTAAGCAATAAATATGGCGAAAAAGTGATGGTGCCGGCGACGTTATCAGCGCCGATGATTCGCGGTTTATTACGCCAAGAAATGCGCTACGACGGTGTGGTCGTAAGTGACGCGCTGGACATGGCGGCGATTCAATCGCAATGGGAGAGCGATGTCGCGTTGCAGTACGCCTTTGAGGCCGGTGTCGATATTGCACTGATGCCGTTTCGTGTGCGTTCTTTGCAAGATATCGAATTATTCGGCGTGTGGTTGGCGCGTGTTGCGGCGCAACATGAAACCGCAATCGCGTCACCTTTGTGGCAACAATCAACTGAACGCATCGCCCGCTTGCGTGAACAATTTCATCTGACGCGCGATGATTTTAATGACGATGGTCGTTGGCGTTTGGCGTCGACATTAACGCCCGCGAAACAGCAACAACAACGTCGCCAACAACGCGCATTAGCGCAGCAAATCGCCGACGATTCGATCACCGTTGTCAGTGAAACATTCACGCCATTAACCACGCAAGAATGGTCGTCACTCAGCGTCTTGATGCCGGACCAAGAAAAATGCGCGGCGTGGCACAACAGTGTAAAAAAATTATCCTTGCCGGTCGCGCCTTGCTGGAGTTTGTTGACGCTCGATGAAGACACGTTGCAGCAGCAGGTGCAACAGGCCAAGCGCCTGATCATCGCGTCGATTTCACCAGCACCGAGCCTCGCCGAATTAGGCAGTCTGGATGATCTGAATCGTTTTCACAGCGCGCAAGCTGTGCAACAACAATTATTCGAAAGATGGCAACGGGTGTTGCAGTTCAGTCAGGTACACGATATTCCGTTAATTGCGGTCAGTTTGCGTGCGCCTTACGAGCTGGCCGATCCACGTTTGCACCGCGCTGTGCGTATCGCGACGTATCATTACGATACTTATCGCGATGAAAACGGCGACGTGCACGGCAGTGCATTTATGGCGCTGGCGAAATTATTAGCGGGCGAGATTAATGCGCGTGGTCACTTGCCGGTGGCCTTGGCGTCGTCCGCTATCGGTTCACGCGATAGATGATCATTTCCTGACCGGCAACATCGTTAGCCACAATTCCGCCATGCTTTTTTCGCCCTGTGGATGCCGTTGTGCTGGCTTATCTTTCGCTCACTGATGTGCTGCGTGCTTTTCGCCAAAAAAGTTTGTCGCCGGTGGCATTGTGGTCGGCGCAACGTCGCCAAATGGAGCGTTGGCAACCGCACGTCAACGCGCTTACCGCGCGTTTTGACGACGCGACACAGCACGCTGTCGACGCCGCCGAACACGCTTATGCGCGTGGTGAGGCGCGCGCACTCGAAGGCGTTGCGGTCGCGATCAAAGATGAAAGTTATGTCGCCGGTCAAATCACCACCAACGGCTCACTGTGCTTGCGTGATCACGTCGCCACCAGCACCGATCCGGTGCCGCAACGCTTGCTCGATCACGGTGCCATCATCGCGGCCCGCACCACGACGCCCGAATTTTCGGCCGCCGGTTTCACGTGGTCGCGTTTGTGGGGGGTTAGTCGCAATCCGTGGAATCCGGCGATTACGTGCGGTGGTTCATCGGGAGGCTCGGCGATTGCGGTAGCCACCGGCATGACCTGCGTGGCCAACGGCAGCGACGCCGGTGGTTCGGTGCGAATTCCCGCCGCGCTTTGTGGCTTGTACGGTTACAAAGCGCCGCACGGACGCATTCCCGAAGTCGCGCCTTATGGGTTGGAGCCATACTGCCATCACAGCGTTTTAACGCGCACACTCGACGATTTACTTACCGTTTATCCGCTGCTCAAAGGTGCCGATTACGCCGATCTGCATTCGTTTATTCCGGAGCAATCGGCTCCCAAAACAGATAAGACCATTCGCGCGATCCGTGTCGCCGTTAGCGTTGACTTGGGGTTTTATCACGTCGAATCCGATATGGTGGCGGCCTTGATGAACACGGTGGCGGTGCTGCGTGATCACGGCGTTGTCGTTGAACTAGTGCCATTACCGTGGGACGCGCGCGTGATCCAAACCGCTAAAGTGCATCAATGGGCAATGCTGGGCCAGTTATTGCGGCGACGCTACCGATTACCCGCAGAGCGCGAATTAATGACCAGTTATGCGCGTCATTATCTCGACGGTGCGGATCAATTACGTGTCGAAGATATCGTTGACGCCAATCTGTACGCGGGTGAAATGTGGGCGTCACTCAGTGATATTTTCCGTGATTACGATGTGCTGTTGTGTCCGACCATGGCCAGCAATCAGGTGCCAGCGGATTTTGATTACAGTTGCGACACCCTGCACATCGACGGTCACGCTGTCGATGCCAATAAAGGTTGGTTTATGACGTATGCCTTCAACACCTTGAATCAATGTCCGGTGCTTGCGATGCCGAATGGATTTTCAAATAATGGCGTACCGACGTCGCTGCAAATTGTGGGGCGTCCTTACGACGAAGCCTCCGTGTTTGTCGTGGCCAAACTGTTATCCAAAACGGTGGCGTGCGACTTTTTTACCACCCGTTTCCCCTCGCTTAACGACACACAATAATTCGAGTTTTTTATGATGACAACTTCTCAACCCGTGATCATTGTAGGCGGCGGCATCGTCGGCCTGTCCACCGCGTATTATTTAAATAAACACGGCATTGCCTGCACCATTATTGACGCTAAAGGTGCGGGGCAGGAAACATCATTTGGCAATGCCGGTTCGGTGTCAGTGGGCAATATTTTTCCGCAGTCGATGCCGGGTATCATGAGCAAAGCGGTGAAAATGTTATTCAATCCGTTAGCGCCGCTAAAAGTAAATTGGTTCAAACCCGCAACAGTGCTTCCGTGGATCGCACAATTTGTTTTTGCGGCGCGGCGCGCGCGCGTGTTGAAAATCGTCGATGCCTTAACCGAAATCAATCGCGACAGCGCACGTTGTTGGAGCGATATTGCCGAGGCGGTGGACGCACAAAAATTAGTGCAAGCGGTCGGTTATTTGCACGTTTACAACGAAGCGAGCACGTTTGAAAGCGGGCAGTGGGAACGCGAGATCATGCAGCAACGCGGTGTCCGTTTCGATGTGTTGGACCGCGCCGGTTTATTAAAACTGGAACCGCATCTGGGCGATGGTTTTAATTGGGGTGTTTTTCAACACGATTCGCTCGCGGTGCAGGACCCCGGTGAATTTTGTCAACGTCTCGGTGATTATTTAAAGCAGCGCGGCGTGCCATTTGTGCAAGCCTCGGTCAGTCGCATCGAAACGATTGCAACGGGTTCGAAAGTCGTTACCGATCACGGAACCTTTAATGCCGCCAAAGTCGTGATCGCCGCCGGTGTGTGGTCAAAACGTTTATTAGCACCGTTGGGTATAAATGTACCGGTGATTGCCGCACGCGGTTATCACGTCATGTTTGAAAAACAAGAGCCAGTGCTGACGCGCCCGACGCTGTGGGCCGAACGCTATATGGTGATGACGCCGATGCAAAAAGGCGTGCGCGTGACCAGCATCAAAGAATTGACAACGCTCGATAGCGATCCGCGTTTTCAATTTATTCGCCGTTTAATCCCCGAAGCGCGCAAATTATTTCCGCGCTTGCAGGCCGCACAAGCCTCCGAGTGGATGGGCAATCGTCCCTGCACACCGGATTCGCTGCCGATCATCGACAAATTAAATGGCTGCGAGATTTATGTCGCCTGCGGTCACGGTCATATGGGGTTAACGCAAGGCCCAGTTACCGGAAAATTAGTGGCGCAATGGCTGCGCGGCGAAAAAACTGATATTAATCTCGCGCCGTTCTCGTTACGGCGTTTTTGAAACTCGTCGCGATTTATGACGGTTAGTCACCGACGTTGGTGATTAAATATGGTAAGGCGGTACTCAAGCCGCCACGGTTTGCGCGCAAGAACGCCAGTCGCCTAAAACAAACGAAAAAAAGGGTAGTGCAATGCCGTCAATGTGGACACTCTTACCGCCAGTGCTGGCAATCGCGATCGCGTTGTGGAAACGCGAAGTGATTTTGGCGCTCATGGTTTCATTATTTTGTGCCGAAACGATTTTACGCCATGGCGATGTTGTCACCGCCTTTACCGGCGTACTCGAACGCATCGTCGCGGTATTTTCTGATGCCGGTAACACCCGTGTTTTAATGTTTAGTTTGCTCATTGGGGCGCTAATTGCGCTGGTGCGCGAGTCGGGCGGTGTCAGTGCGTTTGTGGCGTGGTTAGAAAAAAAAGGATGGGCCGATTCGGCGCGCAAAAGCAGTTGGCTCTGCATCGTGGTCAGTGTGTTGTTATTTATCGAATCGACGTTGTCAATTTTTACCAGTGCGTTGGTATCGCTTGCGCTGTTCGATAAATATCAAATGAGCCGTGCGCGTCTCGCATATTTTATTGATTCCACCTGTCCGACCATTAAAACACTGATCCCCTTAAACGCGTGGGGCGCGATGTTGTTGGGTTTATTAGCGCCTTTTGCGTTACCGAATTCAGCCGAAACGCTGGTGCGTTCGATACCGCTTAATTTTTACAGCATCATCACGTTGTTATTGGTGTTTTACACGGTGCAAAGTGGTCGCGTATTCGGGCCGATGAGAGATTCCGAATCGCGCGTGTTAGCGCAAAGCGGCGCAATCATTACGCCGACACAAAAGCGTTTCTTTATTGCGCCAATGCTCACCTTAGTCATTGGTATGGTGGCCATTATGTGGATCACCGGCAATGGCAATGTGTTAGCCGGCAGTTCATCGAAAGCGGTGTTGTGGAGCGGTATGTTGGCCATTGTCGTGGCCTATGTTTTGTTGCGCAGTGCCAAGGTAAAACGTCATGCCGAATTAGTGCGTCTAAGTTTTCACGGCATGTCGGAATTGCTGCCCATGGTGACCTTGGTGTTGCTTGCGATTGCGCTCG
>CAZYUS010000047.1:6303-7466 GCA_964650615.1 uncultured Pseudomonadaceae bacterium | reverse complement strand
ATTTCTTGCCGATCTGGTTAGTTGCGCCCATGGTATTTATCTCGGGTTGTTTTATTTCGTTTGCTACCGGCACATCGTGGGGAACCTTTGCGATCATGATGCCGATTGCAATGCCGTTTGCGTTTACGTTTAATATTCCACCTGAATATATTTTGTCGGCGGTGATCGGCGGCGGTGTGTTTGGCGACCATTGTTCCGGCATTTCCGATACCGCGATTCTGTCGTCATTGGCCTCTGGTTGCGATCACTACGAACACGTAAAAACGCAGTTGCCTTATGCCTTGGTGGCGGCGGGTTTAAGTATTGCCACATACATTGTGACAGGCTTACTCTTTTTGTGAATTATGTGAGTTGGCGATTCGTGAATCGCCCCTACGACAAAAATGGGTGTTTTTCTTTGATTAGAATAATCCTTATTACGTTTCTGTTGTCGTCCTGCGTTAGCACGCATGAGTCACGGGTTGCCGAACAATTAGCATTGGCCAAACAGGCGACGCCGCCGCACGAACAAGGCAATTTTTGGCCCAGCGAGTTGGTTGATTTAGCGGTCCTTGATCCGTCGCTGCATTTCGACGTGCGTTACGCCACGCGTGATAACTTCCTAGGCTTTGCCGTCTATAACAGCCGCACAATGATGTTGCAAAAACCGGCGGCGATGGCGCTGCGCAATGTTGTACTGGCACTCAAAAATGACGGTGTTGGCGTGGTGATTTTTGATGCGTACCGCCCATGGTATATCACCCGTTTAATGTGGGACGTCACGCCCGCTTCGCAACACGATTTTGTTGCCGATCCGGCCAAAGGTTCGCGTCATAACCGAGGGTGTGCGGTGGATCTATCACTCTATGATTTGGCCACCGGTTTACCGCTTGAAATGCCTTCGGATTACGACGAATTTTCGCCACGTGCTTCACCTTCTTACAGCGGTGGAACCGTTCAACAACGTAGCAATCGTGATCGACTGCGCCACGCCATGGAAGCCGAAGGTTTCAGCGTTTATGAAGACGAATGGTGGCATTTCGATTTCCGCGATTGGCGTCACTATGCGATTCAGAATATCAGCAATGAAGAGATTAAATAATGCCCGGGTTTAGCGAAATTGACCACGAACTACACGTCGATGGTTTGTCATTACGCGCCATTGCCGCGCAATTCGGCACGCC
>CAZYUS010000047.1:0-6293 GCA_964650615.1 uncultured Pseudomonadaceae bacterium | reverse complement strand
CTTTATGTGTATTCCGGCGCGGCGATTCAAACGCAATTACAACAGTTACAACAGGCGCTCGATGGTTTGTCGGCGTTGATTTGTTTTGCTGTGAAAGCCAATAGCAATATCGCTGTGTTGCAAATGTTGGCGCAAATGGGCGCGGGCGCCGACATCGTATCGGAAGGCGAATTGCGCCGTGCATTGATCGCCGGTGTAAAACCCGAACGCATTGTTTTTTCGGGTGTCGGAAAAACGGCGGACGAGATCGAGTTGGCCCTGAAAACCGGCATTCGTCAATTCAATATCGAATCACGTAATGAGTTGGCATTGATTTCAACCGTCGCGACGCGGTTGCAGATGACGGCACGCGCAACGATACGCGTTAATCCGGATGTCGACGCCTTAACGCACAAGAAGATCTCCACCGGAAAAAGTGAAAACAAATTCGGTATTCCGTTTCGTCAGGCGCTTGACGTCTTCAAACAAGCCAGCACCTTACCGAATCTTCTACTCACCGGTTTGCATATGCACATCGGTTCGCAGATCGTGCAATCGGTGCCTTATGAACAAGCCATTCGTCGTATCGCTGATTTAGCGAACGAACTTCGTCTGCATGGCTACACCATCGACACTATTGATCTCGGCGGTGGGTTTGGAATTGCGTATCAGCACGATCACGCCGCGTCGTTTCCGCTTAATGAATACGCGGCGCTGATCAAAAAATACATTGCGCCACTGAATGCGCAAATCGTGATCGAACCGGGCCGTTATCTGGTTGGTAACGCTGGTGTTTTGTTAACGCGTGCGCTGTTTATCAAACAAGGTGAAGATCGGGAATTTGTGATACTTGACGCGGCAATGAATGACTTAATTCGACCGAGCATGTATGACGCATGGCATGACATTCATCCGCTGATACAAAAAGATCGTGCGCAAAAAATTTACGATGTGGTGGGACCGGTGTGTGAAACCGGTGACACCTTTGCTACGCAGCGCCGCATGGCCGAAATTCATGAACACGATTTGGTGGTGATTCGCAGCGCCGGTGCCTACGGTGCCACCATGTCCAGCACGTACAATTCGCGGCCGCTGGTTGCCGAAGTGTTGGTTAAAGACGGTCGCGCGCACGAAATTCGACGTCGACAACGTTACGATGAGATGTTCGCGTTGGAACAATTACTCTAAAGCGTATGGAGGGGCATTATGGATCGTCGTGCATTTGCGCAAGCGCTGATGTTGGCTTCATTAAGCGGCGCGGTAGTCGCGGATAAAAAAAACTCCGCAAAATCGGCCGATGTCATCAAGCCAAAAAAATTGCAAACCGGCGATACCGTCGGCATGGTGTTGCCCGCGACCATGGCTTTCGAAACGCACAAAATTGATCTCGCGATCGCGCAGGTCGAAGCCTTGGGGTTTAAGGTCAAACTGGGAAAATACGCGCGTCAACGTGTTGGCTATTTTGCCGGAACCGATGAGCAGCGCGCGCACGATATTAACGCCATGTTCGCCGATGATAGCGTCGACGCGATTTTTTGTTACAGCGGTGGTTGGGGTTCGCCGCGCTTGCTGCCCCTTATCAACTACGATGTGATTGCAGGTAATCCGAAAATTATATTGGGTTATAGCGATATCACGGCGTTATTAAATGCAATTCACCAACGAACCGGTTTGGTGACGTTTCACGGACCGGTTATGGCGCAACGTTTAACGTCTTGGACGCAAGATAATTTGCGTCGTACGTTGATGCAAACAGAAGTGTTAGGCGAACTGAATAATCCGCCTAAACCGGAGGGCGAATTAGTCGATCGTGAATTCTGGAAACAAACGTTTCGCGGTGGTAAGGCGCGTGGGAAATTAGTGGGGGGAAATTTAAGTTTGGTTGCGGCGATGTGCGGAACGCCGTGGCAAGTGCAAACGCAAGATGCCATCGTATTGCTGGAAGATATCGACGAAGATCCCTATCGCATCGATCGTATGTTGACGCAATGCGCACAAGCCGGATTATTTGAACGCGCGGCTGGCGTTGTATTCGGTTATTGCACGGATTGCAGCGTCGATGGTCCCAGTTTTTCAATCGAAGATGTACTGACCGACCGCTTCGCTACATTAAACGTGCCGTCGTTCAGTGGTTTCGCATTTGGCCATATCAAAGAAATGCACACCTTGCCGATTGGGTTAAGCGCGAGTCTAGACGCCGATCGCGGTGTGTTGGTGATCGATCAAGCGGCCGTGCAGGGCTAAAACGCTCGCTGGTTGTTGATAGCGTGCGCAATATGTTGAGGGGCGTGTTTTCCGTTTGCCGTGCTGCGATGCAAGATGACAGTAGGCACTGTCATGCCGTAGTCTAAAATATCAGTCATTCACTTATCTTGACGTCTTGTCATGCCTTGGTTTTGGTTTTTTCTCGGTCTTTTGATTGCGCCAGTGGGGCTTGCCGCACCGCAAACACTCAAGACCGCCTTGTTCGATTCATCCTCGCCGCGTTTTGCTGGCGATGTGATGCGTTGCGCGCGCGCCATTGAGCAGCAAAATGAAGAGATTGTGTTTTCCGGCTGGCAGCAACGGGTCACACCGGCGCGCGCTGAACGATTATTGGATGATGGCAAACTCGATGTCTTGTTTGTTTTTTTACGCAGCCCCGATCGTGAGCGGCGATTCCAATTTGTCGAGCCAGCTTTATTTGAATTTCGCACGGTTGTTGCCGTTCGACGTCACGATTTAGTTCAGATCTCGTCATTATCCGATATCGAACATCTTGAACACGACAATATTGTCATTACGGTGAAAGATTCGGTGTACGCCGACGCACTAAAATCGTTTCGCTTTCACACGGATAGTTCGGCAATGGATTTTTCGACTGCGCTACGGCGCTTACTAAAATTTAAGGGACGATTTGTGTACGGTCCCGAATACTCGTTGCTCGATGCGCGACAAACATTGAAAGCGGAAAACGCTATCACGGTTTTACCGCATACCTTGCAACGCTATCCCGGTTATATCATGGTGCGAAAATTTTTATCCTCAGTGGCCATCGAACGCTTATCGGAGGCGGTACGCAAGGTCAAAGAAAATACCGACGCGTGTACGTTTTAAAATTTCTGATTATTTCTTAAATTGCAGAACAGGCAATTCGTGAATTGCCCCTACGATGTTATGAAGATTATTCGAGCATCAAAAATATGATTACCCCGTAGGGGCGATTCAAGAATCGCCCGAAATATCTGGCAAATTGCAGAGCGGGCAATTCGTGAATTGCCCCTACGATACTTCGAATTATATTCGAGCATAAAAAAGTATGATTACCCCGTAGGGGCGATTCAAGAATCGCCCGAAATATTTGGCAAATTGCAGAACGGGCAATTCGTGAATGGCCCCTACGACACTTCGACGCGGGTATTTCTATCGCTTCAAACGCAACGTTTTCCGTAACGGGTGAGCGCATCAATTAGCCATAAATTGGCTTTTCCTAATTTCGAATCACTGGGCCAAATCAAATCAACACTATGCGGAAACGTAACGGTTTGGTGCTGCGTCGGAATATGTTTGAGCGTGCCATTTTTTAATTCTTTTTCAACCACGTGCAAGGGAAGCTCGGCCCAGCCAAATCCTTCACGCACCAGTTGCAGCATCATGGCGTAATCATCGGTAAACCAGATAGTGGTAGACAAATCACTGTCCAGTCGGCGAAAGCCGGTGGCCAGATCGGTTACGCGGATATGGCAATATTCCGATAATTCTTCTTTGCTCACCCTGTCGAGTTTAGCCAGCGGATGCTCATGGGAAACGATGGTGCCGTAATGGACATGAGCGATGCCACGAAAGTGAAAATCTTCAGGGTAATCTTCCTTGCTGATCGCAATCGCTAAATCGGCTTTATTTTGCGTGACTAAATGATAGGCCATTAAATGTGTGCAGCCGACGATCAATAATGCCGTACTGGGAAATTGTTGACGGAATTCTTTCAGCACTTCGGTGATCAAGGAGAGCGGCAACGCAAATTCATCGAACGCGAGACGCAATTCACTTTCGATATTCACCGTCATATTGTTGACTTTTGATACCATTTCTTGATGGCAGCGCAGCACTGCTTTCGCGTGTTTAAGTAACGTTTTACCCTGTTCAGTAAGCACGGGCTTACTGCTGCTGCGGTCAAATAATTCTAACCCCGTATCCACTTCAAGATTGCTGATCAATCCACTGACCGACGATTGCGCTTTATTTAATTTGCGTGCAGCACCGGAAAAACTGCCCGCCTCAACCGATGCCACAAACGCTTGCAGTTGTTCGATGGATAGTTGCATGGAGTGGGGCATGAAATACACGCGTTGGGGCGAAGTGTGAAGTGAGCATACCCGCTTTGTTTTGGCGACTCAACGCGGGTGCGGCGTGAAACGCTTTCGCCGAAACCACAGAGGTTATTTTAGCGCGTCGCTACAAAAGAAAAACCGCAACACGAAGGACACCAACAACACCTCATTCTTAAAAAAATCGCAGAATAGAAGGTTTTTTTGGTGACCGTCGTGTTGCATAGTTCATTAACGGTGGTTACTCGTTATTTGGTTTTATTCGGCAAAACGATAGCTGTACGTTAAGCCGACCGTGCGCGGTGTTAACGCAATGGCACGCCAGCCCATCGCGCGACCATTCAGTCCCGATGTTTCGGCATTTTCATTGCTTAGGTTTTGCACCCACGCGTTGATTTCCCAGTTGTCTTTGGCAAAGCCAAACGTCGCGCTATACAGCGTGTAGGCTTCATATTCGTACACGATTTCAGTCGGATCATCCTGACGATCGTTGGGGACTTTACCGACGTAGTTCGCGCGCAGGCTGCCCCACAACGATCCGCCATTGGCCGTGTCGGTGGCGTACTCGACACCGAGATTATGTTTCCATTTTGGCGCGCCGCCTAATTTGCCGCCTTTGTTCCATGTGCGACAGGCATTTTGATCTTCGGGCAAATCGTCATAGGTACATAAGGTCTTGCTGTCGGCCCATTCGGCATCGGTGGTTGCTGATGCCAAACTAAAGGTCCAGTTATCGTTTACGCGATAACGCGTACTCAATTCAAAACCGTGTGTCTTGGCGTCAGGACCGTTGGCGGTGCCATTGACCGGAAAATCAATGCCAATACCGAATTGATCGGGAATACCTTGCGAGTAATATGTTTGCGTGTCTTTCCAATCCATTTCGTACACGTCGGCTTGCACATAAAGCTGCTGATCTAAAAAGGCCGCTTTGATACCGATTTCTTTATTATCAATCGAATCCGGTTGATAGTTTTGTACGTCGGCCGCAACGGTTGCGCCATTGACTTGTTTAAAGCCATTGGTGCCGCCACGACGGAAACCTTGCGAGAAAGTTGCGTAACTTAATACGTCATCGCTGAATTGATAGGCAGTATTAAATTTGAAAAATGTTTTGCCGGATTCGCTATTGCTTGCTACGGCATTGCTGTTGACCAAATCACCGGCATAGTCGCGAATAAAACCGAGGCCTTCGTCGTCGTAACTAAAATAGCGCGCGCCCAGGGTGACATTCCATCGCTCAGTCACGTCGTAACCGACTTCACCGAAAAATGCTTTTTCAGTGTAATCGCTGCCCAGATCTTCCGCGTAACCTTCGTCCACGCGGCCTCCGACATCTTCACGCGTCAAGCCAAACCACAAACCGCTGTCGGTTAATACTTGATCGAGTGTCGGGAACCATTCCGAAAAACGGAAATGACGTTCTTGCGCGGTTTGAAAATAGCCTACGATCCACGATAACGGGCCGCCACCGTTTGACGTCAAACGTGTTTCGTGATTGACACCTTCGTAGGTGTTATCAAATGTGATGTACGCCGATTGATCATTATTGGGATTGTTGATGCTTAAGTCACTTATCCATGAACCATAAAACGCTTCACCTTGGCTGGCGTAATCGGCTTGACCACGACGGGCATCGCTAAATGTCGATGTGCTGGAATGCAAGGTTGCCCATGAAAATTCATAATCAAAATCCACTGAATCGAGTTCGAAGGTGCGATGGGCAAATTCTTCGTAACGCGACACTATGGTGTGATCATCATATTGATAAGGCGTGTCATAGCGCGAGGTGTATTCGCAACCGGCGAGGTTATCGCACACCGCTGTTGGCAAGCGACTGGCACCGGTGGAGCCGTGGGCTAATTGCAGTTGTTGAATGTGCGACGCTTTAATTGCCAAGCGATCACTGGCTTGCCACAAAATGGCGATACGACCGCCATCGACTTGCTGCCAATCATCGTTCAGATACACCTGTTTTTGTGCATCAGGATTGCCAGACCATGGCGG
>CAZYUS010000046.1:0-21510 GCA_964650615.1 uncultured Pseudomonadaceae bacterium | reverse complement strand
AGGATGCGTTAAAAGGCGACGGCGAAAAAATTCACGCCGGACAATTATGGAATCAACAATTCACGTTTCCGATCGAAGACGGTGGTGGCGTTTTACAAGCGCGCTTAAGCGATCTCAGTGCTTGTTTTAATGTCAATGCACTGCTTTACACAATGAAAAAAAGCGACGGTACTAAATCCGAAGAGAAAGCCGGTGACAATAATAATCCGGCCGAAAAAAACATGACCACCGGTGAGCGTCTGTATTTGCATTTGCTCGAACAAGTGGTGCCGGATGCCGAAGCAGGGCCGGCCACTTTAGTGGCGACGTTGCGCGACTGGGTCGATGAAGACAGTGACACCTCCGGATCGGATGGTGCCGAAGATTATGAATACATGGGCTATGAGATCCCGTATCGCACCGGTAACGGTGCGCTTGGCGCGCTGTCGGAATTGCGCACGATTAAAGGTTATGACGCCAAGGTTTATCAAAAATTAAAACCGTATTTATGTGCGCTGCCCGATCAGGAATATTTGCACATTAACGTTAACACCGTGACACCTGAACACGCTGAATTGGTCAGCATCATGGTAGAAAATTTACCCGTGGAAACCGCTAAATCCATGCTGCAAAATCGCCCCAAAGACGGTTGGACGAAAGAAACTTTTTGGGCCACCAGCAGTGGCTTACCGACCGATGCGAAAGAATGGGAATGGGCGCAAGGTGGTGTGGTGTTTACCACGTCGTATTTTAAAGTGCAGGCGGAAGCCATCGTGGGGCGCGGACGAGCGCGTGTAGAATCCACGTTGAAAGCCAATGATGATAAAACCTGGTCGGTTCAAAGCCGCGCCTTTGCGGAGGATTAAATGAACAACTTGATCGTGCGTTGGCCCGCACAAACCGGTGGCGATTTTCACTGGTTGGAATGCGATGAAAACGCACACCATTTAGCGGATGGTCGTTGCACGGCGGATGAATGGCCATCGCTCGTCGCGCGCGCGCGCGAACGCGCCTTAACGGTGTTGCTGCCGACGCGATGCGCGCTCATCACCGCCGTCACCGTGCCGTTAAAACAACAGCGCCATTTGCAACGGGTATTGCCATTTTTACTCGAAGACGTTGTCACCTCGGCCATTGATGATCTGCATATTGTTGCTGGGCGCAAAATGGATGACGAACGATTGCAAACGATCGCCGTCGCGCATGACGTGATGCAAAATGTCATCAGTACCTTGGCGGCATCGCAGTTGCAGGCGCAGTGTATTACGGTTGATGCGTTGTGTTTGCCGCCGCGCAGCGAAGCGCAACTATTGATCGAATCGCAACAGGCCGTGCTGGTGTTGAACGATGGCAGCGCGCATGAGTTAGGGGTAAGCGATCTCGACACCATGGTACCGTTGTTAGTGGGCGAACACGCCTTGCAAATTTATCGTGCCGACAGTCAAGTGACACTCAATATGAATGCCAGCTGTGACGAAATCGATCACGCGTTGGCCTTTTTAGCGCGCCATCGCGCTCACGCGAGCAATTTATTGCAGGGCGTTTATGCGCCCAAACAAACCATTAGCGGTCAATTCGGTGCTTGGAAATGGCCGAGCGCGATTGCACTGTCGGCGCTGTGCGTACATTACGCGTATGCCGTGAGTGACTGGGCGATATTAAGCAAACGTAACAACGCGCTGCACAGCGAAATGCAATCGGTTTATCGCCACGCATTTGCCGGTGCCAAAAGCGAAAAACCGTACAGTGATATGCGCCGCCAGATGAAAGCGATTGAAGGTGGCGGGATCGGTTTCTTAAGTAGTTTGGAAAAAATAACGGCGGTGCTACACGGTAGCAGCAACAAAATTACCGCGATCAATTTTGACGGCGAGCGCGGCGATTTAAAAATCAGTTTGATGGCCGATGATTTAGCGGCTCTCAATAGTGTGCAAGCTGATTTACAAAGCAGCGGCATTAATGTCGAAATGGGTCAGGCCTCCGCCACCGAAAATGGTTATAGCGGCACCCTGACCTTGCATGAAGGAAAGAAAAAATGAGTGCGCTCAATACGCTGATCGCGAAGTGGCGCGAACGATACGAGCGTTTGGATGGTCGTGATAAACGCGCAGTGCAATTATTAGCCGGTGTGCTTATCCCTTGCGTGTTGTATTTTGCGTTGGTTTATCCGGTGCAACAGCAACGTCGCGTTTTGCACGACAAAGTCGCCACGGCTGAACAACAATTAAAAGAAATGCAAGCCAATGTGCAGACGATAATTTCTTTGCGCGGGTCCGGTGTGGCGCAAACGCGCAACGGTCGCAGTTTGGCGCAAGTGGTTGCGGATAGCGCGCGTGAAAAAAGTTTGGTCGTGGCGCGCCTGCAACCGAAAAGTGATCACGAGTTGCAAGTATGGTTGGACGAAGCCGATTTTGATCGCGTGCTGCCGTGGCTTTACGAACTAGAGACAGCCAGTGGATTGCAGATCGCCAGTGCTACCGTGAGCGCCGGTGAGGCCGAGGGGCGCGTGCGCGTGTCGTTGAAAATAAAAGACGGTGGCGCATGAACAAGCGTTATATTTTTCTGGCGCTGTTTTTATGTTTTATTTTTGCGCTAGCGCAGTTACCGGCGCGCTTGGTGCTGCAACGCGCCTTAGCGGAGACGGGTGCGATAAAAATCAGCAATATCAGCGGCAGTGTGTGGCAGGGGCGCGTCGATGTGGTGACGCCAAAGATGGTGCTGCGCAATGTGCAGTGGCGTTTGCATTGGTGGCCGTTGTTCGCAGCGCGTGTGCGCGCCGATATCGTTATTGACGATGGCGATGTGCAAGTTAGCGCACAACTGCAATTCAAAAAAGGTGGCGAGCTCACCGTACGTAGTGGTGATGTGCGCTTACCGGCGCGCCAACTGGAAGCGTTACTGCCCATGCGCGGATTACAACTGGGCGGTGAGGTTGTCGCGCACATCGAATGGATGCAGTGGCAGGCGTCAACCATTGCGCAGCTCGATGCGCAACTGCAATGGCGCGAGGCGATGGTCAAAACCCCGCTGGGGGGTAGCGAGTTAGGCGCGTATCGCGCGCAATTCAAAACGCGCGACGATGGTGCCGTGGTCGGCGATGTCGTCGATGAGCAAGGCGTGTTGGATCTGCAAGGACAGCTGACACTGGATAATAATGTGCTGAATTTTAATGGCAGCGTCAAACGCGAATTGCCCGATCATGTCGCCCGTTTTTTCAAAATGTTTGCGCGTGATAATGGCAGTCGTTTGGAATTCAGTTTCAATCGTCCCGTCGCGGGAGCGAGTCATTGATAACGTGGTCTGAGGTTGATTGTGTGCTGTTCGATATGGACGGCACGTTACTGGATCTGCATTTCGATAATTATTTTTGGCTCGAACATTTGCCGCTGCGTTACGCCCAATTGCGGCACATGACGTGTGCGCAAGCCAAGCAGTTTTTGTTTCCGCAATTTCACGCCAAGCGTGGCACGCTAGAGTGGTACAGCGTCGACTATTGGACGCAGGCGTTAGGTGTCGATATTGAAGCGTTAAAGCGTGAAGTCGTCGATCGCATCGCCTTGCGTCCCCACGTGACGGAATTTCTGCAATGGTTACAGGCGCATAAAAAACGCTGCCTCATTATTACCAATGCACATCGTAAATCGCTGGAATTAAAAATGGCACACATCGCGCTTGACGATTACTTTGAGGCCATGATCTCGTCACACGACTTCGGCTACGCCAAAGAACACGATGCGTTTTGGAAAACCTTAAGCGCATCATTTGCCGTTGATTTATCACGGGCGGCGTTTTTCGATGACAGTCTTGACGTATTGCGCGCGGCCAAACGCAATGGCGTCTCGCAGATCTTTGCCATTACGCAGCCAGATAGCCAACGGGCGGCCAATGATGTCGCGCCGTTTTATGCGCTTAATCATTTTGCTGATTTGATGCAGGAATCGCCGTGATGAAAGAGCGCGAATTACCGCAGATTTTGGCGCGTGAAATCGTCGCGCAAACTAAATTATTTCGCGTCGAAGCCTTGCATTTGCGTTTTTCCAATGCGGTAGAGCGTCATTACGAACGGTTGGTCGCCGGCCGTCGCGGCGCGGTGATGATTGTGCCGCTGCTTGACGATAACACGGTGTTATTAACGCGCGAATACGCGGCTGGCAGCGAGCGTTATGAATGGGCTTTGCCTAAAGGTTTGATGGAAGAAGGCGAAACGGTGTTCGAGGCGGCCAATCGTGAATTGCAAGAAGAAGCCGGCTACGCGGCGAAACAATTCAGTCAACTCAAAACATTGACCCTCGCACCGGGTTATTTGAATCATCGCATGAATGTGGTGTTGGCCGAACAATTAGTGGTGTCACGTTTGCAAGGTGATGAGCCAGAAGAAATCGACGTGATGCCGTGGTCGTTGCAGCAACTCGATGATTTAGTCGCGCGTGACGATATCAGCGAAGCGCGCACGATTGCCGCGTTATATATGGTGAAAGCGCAATTACAACTACAAGGACGTTTAGTGTCATGTTAAGTCCCTTGCTAAAAAATATCGTGACCATTGCTGAACAAGCGGGCGCGGCGATCATGGACATTTATTTGCAAATGGATGTTGGTGAAATCACCAAAGGCGATGGCTCGCCGTTAACGCAAGCGGACATGGCCGCGCATCATCTTATCGTCAATGCGTTGTCTGCCATCGGATTGCCGGTATTGTCGGAAGAAAGTGCGCACATTCCGTTTGCCGAGCGGCAAACGTGGTCACGTTATTTTTTAGTGGATCCGCTGGATGGCACCAAAGAATTTTTAGCGCGCAACGGCGAATTCACCGTTAATATCGCGTTGATTGATCACCATCAGGCGGTGCTCGGTGTGGTGTACGCGCCGGCTTTAAATTTGATGTACGTCGGTGAGCGCGGTGGCGGTAGTTTTAAGCGCGATGAAAACGGCCACTGGCAGCCATTGCAGTGTGCGACACCACATTCACCGTTGCGTGTGGTCGCGAGTCGTCGCCACGGTGGCGAACGATTGGATGCGGTGTTTGCCGCGTTACCTTTTACGTTAAGCAATCGTGGCAGCGCGTTAAAAATTTGCTTAGTCGCCGAAGGGCAGGCCGATTGTTATCCGCGTTTCGGAGCAACGTCGGAATGGGACACGGCGGCCGGTCAAGCGGTCGTCGAAAATGCCGGCGGACAATTACTTCGCACCGACTTAACACCGCTGCGTTATAACGAAAAAGACAGCGTGCTCAATCCGGATTTTATGGTGGTGGGCCGTGATGCTAACGCGTGGTTGGCGCAACTGCGTTTATCCCATTAAGTGCAACGCTAAACACGCCCGCCCGACATCCGTGTCAGGGCGTTTGTGTTTTGACTGGTAAAGGAAATAAGCAAAGGGCTAGTTTGTTTAATTCCACAGTGGCGTGGCAAGCAGCGCCGCTTGAATCAACAAACACACGATCAATCCGCAGGCAATTAAGCGATCGTCGCGTTGTTGCCGCGTTTGCTTCTCCTCGTGCCAGCGCCAGGAGGTGGGCGCTGACGTGGTTGGCATTGAAAGCGGTTTGGTGTTCATCGGTTAGGCTCCGTGTCAGGTCACGGAGCGCAGTGTGCGCGTGATTCGGCGCAATCCGTGCGCTCGATGTCGTTACATGTTGAAATCGCTTTAATCGTATTGATCGAGACTTTCGCGCAATTTATTTTTCACTGCGTCGCGCAAACTTTTGGGCGACATGACTTCCACGTCGCTGCCGTGCCGCAAAATATCCATGGTTAATTCAATCGGATTCCCAAACGGCAAACGTAACTCTAGGCGTCCATCGCTTAACCATTTTTGTTGTTGTTCCGGATGCCAGAGTTCGTCTTCGATCCAATGCGCGGTCGGTGTTTTAAATCGCAGTACCGCCGTATGCGGAGCGGGGCCGGAGAAAATGCCGTAACCGGCGCCGATGGCCTGCTCCAACTGCTCACTGTCTACGCTATAAATGGATTCGTCTATCACCAGCGGTTGCGTGATCCGTTCGAGCGCAAAACGGCGTAACGCTTTACGTTGGTGACACCACGCTTGCAGATACAAATTGCCGCGATAATAAAGCAGTTGTTGCGGCGACACGTGACGGTTTTCGTGCTGATTATTGTCGCGCCGGTGATAATCAAACGTCAGTTGTTTTTCGCGCGCCAGGGCGTCGGCCACCACCGTAAAGGCACTCACATTTTTGCCGCGTACACCGTGCATTAAGGCGCGAACCTTTTTCGCCAGATGCGCGCTACCGATTTTGCGATTCGCCAACAGTTTGTCGATACGATGACGCAACTCTTTAAATTCTTCCGCCAGTATGCCTTCGCGCACGCCCGCTAACACTTGTTGCATAGTCAGCAAAGCGACCAGTTCGCCGGATGAAAACCACACGCCCGGCAATTCGAAACTGTCGCTGCGCTGCGCATCGAGTTGATAGCCGTTCCGATTACTGACGATCGGCGCATCAAGAAAGTCGCGCATTTCACTGACAATGCGTTTGACGGTGGCTTTGTCACATTCCATTTTTTCCGCTAAGTCGGCCAATTTAACGGGTAAGCGATGGCTTTTTAATAAGCGCAGCAAATCGTTATAGCGATGAAATTTATCCATGGGAATGGCAACACGGGTGAGACGACGGGCGATGTTATTGAATCACAAATCGTAAGGCGTCAACAGCAAACGACAAGTGCCATCGTGTGCTTAAGGCAAATCGCGCGCAACAAAAAGCCCGCGCGATGGCGGGCTTTAGTCAAAGGCGAAAACCTTATTTGATTTTCGCTTCTTTGAATACCACGTGCTTACGAACAACTGGATCGAATTTTTTCAATTCGATTTTTTCCGGCGTTGTACGCTTGTTCTTGTCGGTGGTGTAGTAGTAACCAGTGTTGGCGGTCGAGACCAGCTTGATTTTATCGCGCATCGTCTAGCTCCTTATACTTCAACGCCATTGGCACGCAAATCGGCCAGAACGACATCAATGCCGTTCTTGTCGATGATACGCATACCTTTGGATGACACTCGTAAACGGACGAAGCGGTTTTCGCTTTCGACCCAGAAACGGTGCCAATGCAGGTTAGGCAAGAAGCGACGACGGGTGTGTCGGTTCGAGTGAGAAATCTTGTTTCCAGTGACGGTTTGTTTACCGGTCACCATGCATACGCGGGACATGGGTAGCCTCCAAAAGGGGTATCAACTCACGCCGGGACTTACCCGCCAGCGCAAGGGCGCGGATTTATACCAGAAGCATTTAGACGGTGCAACGAAAAGGCGCGGCGGGATTCAATAATCAGATAAATCCGCGTTCGGCGAACGACACGGTTTCGCTACCGGCCACGATGACGTGGTCGAGCAGACGTACGTCCACCAACTGTAACGCTTGTGACAGCGTGCGTGTGATACGTTCGTCTTGCGTAGACGGTTCGGCCACGCCTGAAGGGTGGTTGTGGGCCACGATCACGGCGGCCGCGTTCAGTTCGAGGGCTTTTTGTACCACCACGCGCGGGTGTACCGAAGCGCCGTCGATGGTGCCGAAAAAGAGCTTGTCGAAGCGGATGACGCGATGGCGGGTATCTAGAAACAGTACGGCAAACACCTCATGGCGCTCGGCGGCCAGTTCGCACTGCAAATAACGCCGCGTGTGCAGCGGGCTCGTCAGCGCATCGCCGCGTTGCAAGGGGGCCGCCAGCGCACGTCGCGACAGTTCGAGTGCGGCCATGAGCTGCGCCGATTTCGCCGCGCCCATGCCGGGTTGGCGTTGCAGTTCGTTGACCGGCGTTTGCAACAAGCCATTCAGACCACCACAACGCTGCAACAAAGCGCGGCCCATGTCGATCGCGCTCACGCCCCGAATGCCGACGCGCAGCAAGATGGCAATTAACTCGGCATCGGTTAAGCTGGCGGGGCCTTGCGTAAGCAAGCGCTCACGTGGGCGTTCCGCCAAGGGGAGATCTGTTATGGCCATGTCCTTGCTACACTGCGGGTCCTTTTTCGGTCGGGAGACTTTAGCGTGATGGCATTAAGTGGCAAGCGGATAGTGTTGGGCGTCACTGGCGGCATTGCCGCCTATAAAGCGTGCGAGATTGTCCGCCGCCTGCGTGAGCAAGGTGCACAGGTCAAAGTGGTGATGACGCGCGGCGCGCAAGCTTTTGTCAGTCCGTTGAGTTTTCAGGCCTTGTCGGGGCTGCCGGTCCACACTGATCTGCTCGATACGCAAGCCGAGGCGGCCATGGGCCATATCGAATTGGCGCGCTGGGCTGAGGTTTTGCTGATTGCGCCGGCCAGTGCTGACCATTTGGCGAAATTGCGCGGCGGCATCGGTGACGAATTGTTAAGTACGTTGGTGCTGGCGACCAAAGCCCCAGTGGCGGTCGCGCCGGCCATGAATCAGCAGATGTTTGCCGCTGCCGCGACGCAGGAAAACTTAGGCGTGTTGGCCGCACGCGGCATCCACATCTGGGGGCCGGCTGCCGGTGATCAGGCCTGCGGCGACAGCGGTTTGGGCCGCATGCTGGAAGCATCGCAACTGGTTGAGCGTCTGCGGGTGTTGCTGCATCCGGATCGGCGCTTGCGTGGCCGAAAAGTCGTGATCACGGCAGGACCAACGCGCGAGGCGATCGACCCAGTGCGTTACATCAGCAATCACAGTTCGGGAAAAATGGGGTTTGCGCTGGCTCAAGCAGCCGTCGCCATGGGGGCCGAGGTGACGTTAGTGAGCGGCCCGGTAGCCTTAAGTACGCCGGAATATGTCACCCGTATTGATGTTGAATCGGCCGCGCAAATGCAAATGGCCGTTGACGCCGCATTACCCGCGACCGATATTTTCATCGCTTGCGCGGCGGTGGCGGATTACCGGCCCACGACGGTGGCCACCAGCAAAATCAAAAAGACCGAAGCGTGCTTGTCGCTGTCACTACAAAAAAACCCCGATATTCTGACCTCGGTTGCTAGCCGCGAGCGGCGACCGTTTTGTGTCGGCTTTGCCGCCGAAACACACGATGTCTTGCCTTACGCGCGTGATAAATTACAGCGCAAACAACTCGATATGATTTGTGCCAACGATGTCAGTCAATCCGGCGTCGGGTTTGGCAGCGACCACAACGCCGTCACCTTGTTGACGCGCGACGGCGGCGTGGTCGAATTAACCGTGCAAGACAAAGCGACGTTGGCACACGCTATCTTGCACAACATCGTATTAAACCTTTGAACGAGTTATCAGGCGATGCACAACATTCAAGTCAAAATCCTCAATCCCTTGCTGGGCGACACCATCGAATTACCGCAATACGCGACCGCCGGTTCGGCCGGTATGGACTTGCGGGCCTGCCTTCGCGAGCCGTTGACGATCGCGCCGGGGCAGACGCATTTAATCGCTACTGGCCTAGCCATTTATGTCGCCGATCCGGGCTTGGCAGCGGTGATTTTGCCGCGTTCGGGCTTAGGTCATAAGCATGGTATCGTGCTTGGTAATCTGGTCGGATTAATCGACTCGGACTACCAAGGCGAGCTGATGATTTCCTGTTGGAATCGCGGTTCGGCTGTATATACTGTTCAGCCCGGCGAGCGCATCGCGCAGCTGGTGATTGTACCCGTCGTGCAAGCACAATTAACCGTGGTCGAAGCGTTTACGGCCAGCGAACGCGGTAGCGGTGGCTTTGGTCATTCCGGCCGTCACTAAATCCCGAGTGATCGCCCGCAACATCATAAAAATGAGTGAAGGACACACCTTTGAAAAAGCGCGAAAAACCCGTAGCTCGCCCGAAAGCACAAAAAAAATCTGACGTCGGCATTGATTTAGAAACCGAAGACAGCGCACCTTTTGCCGCGCGTGCCAAACAGCCTTTCAATACGGTCATGCAATGGTGGATTGCACCGTTGCTGGTCGCTCTGGTTATTGCGGTGTTGTTATTTCAACTCGCGGTGTCGCGACCGGCCATTTCGCGTGCCGAAACTTACGGTACGGCGTTGCTGGGTAATGCCGCCGAACGGGTGACGCAACAACTGGCGTTTTTACGCACCCGTTTGCATGTTCACGTCGCCAACGCCGACGTGATTGCGGCGTTTCAAGTACCGAACACCGAAGACGGCAGCGATGCGCCGCGCCGCGAAGCATTGGCCGCTGCCGAAGCCGCCATCGCGCGTACCTTGCCCGAAGTGTTGGGGGTGCGTTTGTTGCCGCTCGATTGGCACAGCGTCGAGCCGACCGCCGCGTTACCCATCACCAACGTAACGCTCGATGCACTGCGTCAAGCACGTAAGGATGGACGGGCGCTACCGGAGTTAATCGGCGGAGCTAAAGCGCACGTCATTCTGGTTGAGGTCATCAAGGTCGAAAAACAACCGATAGGCTTTTTGCTCACGGGCATTCCGGCGACTGCTATTGAAGCCAATTTGCAGGCGATGAATTCGGCACCTGGTTTTATGGAATTGTCGCAACAGGTGGGTGATGT
Source organism: uncultured Pseudomonadaceae bacterium (assembly GCA_964650615.1). Lineage (GTDB taxonomy): Bacteria > Pseudomonadota > Gammaproteobacteria > Enterobacterales > Permianibacteraceae > Permianibacter. Next base: position 11,086 of record CAZYUS010000046.1, on the reverse strand, counting down.
CGAGTTACGCGTTGCCCAACGCGGTGACGCAGCGCTCAAAAGCGACGAGCCGACGCGCGTTCTGGACGTCGCCGAAACGCATTGGAAAATCAAGTATTGGGAAGCCGATAGCGAAAACCCGATCACCGTGGGTTTGTTGGTGGTGTACTGGCTGGGGGTGGCCATTGTGCTGGCCGCCATCGCGATGTTCGGTTGGTTGCTGGTGCGCGCGCTCGATAATCTTCACCGCCTCGATGCCCAGCGGTTGACCAAGTCCTTGCTCGATGCCCACAACAGCGATGCCACCATCGACGTTAACGGGTATCACCTCGCGGTATTTCAGGACATGGCCGTGACATTAGCGCGCGAAAACTGGCGCTCTGCCCCGCCGGTATCGCAAGCCTCTGCGCCAACGGCCACCACTGCCCCAGCGCTACGCCGTAGCGCACCGCAGGAAGCGCTGGCGGCTCCGGCTGAAACCAAATTGACCGTTCCGGCCGAGATCTTCCGCGCCTACGATATCCGTGGCGTGGTGGGCAAAACGCTGTCGGTCGAGGTGGTGCGCGCCATCGGTCGTGCCATTGGCTCCGAAGCGTTTGATCGCGGTGAGCAAAAAGTGGCGGTGGCCCGAGACGGCCGCAGTTCCGGACCAGAGTTGCTGGAAGCCTTGAAACAAGGCTTGATGGAAAGTGGCCGCGACGTTATCGACATTGGTGCCGTGCCGACGCCGCTGCTGTATTTCGCGACCAACTATTTATCGACACGTTCCGGCGTCATGCTCACCGGATCGCATAATCCGGCTGAGTACAACGGTCTTAAAATCGTGATCGCGGGCGAAACGATGTCGGGTGAAGACATCCAGCGCCTGCGCGAACGCATCGAAAAAGGCAATTTGTTGTCGGGTCGCGGTTCGCAAGAGGCCATCAATATCGTTGACGATTATCTGGCTCAAATCACCAGTGATGTGGCATTGGCGCAACCGCTTAAAGTGGTGATCGATTGCGGCAACGGCATTCCCGGTATGATCGCGCCGGTCTTGATGCAGGCATTGGGCTGCGAAGTGGTGCCGTTGTATTGTGAGGTCGATGGCACGTTCCCCAATCATCATCCCGATCCCAGCAAACCGGAAAATTTAAAAGACTTGATCGCGGCCGTTAAAAAACACGGCGCTGATGTCGGTTTGGCCTTTGACGGTGATGGCGACCGTTTAGGTGTGGTCGATTCCGATGGCAAAATTATCTGGGCCGATCGCCAGCTTATGCTGTACGCCATGGACGTGTTATCACGTCATCCCGGCACCGATATTATTTATGATGTGAAATGTTCGCGGCATTTGGCGCGCGTGGTCAGCGGTCACGGCGGTCGACCATTGATGTGGCGCACCGGTCACTCTTTAATCAAAGCCAAGATGCGCGAAACCGGTGCCTTGCTCGCCGGTGAATGCAGCGGCCATTTCTTCTTTAAAGAACGCTGGTACGGTTTTGATGATGGCTTATACGCCGCCGCCCGTTTACTCGAAATACTGGCCGCCGATTTCCGCAAATCAGCCGATGTGTTCAAAGCCTTGCCGGAAGGCTTTTCGACGCCGGAATTAAACGTCGAAATGGCCGATAACAAAAAATTCAGTTACATCGACAGGGTGGCGAAACAAGGCCAATTTGGTGGTGGCGAACTGACTACTATCGACGGTGTACGGGTGGATTTTGCCGACGGTTGGGGTTTGGTGCGGGCATCCAACACCACGCCGTCATTAGTGATTCGATTCGAGGCCGATACCGAAACGGCACTCAAGCGGATACAAGAATTATTCCGCGCGCAGTTAACGGCGGTCGATCCGGCGATTAAATTACCGTTTTAGCGACAACGAGAACGATATTACGACAATAAAGTTTGGGGGAGGGAACGATGGCCGGTAAACAAGAATCATCGCGTCGTCAGCAGATCCTAGAAACGCTGGCGCGGATGTTGGAAGAACAACCACACGATCGCATTACCACCGCGCAATTGGCGTCGGCATTGAGTGTTTCCGAAGCCGCGCTGTATCGTCATTTTCCCAGCAAAGCGCGGATGTACGAAGGCTTACTGGATTTCATCGACGACATTATTTTTACCCGCATTCGCACCATCCTCGACGAGGAACACGATGCGGTGCTGCGCTGCGGAAAAATGGTGACGCTGATGCTGACCTTTGCTGCGCGCAATCCCGGCATGATGCGGCTGCTCACCGGCGACGCCTTAATTGGTGAAGATGAACGGTTGGCCGCGCGGGTAAATCAATTTTTTGATCGCATCGAAATGCAAATGCGACAAGTGTTGCGCGAAGGCGTGTTGAATCCGGCGGCACCACTGGTCATTGATGTCAACGCGGCAGCGAATTTATTGATGGCGATTACCGAAGGTCGTATTCGCCAGTTTGTGCGCAGTGGTTTTAAACAATTACCCAATGCAGGTTGGGAAGCGCAGTGGTCGCTGTTGCGACCAGCGTTGCAATTCAACACCCCGAGTAAAGCCGCCGTTGAATTTGCATAAATCAAATTGAAGCAGTGGTGACGGAAAAAACGACGCGTTTTTCCGTCGGTGATTTATTGCAGTCGGCCGTCGATATACGGTGCAAAACCGTTGATGATTTTCTTGCCGCGCTCGCTATCACACAATGCTTGTCCCGCATCGGTATTGGCGCAACTGATCTCCAGAATGATCTGCGCTCCGGCGTCACGCTCAGGCACTTTCGAAAACGCGATGGCGATATCGCGATCGGATAGCGGCTTACCGGACAAGATCAAACTATCGGTGACGATTTCAAGCGAACGAGTCGCGTTATCGCGCGCATACAACTGCGCCATTTGCCACACTTTTGTACACAGCGCATTTTCGGCACAACTATACGAGGTGGTATTTGCCGCCATGACGCGACCTTCGTCGTCGCGATTTTTTAACACGCGTTGTGCTTGCAATTCTTTGAAGCGAACAATATCGGCTTTGAATTTATCCGCCACGCGTTCTTTTTCTTTGTTTTGCAGATCAAGAAAGCTTCGGTTCTCGCCTAACTGACGCTGCATTTCCTGAATATTGCGCAGTAATTCGGCCGGTACCGGTTGGCCGCGCCGTTCGTAATCGGCGGCGTGTTTTTGGCTTTCTTCCAGTTGCGACACCAGCAACGCACTTTGTCCTGAGCGTATGCTCATTTGCACATCAATGGCACCTAACTGCGTATCGCGGGCGCGCATGATGTCATCGACTTGAGTGAATTGACGCAGCAGTTCGGCATCACGTTTAGCGGCCTCGCGGCGGGCGCGATCCTCGGCTTCCATTTTCAAACGTAAGGCTTTTTCTTCTTTGATTTGTTCGCGCGTTTTGACCGGTGGAACCACTTCAACCACTTGCATGGATTCGGTCAAAATGGTGTAGCCCTTCGGCACCACTTCGGGCGGCAAATAATCTTTGATCACGGTAACGCCGCTGGCGTCGACGTAGCGATACATCACGCGTTTAGAGGTGCCGGAGGATGCGCCGTTCGCGAACGTGGGCAACAGACCAAGAACCGCGACGAACAATAAAACAGAACGGTTAGACGCCATAGCGTTGACGATACTCTTCGATTTTGCCGACGAATGCTTGCAGGCTGGGGGTTTGGTGAATGAAGCTTATCAGGTCGGCCAAGCATATTATCGGCGTGACCTTAATGCCATACGCCTGTTCGATTTCCTGAATCGCCGATTGTTCCGCTTGGCCGCGTTCTTGTCGATCCAGTGCCACCACGACACCGGCCGCTTCGGCACCGGCATGGTGCAGCAGCGTCATCGTTTCGCGGATCGCTGTGCCGGCGGTGATGACATCGTCCACGATTAAGACCCGTCCTTTAAGCGGTGCGCCGACGATCGAACCGCCTTCGCCGTGATCCTTGGCTTCTTTGCGGTTAAAACTCCACGGTGTGTCCACGTTATGGTGCTCGGCCAAGGCCACGGCGGTGGTCGCGACCAGCGGAATGCCCTTATAGGCAGGGCCGAATAACACGTCATACGCCACGCTGGATGATTGGATGGCCTGCGCGTAAAAGCGTCCTAATTGCGCCAGATCGCGCCCGCGTTGAAACAAACCCGCATTGAAAAAATACGGACTGATGCGCCCCGATTTCAATTCAAATTCGCCAAATTTCAATACCTGACGTGACAAGGCAAATTCAATAAATTCGCGTTGGTAAGCGTGCATCGTAAAATACCCGTGAGTGTGCCTGCCTTATGATAGCCTGCGCCCCAACTTTCACCTAGCCCCTTAATTTCCATGCGAATTGTAAGCGCAAACGTTAATGGCATTCGTTCGGCCGCCAGCAAAGGTTTTTTTGACTGGTTTTTGCACAGCGATAGCGATGTGCTGTGTGTTCAAGAATTAAAAGCGCAAACCGAACAATTACACGACGCCGTTTTTTCACCGGCGGGTTATCAGCGGTTTTTGTTTCCGGCCGAGCGGCCGGGATATTCGGGGGTCGCGTTGTACACGCGTTTGCCGGTAAAAAAAATCAGCACCGGATTAGGCTTTGCTCAGGCCGATCGCGAAGGGCGCTATATCGAAGCCGATTTCGGTGCGTTTCGGGTGGCGTCGTTGTATTTGCCATCGGGCTCATCGGGGCCGGAACGGCAAGCCGCGAAAGATGAATTTTTGGCGTTGTACTTACCGATCCTCGTGCAGCAAGCCACGCAAAAAACGCCGCTTATCGTGTGTGGCGATTTCAATATTGCGCACAAGGAAATTGACCTGAAAAACTGGAAAGGCAATCTCAAAAACTCCGGATTTTTACCGCACGAACGCGCGTGGTTAAGTGAGTTGTTTGAGCAGTCGGGCTGGATCGACGCGTTTCGGCAGGTTGATCAACGTGCCGAGCAATACACGTGGTGGAGCAATCGCGGTCAGGCTTATGCCAAGAACGTCGGTTGGCGGATCGATTACCAGATCGTTCCGGCCGCCTTGCGCGAGCGGGTGCGGGCGGCCTCGATTTATAAAGATCAGAAGTTTTCTGACCACGCCCCCCTTGTGATGGACTACGACCTCGGCTAGCGACGGGGCTTGATTCAAGTCAAACCTAAAGGCCCCTGAGTTGCCATGATTTGCAAATGCGAATCTTTCGCGTTACCACTCAAGGGATATCATGACTCGTCAATCGTTGTTGGCGGCTGCGGCCGCGTTTTTTTCGTGCTCTGTTTTTGCCGTGGAATACCCGATCGGCGTACCTGAACAGCGGCATGGTATGGAGATCGCGGCGGTTTACCTGCAACCGATCCGCATGGAGCCGGATGGCATGATGCGGGCGGCCGAGCAGTCCGATATTCACCTCGAAGCCGATATCCGCGCCCTCGACAGCAATGCCAATGGCTTTGCCGAAGGCGAATGGATCCCGTTCTTAAAAGTCCAATATGAAGTCACCAAAGTGGACAGCAATGAGCGCGTGGCCGGCGACTTTATGGGCATGGTGGCCAGCGACGGTCCGCACTATGGCGATAACGTCAAACTGATGGGTCCCGGTCGCTACAAAGTCAAATACACCATTTTGCCGCCTAACGCCGCCGACAACCCGCACGGCCATCACTTCGGTCGTCATACCGACCGCCAGACCGGCGTGCGCCCTTGGTTTCCGACGTTCACGGTCGAATATGAATTCATTTTCGCGGGTATCGGTAAGAAAGGGGGCTACTAATGAAAACCCTTGCGACGCTGACCTTGCTAACGGTCAGTGTGGCCGCATCGGCGGCTGACAGTGTTGACCAACGTCTGGAGGCGTTAACCCAACGCTTGGCGGCGCTCGAACAAGCCTTGCAGGAAACCGAGCGGGCGCTGGACGAGCCGGTGATAAGCGAAGACGAACCGGCGATCGCCGCCCGTCTCAAAGCGGCGGAATCACGGGTGGCGGAGTTGAAAGCGGCGGCCAATACCGCCGAAGCACTTGATGGCATCACGGTCGAAGGCGGTTTTACTTCGGTGGCGCAGCGCGCCTCTGGGGATGCCCGCAGCGAATTGAACTACCGCGCGGATATTGAAGTCACCGCGCCGGCCGGTGAATTGGGGAACGCCAGCGGTGTGTTGTTCGGTCATTTTCGTATGGGCCAAGGTTTAGGCTTGGAAAATCCGGGCGACGCGTTGGCGGCAGTCAACGCCAGCAGTTTCCAGCGCCCCGGCACCGAGGCGGCCGACAGCACCGTGTTGCTGGCGCAGTTGTGGTATCAGATCGATGTGCCGCTGCCGCTTGGTGGTAATCCCGGCTTGTCGCGCGAACACGTCGAATTCGGTTTCGGCAAGATGGATCCGTTCGGCTTTTTTGACCAGAACGCCGTTGTCGATGACGAAACTCGCGGCCCACTGAATCAAGCCTTTGTGCACAACCCCTTGCTCGATGCCGGTGGCGACGTTGGGGTCGACGCGTTCGGTTTTACCCCCGGTGTGCGACTGGCTTATGTCAACGAACACGCGACGCCGTCACGCTGGGGTTTGTCGCTGGGCGTCTTTGGTGCCGGGGCCGGGGCCGAGTTCGACCAAGCCTTGCACGATCCCTTTGTGATCGTGCAGGCCGATCGCGAACAACGCTTTTTCGGTGGTCTGCTTGGGCATTACCGGGTCTATCTCTGGCGCAACGATCGCGGCGAAAACTATGACGGCGAAGTGGCCCGCCATCAGGGCGTGGGCGTTAGCGTCGACCAGCGTTTATCTGAGCGGCTGACGTGGTTTATGCGTTACGGACAGCAACAAAGCGGCGCTACGGTGTTTGACCGCGCTCTGACCAGCGGTGTCGAGATCAACGGCGACGCGTGGCGTCGCGGTGCCGATGCGGTCGGTGTGGCGCTGGCGCGTTTGCAAGCGAATGCGGCATGGCAATCGTGGGCGTTGGCGCAAGACGGCATCGAACGCAGCAGCGGTGAACAAATCGCCGAGCTGTATTACCGTTTTCGCGTCAATGGGCAGTGGGAGTTAAGCGTCGATTATCAGCGCATCAGCACTCCGGGGGCGCAGCGCGATGCCGATGCGGTGAACGCGTTTGGCCTGCGAAGTCAGTTAACTTTCTGACCGAAAAATGAGCGTGAACCGTCACGCTCGTTCACCGTTGCAACGGGGATAAACCATGTTCGTTTGCTTTGCGCGTAGCGCGCTGTTGTTGATGAGTCTTGCCGTGGCGGCCGCCGATTTACCGACCTATGCCCTGACGGTAAAGGGCGGCTATTTCCAACCCACCGAGATCCGCGTACCCGCCGGTCAACGATTCAAAATCAGCGTCACCAATTTGGGGCCGGGGCCGGAAGAGTTTGAGAGCCTGAGTTTGCGCAAGGAAACCGTACTCGCCGAAGGTGTCACCCGTTCGGTGGTGTTCGCGCCGCTGAAAAAAGGCCGTTACGACTTTTTCGGCGAATTTCATCCCGACACCGCCAAAGGCGTCATCATCGTCGAATAACTGCTGGAGTAAAGCCATGTCGTCGGCTGTTTTTGTTGTGTGGCGTGAAAGCGTCGAAGCCTTGTTGGTGATCGCCTTGCTGTACCGCTGTCTTAGCGTCCGTTTCGAGCGTCGTGAGGTACTTCGTGTGCTCGGACTCGGAGTGGGGCTGGGGGCAGTGATCGCGGTGATACTGGCGTTTTTGATGCAGTATGTCAGTGACGACGCCGACGCCGAGCGGCTGGACTACGTGCAACTGGGATTGGTGCTGGCCGCCGCCGCGTTGATTGTCTACACCGTGTTGTGGTTGCATCGTCAAAACGTCAATTTGAAACAGCATATGCAGCAGCAACTAGACGCCTCGCATCAACGTGCGGGATTGGCCGGAGTGGTGTTGGTGACCACGCTGGCCGTGGCGCGCGAAGGGGCTGAGACGGTGCTGTTTTTGTACGGCATCGCGATGGCGCAAGGTGGCGCGGCGATTTTGCCGGGAGCCTTGTTGGGGGGCGGCTTGGCGCTGTTGACGTATGGCATCTTGACGCGTGCCGGAGCGTATTTGTCATGGCCGCTGTTTTTTCGCGTAAGTACCACGGTGTTACTGCTGCTGGCCGGCGCATTGCTGGTCGATGGCAGTGATCGCGCCATTGGTTTAGGCCTGATCCCGCCCGGTCTCGATCCGGTGTTTGACGTCAGTGCGTGGCTGGACGATGGCAGCGGAGCCGGTCAATGGCTGGCGACGTTGATGGGGTATCGCGCGCGACCGGCGCTGACGACCTTATTGGCCTTTTCGGCGTACTGGGTATTTATCGCGTTGACCTTAAGGCCGCGCCGCGCGTGAATACTGCATTTACTTGGTCGGGCGCGTGGGCGCGCACCGGTCTCGCGTTGCGGCGCTATCAGCGGCCACTGATGATCATGCAGTGGTTGGTGGTCGTGGCCTACGCCGTATTGCTCATTGTTCCGGCGTTTTTGCCGTTGCCCAGTGACGATGCCACGCTGGTCACCGACCTCGGCCGCTTGGCGCAATTTGTGTTTTGGGGCGTCTGGTGGCCATTTGTCATCCTCAGCGTGTTGTTGCTCGGTCGCTCGTGGTGCGGGTTGCTGTGTCCCGAAGGATTCCTGACCGAGTGGGCCAGTCGCCACGGTCGCGGCGGCACGATTCCAAGGTGGCTGCGCTGGCCGGGATGGCCCTTACTGGCGTTTATTTTGACCACGGTATATGGCCAGCTCATCAGTGTTTATGAATACCCGCGCGCCGCTTTGCTGATCTTGGGCGGTTCGACGGTAGCGGCGCTGGCCGTGGGATGGGCCTATGGTCGTGGTAAGCGCGTGTGGTGCCGTTATCTGTGTCCGGTCAGCGGCGTCTTTGGTTTATTGGCGCGAGTGGCACCGCTGCACTTTGCGGTCGACCGTGACCGCTGGGCCGCCGCACCGGGGCGTTCGGCAGCCGTTGACTGTCCGCCCTTGCTCAATGTGCGCCAGCTCAACAGCAATCAGCATTGCCAGATGTGTGGCCGCTGTGCCGGTCATCGCGATGCGGTGACCTTGAGTTGGCGTTCACACGCCATTGAAATCGTGCAAATCAATGAGTCGCCTGCGCCGCTATGGGAAGCGCGTTTGCTGCTATTCGGCGTTCTCGGATTGGCCACCACCGCCTTTGTGTGGACCTTCTCACCGTGGTTTGTGCAGCTCAAACAGTTCTTGGCCATTTGGTTGTTGGAGCACGGCATGGACTTTATGTTGAGCGATAACGCGCCGTGGTGGCTGCTCACGCATTACCCGGCGCAAAACGACGTGTTCAGTTGGCTTGATGGATTGTCGATACTGATTTTTCTCGCGGCGGGAACGCTGATCATCGGTGGCGGTATGCGTTTATTACTGGAGTTGGCGGCGATCTCGGGCGGCCACGCTGTGACACCTCATCGGTTGGCGATGACGCTGATCCCGATCGGCGGCGCTAACCTTTTCGTTGGTCTTTCGTTGTTGACGACGAGTCAATTAAACGCAGAAGGTTGGCTGACGGTAAGCCTAAACCCGCTACGGGAAATCATGTTGGCGCTGGCACTCATGTTGTCGTTGCGCTTGGCGTGGCGACTAACGTCCGCGCTTGGTGCGGTTCGTCGTTTCGCATCGACGCTGGCGGTGATGATGGCTGGCTTGTTGGTGATCAGTGTTTGGCAGGTCGCTTGGTGGCAATGGTAAAGGGCGGCGGTGTGATTTCCGAACCGTGCATAACGATGTCGATGGGTTTGTTGATCGTTGCCACACCAGCCGTCCAACGCCCGTCATAAAACGGCCAACACGGCCTCGGCGGAGCTGACTTTGAATTCGCGCGGTTGTTCGACCGCTAAATGCTGCACCACGCCGTCTTGCAAGATCATCGCGAAACGGCGCGAACGCACGCCCATGCCAAATCCGCTGGCATCGCTTTCCAATCCCATCGCTTTGGCGAACGCCGCGTTGCCATCGGCCACCATCAATAACGCATCGGCGTTTTGCGAGCGCCCCCAAGCGTCCATCACAAAGGCGTCATTCACCGCCATGCAGGCAATGGTGCTGACGCCTTTGGCTTTGATGGCGTCGGCCAACACTACGAAGCCGGGCAGATGGGCCTTTGAGCACGTCGGCGTAAAGGCCCCCGGCACATTAAATAACACCACCTTACCGTGGCCCAATAATGCGACACTGTCGATGCCTTGGGGGCCGTCGGCGGTCATGGTGTGTACGGTGACCGAAGGAATTTTTTTACCCACGCTTATCATGGTTGAACGCCTTGTGCTGCCAGATAAAGAGTCAGCCTAATATAGTCTTTGACCGACAGATTTTCCGGTCGCAATTGACGGTCAATGCCAGCGGCGGCCAGTTGCGTTTCGTCGGCGAATAATTGCAATGCATTACGCACGGTTTTGCGCCGCGCCGAGAACGCTGTGTTGACGATTTTGGCGAATAATTTTTCGTTTTCGGGGGGCAGAGCGCGGGTGCGGTGAGGCACCAAACGGACGATGGCCGAGTCTACTTTCGGGGCCGGTTTGAACGCACCGGGGCCGACTTTAAATAAATAATCGACCTGCGCGTAATACTGAGTCATCACTGACAAACGGCCGTAATTACCTTCCTCATGAGTGGCCGCCATGCGTTCCACCACTTCTTTTTGCAACATAAACGTCATGTCGCTGACAACGTGCGAATAATCGAACAAATGAAACAGCAACGGCGATGAAATGTTGTAGGGTAAATTGCCGAACACGCGCAGCGGCGGCGTCAATGACAGTTGCGCGAAATCCACTTTCAACACGTCGGCATTGATGAGGTTTAGCTCACCGAGTCCGGCGCATTTTTCTTGCACGATCGGGATCACATCGCGATCGAGTTCGATGCAGGTGAGTTTTTTTGCCAGCGGTAAAACATGAACCGTTAGCGCCGCGAGGCCGGGGCCGATCTCAATCAGCGTGTCAGTCGGACGTGGATCGATGGCGCGAACAATGCGCTCGATCACGTGTTGGTCATGCAAAAAATTTTGCCCGAAACGCTTGCGCGCGCGATGTTCCATTTAGCTTTTCCGTTGTGAAATTAAGGCTAACGCGGTTTCCACGGCATAGTGCAAAGAACTCGCGTCCGCCACACCGCGACCGGCTAAATCCAGCGCAGTGCCGTGATCAACCGAAGTGCGAATAAAAGGTAATCCTAATGTGATAT
>CAZYUS010000045.1:0-22039 GCA_964650615.1 uncultured Pseudomonadaceae bacterium | reverse complement strand
GCCGCAGGCGCGCGCACGATTAAAAAACTAGCGGGCATCGAACACGCGTTTTACGCCTGTGCCGACAGCGAAAAATTAGTCGCGTTACAACAAAAATTAAGCACCATGAGCGGCGGTAAACTGGCGTTTGGTTTTGGCGGTAATCCGAATGAAACCACCGGAATGCGCGGCGGCCCGATTTTTGAAATGGTGTTCGGTATTGATCAATGGCTGCGCCAGCAAGGAAAACGCGAGGCGTTTGAATTAACCTTTTTTAGTCCTGCCACGGAACCCGGAAAACGCTTGGGTGGTCAGGCGCTCGATGCGATTTTCGCGCAAATGAAAGCGCGCCAAATAAAAACCGTTCTGGGCCAAAAAATCGCGCGATTCAGCGAACGCGGAGTGGCGCTCGAAACGCACTCATTCGACGCCGATTGCATCGTGTTTCAACCGGGCTTAACCGGGCCGGATTTCGCCAGCCAAAGTGAACTGCCGCTGACGCCCGGTGGTTTTATCAAAGCCGATGACAGTTGTCGCATCGACGGTTTGGATGCCGCTTATGTGGTCGGTGATGCCGGTGTTTACGGTGACGCCGATTGGTACCCTAAGCAAGGTCATATGGCCGATTTACATGGCGCGGTGGCCGCCGCTAATGTCGTCGCTGGTTGGCAAAATCACTCTTCGTTGCAGACGGTTGCGCCGGAATTGATCTGCATTATTGATATGCACGACGATGCGATTTTAGTGCGACGCCGTGGCAATGACGCGCGTGCCAGTCATAGCCGTTTTTATCATTGGGCTAAAATAGCCTTTGAAAAATATTATCTGTGGCGTTTGCGCCGTGGTTTTTAAGGAGCATCAACGATGAAAAAATATGGCGCGATGGCGGCACTGCTGCTGGCCTTGAGTGTGATCTCGGCACCCAAAGCCGAAGATGCAACGGCGGCGCTCGCCATGACCGTGAGTCATTCGATTAACGCTCGCTTGCTCACGGGTTCACAACCGACCGCCAATGATTTGGCGTTGCTTGCCAAGCAAGGTACTACCGTCGTCATTGATCTGCGTAATCAAAGCGAAGATCGCGGCTTTGACGAAGTGGCGGTGGCACAGCAAATCGGTTTGAATTACGTTAATTTGCCGATTAGCGGCCCTGCCGATATCACCATCGACAACGCAAAAAAGCTTGATGCACTGTTAGCGCAATATCAAAACAGCACGGTGTTATTGCATTGTCATTCCAGCAATAGAGTCGGGGCGTTGCTGGCGTTGCGCGCCACACTGCAAGGCGTTGATCGCGAGGCTGCGCTTGAGATCGGAAAACAAAATGGTCTGCGCAGTTTGGAAGCGGTCGTTAAACAGCAAATGGACTTGCATTAGTGGCACTGGGTGGCGCTTGCGAAGGTGGCTATAATAGTGCCGCGTTGTGCGAGTCGAGTTACTTATGTCCGTGACCAATCCCAAAAATAAAACCGAAGAAAAAGCGCCCTTGCGTCCGCGTTTGTGTTTGATTGCCGCCATGGCCGCCAATCGTGTGATCGGCGGCAACAACAAAATGTTGTGGCATTTGCCCGCCGATCTGAAACATTTCAAACAACTGACCATGGGCAAACCGATTTTGATGGGGCGCAAAACCTTCGAATCGATCGGTGGCAAGCCGTTACCCGGTCGCATCAATATCGTGATCACGCGCGATACGTCATTTGAATACCCCGGTGTTTTTGTTGCCCATGATTTAGCGTCGGCGTGGCAATTGGCGCAATCGCACGCGGTCGATGAAATTATGGTCATGGGCGGTGCCAGCATTTATGAACAAGCGTTGCCATTGGCCGATCGTTTGTATTTGACCTTTATCCAACTCAATGTTGCTGGCGACGCGTATTTTCCCGATATCAGTGCTTATCGCTGGAGCGAAATCGAAAGCCACTCGTTCCGACCCGATGACAATAATCCGTTTAACTACAGTTTTGTGACGTATGATCGCTTGCCCGATCCGGGCGTTAAAACCGTCAATCCCGTCGATAAAACCAAAAAATTGAAGTGGGACATCGTTTAGCGGCGATGGCGCTTTTCGTCGTTTTATTTTTGCTGCGTTATTCCGCTGACGTGGCATGTTCAATTGGCTAAGTGACTATCCTCTGATGAATCAAACGCCGGCTCACGCCCACACACGATTTCGCCAAGTGCGCGAGTTATTGCAAGATATCTTGCCGTTTACAGTCCCTGCTGATCAGGTCATTGAACGTTATTTTAAAAGCCATAAACAAATGGGCAGCAAAGATCGCGCGTTTGCTGCCGAATCGGTTTATGGCATTTTGCGTCATTGGCGCGAATTAACAACGCTGCAACAGGCGTTTAGTCACCCCGATGTGGACGACGTGGCGACACGGGTGGCGATCTATCTCGCGTCGAAAAGTGGTTGGAGCGCGCGCGCGTTGGAAGCGGCCGGATTTACGCCTTACGCCGATGATTTAATCGTCTTTGTGCGCCAACACGACAAATCATCGTGGACGAGTGCGCAGCGTTTGAATTTATCCGATGACAGTTTCGAGCGGTTGCACGCGCAGTTTGATGACGCGGCGCTGGCGCAATTAACGCTGGCGTTAAATCAAGCGGCACCGGTCGATATGCGCGTGAACACGTTACGGACCACGCGTGAACAGGCGCAAACGGCGTTGCAACAAGAAGGATTCGTTGCCGAACTGACGCCGTTTTCGCCACTCGGTTTGCGTCGTGCGCAGCGCGGGCCGTTGTTTAACACCGCCGTGTTCAAACAAGGCTTGATCGAAATTCAGGATGAAGGCAGTCAATTAATCGGCTTGTTAGTGCAAGCAAAACCGCGTCAACGAATCGTCGATTTTTGCGCGGGCGCGGGCGGGAAAACCTTGTTGCTGGCTGCGCAAATGCGCAATCGCGGTGAGATCATTGCCTGTGATGTATCGCCCAAGCGCTTGCACAACATGAAGCCGCGATTACAGCGAGCCGGTGTTGATAACGTGCGTTTGCTGGCGATAAACGATGAACACGATGCGCAATTCGACGCGCTGATCGCGCAATGTCATGCGGTGTTGGTCGATGCGCCGTGTTCCGGTTCTGGCACGTGGCGACGCAATCCCGATATGAAATGGCGCGCGATCGATGTGATGGATCTGCAACGGCAACAACGCGATATTTTGCAATCGGCGTCGCGTTTGTGCCAACCGGGTGGACGCTTGGTGTACGCCACCTGTTCGCTATTTGCCGAAGAAAACCAGCACGTCGTGAACGCTTTTTTGGCAGCGAATCCGCATTTTGTTTTACGTGACGCGAGCGCGATCTTGGCCGCCGAGGGCGTTGCCGATGCGGCGCAATTCATCGACGCACAAGGCATGATGCAACTGCTACCGCATCGCCATCACACCGACGGATTTTTTGCGGCAGCGCTAGAACGAATCAAGGAGTGATGATGAACAGCAGTTTCTTTGCGTACCTGACTCGCTTGCGTTTTATTGGCCGGTGGGGACTCAAGCGCAACAGCGTGCCGGAAAATGTGATGGAACATTCGTGGGAAGTGGCGGTGATCGCCCACGCCCTCGCCGTGATCCGCAATCAGGAATTCGGCGGTCAGGTTGACGCCAACCACATCGCGGTGGCGGCGTTATTCCATGACGCCAGCGAGGTATACACCGGCGATATGCCATCACCCATCAAATACCATTCGCCCGCCATTACGCAGGCCTACAAGGCGATTGAAAGCCAAGCGCAATACGATTTGCAGAACATGCTGCCTGAACGCTTGCAGCCGGTTTATAGCGGCTTATTGCTGGAGTCGAACTGGAGCCCTGACGTCCACGAACTCATTAAAGCCGCCGATATTATTGCCGCCGTGCTGAAATGCCGCGCGGAGTTGTTGGCAGGCAATCAGGAGTTTGCGGTAGCGGCGCGCGAAGTCGAAGCGCGTTTAACGGCGCTTAAATCGCCGGAAGCGGATTATTTCATGCGCGTGTTCGCACCGGCATTGTCGTTAACACTGGATGAAATGTTGCCGTTACCCAAAGGACAATCGTAACGCGGTCATCCGCAACGATCGGCTGTTAATCGAGAAATAAAACGAGGGTCGTCGTGGCGGGCGCGTCGCTGTAACGGTGAAACACCGTAGCGCGAATCGAGTGGTAGTGAATGGAATGGGGAATGCTATGCGATGAAAGTAAGACCGAATGAAATACGGCCACCACGCTTTTCAAAAGCCAGAAATAAGTAAGGCGGACTACGAAGCTTTCACCTCGAGCAGCCCGCCTTGCCTTAAGCGTGACGTAAATTAAGCAGCAGTAGCGGCTTTAGCTTTACGACGACGGCGTTTACGCGGTTTGTCCACCGCAGCCATGGTTTTGGCTTCGAACTTAGCAAACGCTTTAGCTTGTTTCGCTTTCAGGCGATCCATAGCTTTAGCTTGTTTAGCTTTGAACGCTGCAACTTTCTTTTTCGCAGCAGCTAAACGTTTTGCTTTGGCAGCTGCTTCACGTTTTGCAGCTTTGTCTTCAGCGCTCATTTTAGGACCAGTTTTTTTCGCTTTCACTACTTTCGCAGCTTTAGCGGCTGGTTTACGACCAGGTTTGCGACCCGGCTTTGCCTTTGCTTTGGTTACTTTAGCTTTTTTAGCCATTTTTCCTTTCTCCAGTCATGTAGCACTAAGCTACGTCGGTGAGTATATACAAGTTTTTTTATTTGGTGAAATTTTCGGCAAAAAAAATGCGCAAAAAGCAAAAAAATTTCAAATTTTTTGTCGTTTCGGGGCATTAACGACGTTACGAAGATCATTTTTTCCAATTTCAATGTGCCGATGGTGGTAATTTTTGAATTTGGATCGGTTTCAAATGCCATCACAACACGATCGTAAATTGATTATTCGAGCCAAAGTTGACCGTCGCTGATGTCGTTGTGATCCGATTTGTCATGGCATGACGATCGATCGCGGTAGCGGCGTCGCGATCCAAAATAAGTCCCCCGAAAACGGGTGATCATTTGCCGGAACTATCGCATTCATCGTTGCGATCGATTAGCGGCGTGTGTCGTGACCTCCTACAGTGCTCTTGCACATTATCCACTTGCGAGCCACAGGAGTTTCATCATGACCACTTTCAAACCGGTAGCGGCTGAATTAGCAAACGCATTACGGACATTACTCGCCGATGTTCATCTGTTGTCACTGCGCGCCCGTTTTTATCACTGGAACGTGACCGGGATCTGGTTTAAGCCGCTGCATGAGTTGTTCGAAACGCATTACGATGGTTTATCGGATAGCGCAGATGTGTTGGCCGAACGCTTGCGCGCGCTGCAAATGAATGCACCGCATACGCTTGCGGCCTTGATCGCTGGCGCGCGTTTAAACGACGATGCGCAACTGCCGGACGCGCAAGAAATGGTGAGAAAAATGCTGGAAGGCTATACGCAACTGAATGCATTTGCCGATGAAGTAAAAGCCATCGCCGATCGGTGCGACGATGCCGTCACCGGCGATATGATGGTCGAGTTAATGACCGAATGGCAGAAAACGATGTGGATGTTGCGCGCACATCTGGCGTGATGACGCCGGTGAAGTGACGGCATAACGAAGCGAAAACGCGATCGCGTTGAGATTCACGCGACCGCGTTTGTGCATGACTTAAGGGCTTTGATGCCAGTTCACCCAACCCATCCATGCGGTAAACAGAATCACGATACCGAAGGCGATGCGATACCACGCGAGCGCCACAAAACTGTGACTGGAGACAAAGCGGATCAAACCACGCACGGCGAACCACGCGCTGATGAACGCCGTGACAAAGCCAACCGCAAACAGCGGCAGATCATTTAGCGATAACAGTTCACGCGCTTTCCAACCGTCGTAAACGGTAGCGCCGACAATGGTGGGAATCGCCAAGAAAAAAGAAAACTCGGTAGCCGCTTGGCGCGAGAAACCAAAGAACAACGATCCAATGATGGTGGCGCCCGATCGCGATGTGCCGGGGATCAATGCCAAACATTGTGCTAATCCAACTTTGAGCGCGTCGCCGACACGCATATCATCGACACTGCGAATGCGGATCGAGTGCTCGCGTTTCTCAGCCCAGATCATGATCACTCCGCCGAGGATAAATGCTGCCGCGACGGTTTCGGGACGAAACAAATACGCTTTGATGAAATGCGAAAACAACACCCCGAGGATGGCAGCGGGTAAAAACGCCACGATCACATTGATGGCAAATCGTTGTGCCGTGGTTTGTGTCCATAATCCGGTGACGGTATCGAAAAGTCGTTGGCGATAAACCATTAACACCGCCACGATCGCGCCGGATTGGATCACGATGTTAAACACCTCGGCCTTGGCCCCTTCGAAGCCGATCAATGCGCCTGACACAATTAAATGTCCGGTACTGGAAATAGGCAGAAATTCGGTCAGCCCCTCGACCACACCTTGAATAAATGCCTGAATCAATAACCATATATCCATCTCTTTGTTTCCCTATCCGAGCTTGATTAAAAAACGGTAAGCGCCGTACACAATGACTTCGGCAAACACCACGATCCAAAAATACACACTGAAGCCGATTATCTTTAAATGAATATTGTCGAACGCCGGTGTCTTCTTGACCCAATAAACGGCAATCACGGTAGCGATCAAGGTCGCCAGCAATGCGAGTGCGGTGTAATCGCCGCGACCACTGCTGGCCGCTGCATCGGTGGCGATAAGCAGCAACACAAGAAGTCGCATCATAAGCGGTGACGCCGATCGTTTAATGCGAAGCCAGAAATCGCGGCACTGGCGTTTTTGGACAAAGCGATCACTTTGAATAACTCGCCCATTTCAGAGGGCAGCAACAATCGTTTTAGTTGTTGGGCATGGCGAAATTGCGTGGCGACATCGTCGCTGCGCGCCAGTGTCAAAATGCCGACTTCTTGCAAAAATCCGCCTTGCGAGGTGTAGCCATCAATGGCAAAACCGGCGTTAAAAGCGGTCTCGGCAACGGCCGAAAAATCAACATGACAAGTAATGTCTTGCAAGCCGATTAAGGTAAGTGGATCGGGGTGTGCGGTGTGACGGTAATGGCACATCAATGTGCCTTGCGAACGCTCGGCCAGATACAATTCGTGTTGCGGAAAACCGTAGTCGATGAGCAGCACATGACCTTGTTTCATGCTGGCAGAAAGCGCCTGCATCCATTGCGGTAAGGACAGCAATACTTCGCCTTGATAACCGTCTTGTAGCGCCGCGCGGATATCTTCCGGTAACTGTGCAAACCACTGTTGCAGCGCCGCGCTGGCGTCGATATTCGTCCATGCGAAGGTATCGTTGTCGGCGAGTGTTACGGCGCGTTCGACAATCGCGCCGTGGTCGATCTCGAACAAGGTAAAGGGCATCGCATCCAGCACTTCGTTGCCGATCACCACGCCGTCGAATTCGCTTGGCCATGTGTCCAACCAACGCACGCGATCGATGCAATCGGGTACGCGCTCGCGCAGTGTTTGTTGCTGTACGGCGCGCAAATCTGCCGACACATCCAGAATAAAATAGTGTTCGGGCAAGCAGTGTTGCTGTTGCCAGTAACGCAACATGTCGGCCGCCATCAGGCCGCGACCGGCACCCAATTCGAGCACATTTTGTTGCCGCTGCGATAACACCGTTACGAGGCTGTGCGCCAATGTTTGTGAAAACAACGGTGACATTTCCGGTGCGGTGACAAAATCACCCGCCGCGCCCAACTTGGCCAAACCGGCGCTGTAATAACCCATACCCGGCGCGTATAAAAGTTGTTGCATCACGTGTTGAAACGGTAACGCACCGTGCTGTGCGATCTGGTGTTGCAATCGGTTGGATAATTGTTGCGATAACGCCACGGCGTCATCGGGCGGCAGCGGAAGGTGTGGATGCAGTGCGCGTAATTGATTTTTAATGCAGGTTAAATACGACATTTTAAACGTCATCATTCATGATCCGCGCGACTGTACTTTTTGCTTGCGCTATCGGCAAGTACAATTACCACACCACTCTCTGGGCGGAATTGATTTTGTTACCACAAGCAACATCCACCTTAAAAAACACCACGCCCACTGAATTTCGGTGGCGTCGCCTCACACGACTGGCCGGACGGATCGTTGTGCTGTTGCTGTCACTTTCGATCGTGATGGTTTTGATTCTGCGATTTGTTCCGGTGCCTTTTTCAGGCGTGATGATCGAACGTCAGTGGCAAGACTGGTTCGACGACACGCCGGATTTTCGTATGCACTATCATTGGGTTCCGATTGAACAAATCGCCAAACCCATGCAATTGGCGGTGATGGCCGGTGAAGATCAACGTTTTCCGGAACATTACGGCTTCGACTTTGAACAAATGGAAAAAGCGTGGCAGGCACATCAGCGCGGCAAAAAATTGCGCGGTGCCAGCACCATCAGTCAACAAGTGGCAAAGAATTTATTTTTGTGGTCAGGACGCAGTTATGTGCGCAAAGGTTTGGAGCTGTGGTTTACCGCGTTGATCGAATTGCTGTGGAGCAAAGAACGCATTCTCGAAGTGCATCTGAATATTGTGGAATACGGTCGTGGTATTTATGGCGTCGACGCGGCTTCGATTATTTATTTTCATCGCCCGGCGGCGCGCTTAACGACACCACAAGCCGCGCTGATGGCGGCGGTGTTGCCGAATCCGCATCGCTATAAAGTCAATAAACCCTCGGCTTTTGTTTTGCGCCGTCAAGCGTGGATCGAACAACAGATGAGCGATCTTGGTGGTACGGCATTCTTGCAACAACTGCGTTAGAGCAACAGGGATCCATCTGACGGTTAAGCGACGGATCGCTATCCTTATATATAGGTAGAGGTGTTTGATGCGTGTGGTCGTGTTCAGTGCAATGACTTTGGAATGGCCTTATTTACGCGCCGCCGATACCGCGATCGAATGGCAATTCGAAACCACAGCATTAAATGCCGACACAGCAGTGTTGGCGCGTGGTGCCGATGCCGTGGTCGCGTTTGTTAATGATTGCATTGATGAACCGTGTTTGCGCCAACTGGCGGCACACCGCATTCGCGTCATCGCATTACGTTGCGCCGGATTTAATAACGTCGATCGGGCGGCGGCAAAACGTTATGGGATCCGTATTGCACGTGTTCCGGCGTATTCTCCCCACGCGGTTGCCGAGCACGCGATTGCGCTGTTATTAACCTTGAATCGTCGCATTCATCGCGCATGGAATCGCGTGCGCGAAGGCAATTTCGCGCTTGATGGTTTGGTCGGTTTTGATTTGAACGGCAAAACCGTGGGGGTGATCGGTGCCGGAAAAATCGGTGCCGTGTTCGCACGTATCATGCAAGGATTTGGTTGTCGCGTCATCGCCAGTGATCCGCTCATCGACGCGACGTTGCAGCAATCGGGCGTAGCATTTGTGTCGCTGAATGAACTGTTAGCGCAAAGCGATGTGGTGTCGCTGCACTGCCCACTCACCGAGCAAACGCAGCATTTATTAAACGCCGAACGCTTGGCGTTAATGAAACCGTCGGCGTATTTAATCAACACCGGACGCGGCGCGTTGATTGACACGGCGGCGGTGATCGCGTGCTTGAAGCAACAAACACTGGGCGGTTTAGCGATCGATGTTTATGAAGAAGAAGCGGGCTTGTTTTTTGTTGACCATTCAGCGCACGGTTTGCATGACGCGCAGTTGGCACGATTAATGACCTTTCCGAATGTGCTCATTACCGGTCACCAAGGTTTTTGCACACACGAAGCACTGACACAAATTGCCCAGACAACGGTGAACAATCTTCATTGTTTGTTGACGTCTTCTCCCTGTGCGAACGAGATCACGCTATGAAACGCGAAACCATTTTAATCACCGGTGCCGGCAAACGGGTTGGTCTGCATCTGGCGCAAACGTGTTGGAATAATGGTTATGACGTGATCGCGCACTATCACACTCGAACCGAGGCGATCGATTATTTAGCACAACAAGAGGTCGTTTGTGTCGCGGCCGATTTTAGTCAAACCGAAGCGGTGGCTCATTTAATCGACGCGGTTAAAGCGCGTACCACCACCTTACGCGCGATCATTCACAACGCGTCGGCATTTGAAACCACGGCTTCCGATCTGGATCTGGCATTGCGTCAAATGGAGCATTTTTTTCGTGTTCATATGATGGCGTCGTACCACATCAGTCAGGCTTTATCGCCGCTATTAATGGCGAGTGAGAGCGAACACGCCGACATCGTGCAGATAAGCGATATTTACGCGGATAATCCGAATCCACTGTTTGATGTGTATTGTGCCAGCAAAGCCGGTGCGCAAAATCTGGCCTTGAGTTTGGCCAAACAATTCGCGCCCAAAATCAAAGTCAATGTCATTCAACCCGGCCCGATCTTATTTAAAGCATGGCATGACGACGCCATGCGCGAAAAAGTGCTGGCACAAACGTTACTGAAAAAAGAAGGCGGTGTTGACGCGATCAGCGTAGCCGTGATGGCGGTGTTAAATAATCCGTATCAAACCGGAAGTGTGATCGCGGTGGACGGTGGTCGGCGTTTGGCCTAAGGATCGTGATGGCATTTCCTTCATATATATATGAGCGGTTGTTGCCGCAGTCATCAACACCGGACGATTTTGCACATACGCCAATAATTCATCGACCAGCGTGGTCAGATAGTTTTCTTTAACCTGCCAGCCGGTGCAGACCGAGACATCATGACAATGATGAAGAATATCCAGATCAGCCGCGCGATCACGCCACTTGCGCTGCGGATGTGATCGATCGCGGCCCAAATCGGTTTCGATGCGATTGCACAGCATTTTCAAATCATGCTCGCTGTGCGCACAGGGAATAAACATGGCCATATTGATAAACCATTGTGGCGAACTCACCGCTTCGGGCGCGGTGTACACAATGCGACTTAAATAAAGCTGATTAAATTGCATTGTTAATGCAGAAATTACCGCGCTGACATGACGTTCGGGCGCAAGATTGCTGCCGAATCCGAGCATAAATCCACGCCCCGCCACACGGCTCATCGGTGGCGCTCGATGATGACGCCGGTGCGTGCTACGTGCGGAAAAATAAACACTTTCGCCACCTCCACGGTGACATTTTGTACTGCGAACTCCGCCAAAATAAGCGCGGCAATTTGCTCCGCCAAGGTTTCTAACAATTTCACCCGCGACGCGGCAACGTGCGCTTGCACGCGGCGCAACACTGCGCCGTAATCCACACCTTGCGTCAGATCATCCTCACGCGCGGGGGCGGCGCAATCGCATTGCATGGTTAACGACAACAGCAGTTTTTGTTCGATGTGTTGTTCCCACTCGAACAGCCCGATGCGAGCGTGCAATTCAATATCACGCAAATAAATGGTGTCCACCGATAACTCCCCAAACGGGCCAGTCATGCTTGCGAAGACGACCATGACGTGTTGTGTCTTGCAAGCGGTTTTATGGCAACTAAACCGTGGCGTATAAAGAGCAGTCGTCACCGTAAGCGCCCGTTATACTAGCGAGGCATCCTCCTCACTCACAACTCAACATGACCCTGACTTCCATTGCCGTTATCGTCATCGCTTATTTAATGGGCTCGATCTGTGTCGCCATTCCTGTGTGTCGACTGATGGGCCTGCCCGATCCGCGTTCACAAGGATCGAACAATCCCGGTGCCACCAATGTGCTGCGCATCGGTGGCAAAAAAGCGGCGTTATTTACCCTCGCCGGTGATTCGCTCAAAGGTGTCATTCCGGTTGTGGCGGCGCAAGCTTTTGGCATCGAAGGATGGCCCCTAAGTGTGGTGGCGTTGGCGGCCTTTTTAGGTCATCTCTATCCGGTATTTTTTAACTTTGAAGGTGGTAAAGGCGTCGCCACCGGTTTTGGTGTCGTGTTTGCGTTATCGTGGCCACTAGGATTGATTCTGGTCGGCATTTGGATCGTGATGGCGCTGCTGTTTCGCTACTCCTCGCTTGCGGCATTAACCGCCTTTGCCCTCGCACCGCTGATTTGTTTCTGGATGCGTTGGAATGATGTTTTTATCTGGCGCGATTACACCATCGCCTTAGCGATTTTATCGGCCTTGCTCATCTACCGTCATCGCGCCAATATCGAAAAATTACGCTGTGGAACCGAAAGCAAAATTGGTCACAAAAAAGCCGTCGGTAACGAACCGAACGCTTAAGGTTGTCGTCCGCTTCACAATGACAGCGGCTGGTGTCGGCAATAATGGCGACCGCCAAAGAACGAGGAAACCATGATGAATCTGCAACGACTCCTTTTGAGTTTGCTGGGCCTAGTCAGTGTCGCCAGCCAAGCATGGGAAATTGCCGTTGGCGGCGGTTTCACCCGTCCGGTTTACACCACTGATTTAATCAACACTACCGTCAAAATTGACGATTACCGTGTCGATCTCGATGGCGGCATAAAAGCCTATGCGCGTTTTAATTTTGCCCCGTATTTTGGCGTGCAGGCCGAAGTTGCTGATTATGGCAGCGTCAACCAAACAGAAATAATTTCCAGCACCATCAACAACGTTACCCGCGACGCCACCATCAACTTTAGTAGCGACATAAACGCCACCAATTATTCGTTCTTTATCGGCAGCAACCGCGACGATTTTTTTGCGATGTTCGGCAAATTTGGCATCAGTCAATACCGCAATCAACTCAACGCTCAAGTGCTGGACAATCTCACCACGCCCGGCACAGAAGTGTATTTAAGAAACGAAAAAATCAGCGAAAACGCGCCGCTATTAGGTTTTGGAATTTCATTTCGTTTGCCGTGGAATATTTTTATATTAGCCGAGTATGAAATCATCAACGGTGAGAACGAAGATATCGAATCAGCAAATGCGATGGTGGAGTATCGGTTTTAGCGTAAGCTAAAACGACAAAAAAGATTAAATAAAATAAGTTGGCCATTTTCGTAGCGGCGATTCATGAATCGCCTTTTTTATTTGTGCGCTTCTTGCGTAGCCCACACAAATCGGCGACAACCATATTGGCGAGCCGACCAGCTCACCGATTTGAGGGAAACTCGGTTGTGATCAGGGCAGAGGAGAGGTTTTTGTGCCATAGTTGCCCAGTCTGTATTACTCACATCAGGAGAGGACAATGAAACCAACGATTTTAAATGGGGCGCTGTTGGTGGCGCTGGCGGGCATGAGCGGTCAACTGTATGCCGATGCGTTTCCGCAATTCGATATGCGTGCCATGGGCATGGGCGGGACGGGAGTGGCGGTGGCGCGGCCGGCCAGTGCGGCGGCGTTTAATCCGGCGATGTTGTCGGCAGCGCGTGGCGATGATGATTTTCAGTTGGCGTTTGGTGCGGGTGTGCGTGTTAGCGATCCGGATGAGTTGATCGATACGGCCGACGAGTTAACCGACAAAATCGATGTGTTGGATATGCAGATCCAAGATTTGCAAAACAACCAACCCACACCCGGCGTAGAGGATGCGCGCTTGGGGCAGCTGGCAGAGCAAACAGAACTGTTATTAAGTGACTTGGACTCGTTGAACGGTAGTCGCATCAGTCTTGGTGTGGGGGGCAATGTCGGTTTTGGCGTGGCCGGTCAAACGCTGGGTTTTGGTGTGTATACCAACGTCAATGTTTATGCCGCTTTCGGGCCGACCTTTGCCGAAACCGACCGCGCTTATCTGGACACCTATCGCGAGGCGTTTGCCGATTCGGTCATTGATACGTCTGATCCGCAAACGATCGGTGATTTTCCCGGCGATTCCGAGATCGCGATTCTCGCGGTGGCTGTGCGCGAAACTGCGCTGGGTTTTTCACATTATTTTGCACTCGGTAACGGCGGCTTGGCCGTAGGCGTGGCACCGAAAAAAATCACGGTGAATACTTATGATTACTTGCAAACGGTACGTGATTTTGATTCCGAAGATGTTGAAGCCGAAGATTACGAGGTCGAGCAATCGGCGAACGATTTTGACGTCGGCGCGGTCTACCGTTGGGACAACGAAAGTCCTTGGCAAGCCGGTTTAGTTGTCAAAAACTTCAAAGGCAGCCGCTTTGACACCATCACCGGCGGCAGTGTGGAACTGGAGCGCCAAGTGCGTGCCGGTTTTGCGCGCAATGGCGAAACGTTGGCGTTTGCGGTGGATTTGGACGTGGTCGAATACAGCGGTTTCGATGCGCCAAAAGGCTCGCGCTTTTTGTCGGCCGGTGCCGAAATGGACGTCAGTTTCTTCCAGCTGCGTGCCGGTTATCGCATGGAGTTAGGCGATTCGGACCACGCCAATTTACTTACCGTTGGCATTGGTTTGGGGCCGATTGATCTGGCGATGATCCGCAGCGGCGATGATTTGGGCGGTGGTCTTCGTATCGCCTTCGGGTGGTAAACCGTTCAGCTTTCCCGTCAATAAAAATGACGCCGTGGTAGGCCGCTCTCGTGGACAGGGCGGCCTCCCCTGCGTAAAATCCCACAAATTTTATCCACCCCCCTGTAGTCGATGTTTCCGGCCTGCCTAAAAAGCATGTCGCGACAACGGCTGCACGTCTGTTCCGGAGGCTCCTTTGTCCACCCCTGCCTTGCTTGCTCTTGCCGACGGTTCCCTTTTTTACGGTGTCAGTATTGGTGCCGAAGGTGCCAGCGTTGGCGAAGTCGTGTTCAACACCGCGATGACAGGCTACCAAGAGATCCTCACCGATCCGTCTTATGCCAAACAACACGTCACCCTGACGTATCCCCATATCGGCAACGTCGGTGTTAACGACGAGGACTGCGAATCCGATCAGGTATGGGCCGCCGGTTTAATCATTCGTGACCTGCCGCGTTTGCACTCTAACTATCGCGCCGGTACGGACTTAGCCTGTTACTTGAAAAAGCATAATGTGGTGGGCATCGCCGATATCGACACACGTCGATTAACGCGTGTGTTGCGCACCAAGGGCGCGCTGAACGGCTGCATCATGGCCGGTCAAATTGATGAAGCCAAAGCACTGCAGATGGCACGCGAATGGAGTGGTTTGAACGGCCTCGATTTGGCCAAAGAAGTGTGTTGCAAAAAGCCCTTTAACTGGTCGCGCGGCGAATGGCGCTGGGATCAGGGCGAAACCCAAGTCGAGCAAACGCCGTTTCATGTGGTGGCTTACGATTACGGTGTTAAACACAATATTTTGCGTATGTTGGCGAGTCGTGGTTGCCGCTTAACCGTGGTGCCAGCGCAAACACCGGCCAGCGACGTGTTAAAAATGAAACCGGATGGCATTTTCCTGTCGAACGGTCCCGGCGATCCGGCGGCCTGTGATTACGCCATCGCGGCGGTGCAAGAAATTCTCACCAGCACGATTCCGGTTTTCGGCATTTGCCTGGGGCATCAAATTCTGGCGCTGGCCTCTGGTGCTAAAACCATGAAGATGAAATTCGGCCATCACGGTGCCAATCATCCGGTGAAAGATCTGGACGATAACACGGTGATGATCACCAGTCAGAATCACGGTTTTGCGGTGGATGAAGCGAGTATGCCGAGCCATTTACGCGCGACGCATAAATCCTTGTTCGATGGCAGTTTGCAAGGCATCGCTCGTACCGATGTGCCGGCCTACAGTTTTCAAGGCCATCCCGAAGCGAGCCCCGGCCCGCACGATGTCGCACCGTTATTCGACCGTTTCATTGAAATGATGAAACAGCGTCAATAATCCTCGTAGGGTGCAGTGATATGGCACCTTTTATTAATAAATACGGCGCGATGAATTTGCGCCCTACAGATTGAACACACATGCCAAAACGTAGCGATATTAAAAGTATTCTGATCATTGGTGCTGGCCCCATTGTGATCGGGCAAGCCTGCGAGTTTGATTATTCCGGCGCGCAAGCGTGTAAAGCGCTGAAGGAAGAAGGGTTCCGCGTGATCTTGGTCAATTCAAATCCGGCCACCATCATGACCGATCCCAATATGGCCGATGCCATCTATATCGAACCCATCACGCCCGAAATCGTGGCACGGATTATCGAAAAAGAAAAACCGGACGCGTTGTTGCCGACCATGGGCGGGCAAACGGCGCTGAATTGTGCGCTCGATTTAGCGCGCAGTGGCGTACTTGAAAAATTCAACGTCGAAATGATCGGTGCGCGCGAAGAAGCGATTAAAAAAGCCGAAGACCGGCAACTATTCGCGCAGTGCATGCGTCGCATCGGTTTGGATATGCCGCGCGCTGGTCTCGCGCACTCGATGGATGAAGCCTGGGCGGTGCAAGCGCAAGTCGGTTTTCCTTGCATTATCCGTCCGTCGTTTACGATGGGCGGCACGGGGGGCGGTATTGCTTACAACAAAGAAGAATTCGAAGAAATTTGTTCGCGCGGGTTAGATTTATCGCCGACACGCGAGCTGCTCATCGACGAAAGCTTGATCGGTTGGAAAGAATACGAAATGGAAGTGGTACGCGATAAAAAAGACAACTGCATTATCGTGTGCTCGATTGAAAATTTCGATCCGATGGGCGTCCACACGGGCGATTCGATCACCGTGGCACCCGCGCAAACCTTAACGGATAAAGAGTACCAAATCATGCGCAACGCCTCGATCGCGGTGTTGCGTGAAGTCGGCGTTGAAACCGGTGGTTCCAATGTGCAATTTGGCGTTGATCCGAAAACCGGTCGCATGGTAGTTATCGAAATGAATCCGCGTGTGTCGCGATCAAGCGCGTTGGCGTCAAAAGCGACCGGATTTCCGATCGCAAAAGTGGCGGCCAAGTTAGCCGTCGGATACACACTCGATGAATTGAAAAACGACATTACATCGGGCGCTACACCGGCGTCATTCGAGCCGTCGATTGATTATGTCGTCACTAAAGTGCCGCGCTTTAATTTCGAAAAATTCCCGCAAACCGAAGCCGTGCTCACTACGCAAATGAAATCGGTTGGCGAAGTGATGGCCATTGGCCGCAGCTTCCAAGAATCGGTGCAAAAAGCCCTGCGCGGTCTTGAAGTGGGTTCGCACGGTTTCGACCCACGCGTGAATCCAAAAGAATCGGGCGCGCTTGAAGAAGTGAAACAACGTTTGCAATCGCCTGGACCCGAACGTATTTGGTATGTCGGCGATGCGTTTCGTTGTGGCATGACCTTGGATCAGGTGTTCAAATTAACCTTCATTGATCCGTGGTTCCTGCATCAAATTGAAGAACTGATCAAAATCGAAAACGACGTCGCCACCCGCGCATTGAGTAGCTTAAATGCGAAAGATATTTTTGATTTGAAACGCAAAGGTTTCTCGGATTTTCGTTTGTCGCAGCTGCTTGGTGTCAGCGAAGGCGAATTCCGCAAATTGCGCCATAAACTCAACGTTCGTCCGGTTTATAAACGAGTTGATACCTGCGCTGGTGAATTTGCTACCAGCACAGCGTACATGTATTCGACCTATGAAGAAGAATGCGAAGCGGACGTCACAACACGCGAAAAAATAATCGTACTCGGCGGCGGCCCCAACCGCATTGGTCAAGGTATCGAGTTTGATTATTGCTGCGTACACGCGGCATTGGCGATGCGCGAAGACGGCTACGAAACGATTATGGTTAACTGTAATCCAGAAACCGTTTCCACCGATTACGACACGTCCGATCGTTTGTATTTCGAACCGGTTACACTCGAAGATGTGTTGGAGATTGTGGCCAAAGAAAAACCCAAAGGCGTCATCGTGCAATACGGCGGTCAAACACCGCTCAAATTAGCGCGTGCGTTAGAGGCCAATGATGTACCAGTGATCGGCACATCGCCTGACGCCATTGACCGCGCCGAAGATCGCGAACGTTTCCAACAAGCAATCGAACGCTTAGGTTTACATCAGCCGCCTAACCGCACCGCACGCACCATGGATGAAGGCGTGCGTTTGGCTGAAGAAATCGGTTATCCGCTCGTCGTGCGTCCGTCGTATGTGCTCGGTGGTCGTGCGATGGAAATCGTTTACAACAGTGATGAATTGCGTCGCTACATGACACACGCGGTAAAAGTGTCGAACGATTCGCCTGTGTTGCTCGATCGTTTCCTCGATGACGCCATCGAAGTCGATATGGATTGTATTTATGATGGCGAGTCGATGTTGGTTGGCGGCATTATGGAGCACATCGAACAAGCCGGTGTGCATTCGGGCGATTCGGCGTGCTCATTGCCGCCCTATTCACTCGATAAAGCCACTCAGGATGAATTGCGCAAGCAAATGTTTTTGATGGCGAAAGAACTCGATGTGGTCGGTTTGATGAATGCACAATTTGCGATTCAAAACGGCAAAATATTTGTGCTCGAAGTGAATCCTCGTGCGTCGCGCACCGTGCCGTTTGTGTCGAAAGCCACCAGTCTGCCACTGGCAAAAATTGCCGCCCGTGTCATGGTGGGACAATCGCTTAAACAGCAAGGTTATACCACCGAGGTGGTGCCGCCTTATTACAGTGTAAAAGAGCCGGTGTTTCCGTTTAATAAATTTCCCAACTCCGATCCGATCTTAGGACCGGAAATGAAATCAACCGGCGAAGCCATGGGTGTGGGCAATACGTTTGGTGAAGCGTACTACAAAGCGAAATTAGCGTGTCATGCGCAAGCGCCGATGGGCGGTAATGCGATTATCTCGGTGCGCGATGCCGACAAAACGAAATTGCCGGAATTAGGCCGTCAGATGGTAGCGTTGGGGTTCAAATTGCACGCCACCGAAGGCACCGCGAAAATATTACAAAATGCCGGCATCGCCTGCACACGCATTAATAAAATGTTGGAAGGTCGCCCGCATATTGTCGACTTAATCAAAAATGGTGAAATGAATTACATCGTTAATACGACGGAAGGCAAACAAGCGATCGCCGATTCATATTTGATTCGTCGCGCAGGTTTGCAAAAGAAAGTGCCGTACACCACCACCATTGCTGGAGCGTTTGCCTCATGCGCCGCGCTACGCGATCAAGATCGTGATGCAGTGGAATCCATTCAATCATTACACAAACGTATTAAACAATAATCAAACGTCCGTTGCGGCATGGCCTTAGCGGCGGTGCCGACAACGGACGTTTTGTTTTTATGGTGATCCTATGTCTCGAGTTCCGATGACGGCGCGCGGTGCCGAAAAACTGCAAGAAGAATTGCAAACGCTGAAGCAAGTTACACGCCCGCAAATTATTGCCGCGATTGCCGAAGCCCGTGCGCACGGTGATTTGAAAGAAAATGCCGAATACCATGCCGCGCGTGAACAACAAGGTTTTGTGGAAGGCCGTATTCAAGAAATTGAAGGCAAGCTATCCAATGCCCAAATTATTGATGTCACCACGATGCCGAAAAACGGCAAAGTGGTGTTTGGTGTGACGGTCGTGTTAGCCAACGTCGAAACCGGCGACGAAACGTCTTATCAAATCGTTGGCGAGGACGAGGCCGATATTAAAAATGGCTTGATCAATTTCACTTCGCCTATCGCGCGTGCTTTAGTCGGCAAAGAAGAAGGCGAAATTGCCGTGGTCACCACGCCCGCTGGTAAAACCGAATACGAAATTGTCGACGTGAAATATCTGTAAATCATCGTCGCATTACGTATGGGGATTTTAAGCGGTTTTGTTTGGTTTCGGCAGCGCGTAAGCGCTGTCTTTCGTTTTGGCACGAAACAGTGTCAGTGTGTGTCCTAAGAACTGCACGTGCACACTGGCGCTCTGTTCAACGATGCGGGTGGCGTTGGCCAGCCGTTGCTCACGGTCTTCGCCGCTGACCTTCACTTTGATGAGTTCGTGATGATCAAGCGCGCCATTGATTTCGGCCATCACGGCGGCGGTGACGCCGTTGGCCCCCAATAGCACCACGGGTTTGAGGTGATGGGCTTTGGCGCGTAAATGACGAATTTGATTGCTGGCGAGATCGGCCATGATGATGACTTTTGTGAAGAGCGAAGGCCGTCATTTTATCGGATCCGTCGCCTGACGAGGTTGTTATGATTTTTGTCCCAAGGCGGTGCGGCGCTGACCTCGGTAAGGGCTTGTAAAGCCGGATCCGATCCCCACTACCCACCAAGCCCTTGGAATTCGTTAAGCAGTCCCGATCCAGCGGCTGGCCGACCACTATACTGGTAGCTCATCCGGAAGCCGCTGTGCTTCCCCGTTTTCTGCACGTGCTTCGTGCACCGTTAATACAGGTAGTCAGATGAACGATATGTTCAAGAATATTCTGCTGTGGGTTGTTATTGGCGTCGTTCTTGTCGGCGTGTTCAATAATTTTTCCGGTCACAGCGGCAGCGCCAAGGACATCGAATATTCCCAATTTGTTGATGATGTGAATGCTGGTCGTGTCGAGGAAGTCACGTTTCAACTTTCTGATGGCGTTTACAACGTTGAAGGGTCTTATAAAAGTGGCGGTGAAAAATTCAGCACCCAGATGCTTAAGTTTTCTGATTCGCTGGAAGAATTATTGACAAAGAAAAATGTGATTTATAAAGCGATTAAAGCCGAAGAGACGAGTTTCTTCGACACCTTATTATTAAACCTGCTGCCGGTTTTCGTGTTGGTGGGGTTGTGGATTTTCTTTATGCGCCAGATGCAAGGCGGTGGTAAAGGTGGCGCGTTGTCATTTGGCAAATCGCGTGCGCGTTTGCTGAATGAAGATCAAGTAAAAACCAATTTATCGGACGTTGCCGGTTGCGATGAAGCCAAAGAAGAAGTAGCCGAAATCGTCGATTACTTGCGCGATCCTGGCAAGTTTCAAAAACTTGGCGGAAAGATCCCGCGCGGTGTGTTGATGGTGGGGCCGCCGGGAACCGGTAAAACATTATTGGCGCGAGCGATCGCGGGCGAAGCCAAAGTGCCGTTTTTCACTATATCGGGTTCTGACTTTGTTGAAATGTTTGTGGGCGTTGGCGCGTCGCGCGTGCGAGATATGTTTGAGCAAGCGAAAAAACATGCACCGTGTATTGTGTTCATTGACGAGATCGACGCGGTGGGGCGTCATCGCGGTGCCGGTTTGGGTGGCGGTCACGACGAACGTGAACAAACCTTGAATCAATTGCTGGTTGAAATGGATGGCTTCGAAGGCAGCGAAGGCGTGATCATCATCGCCGCAACGAATCGTCCGGATGTTTTAGATCCGGCGTTAATGCGTCCCGGTCGTTTCGATCGTCAAGTGGTGATCGGGTTGCCCGATATTCGCGGTCGTGAACAAATTTTGAAAGTGCATTTGCGCAAAGTACCGGCAGCCGATGACGTTGATCCGGCTATTATTGCGCGTGGCACACCGGGATTTAGTGGTGCCGATCTGGCCAATCTGGTCAATGAAGCAGCATTGTTCGCCGCGCGTGCCAACGAGCGCTTGGTCAAGATGGAATTTTTCGATAAAGCCAAAGATAAAATCATGATGGGCGTCGAACGCAAATCCATGGTGATGTCGGAGGAAGAAAAATTAAATACGGCGTATCACGAAGCCGGTCATACCATCGTTGGACATTTGGTGGGTAATCATGATCCGGTTTATAAAGTGACGATTATTCCGCGTGGCCGCGCGCTTGGCGTCACCATGTATTTGCCGGAACAAGATCGATTAAGCTATTCCAAAGATCGTTTGGAATCCATGCTGTCGAGTTTGTTCGGAGGTCGTATCGCCGAAGAAATGCTCAATGGTTTTGGTGGTGTCACGACGGGAGCGTCCAACGATATCCAGCGTGCGACTGAAATTGCGCGCAATATGGTCACGAAATGGGGCTTATCGGAAAAATTAGGTCCGTTGCTTTATGCCGAAGATCAAGGCGAAGTATTCTTGGGTCGTTCGATCACGCAACACAAAAATATGGCGGACACGACGGCGCGATCGATTGATGAAGAGATTCGGGCCGTTATCGATCGCAATTACAAACGAGCCGAACAAATTCTGCGTGATAACAACGATAAATTAAAAATAATGGCCGAAGCGTTAATGAAATACGAAACGTTAGACCACAAACAAATCGAAGCCATCATGCGCGGTGAAACACCGACGCCGCCGGATGGCTGGAAAGATAACGGTAATGGCAAAGGGTCAGGGCCGAGTGCGCCGGCCGTAGAGTCGGCGGATAAAAACTCGGTGGGCGATAAACCTGCCGCTGCAGGTAGTCACTAACGTAAAAAAGCGCCGCAAGGCG
>CAZYUS010000044.1:0-22286 GCA_964650615.1 uncultured Pseudomonadaceae bacterium | reverse complement strand
GTTGCGGTCGATTCGCGCGCTCAAATTGAACAAGCATTCGTCAGCGAACATTGTCAGCATTTCGCCAATCACGTGATCATGCCGGGTTTAGTAAATGCCCACGGACACGCAGCGATGACATTGTTGCGCGGCATTGCTGAAGACAAACCGCTGGACGAGTGGTTGCATCGTTGCATCTGGCCTTTAGAGCGTGCGCTGGTGAATCCTGAATTCGTGCGCGACGGTATGGCGTTAGCCGCCGCTGAAATGCTGCGTGGCGGTACCACGTGTTTCGCCGATCATTATTTTCATCCCGAACACACGATAAGCATAATTGACGGCATCGGTTTACGCGCCGTACTCGCCGTTCCGATTTTGTCATTCGCCATGCCTGGCACCAGCGGTGGTCGCGAAGCGATTGAAAAAACCATTGATTTAGCCGACGAATTACGCGGTCGCCCGCGCTTATCCGCTGCATTCGGTCCCCACGCGCCCTACACCGTTGATGACGATTTATTAAAACGCATTGCAACGCTTTCCGCCGAAGTCGGCTTGCCGGTACATATGCACATTCACGAAAGCGCACAGGAAATTCGCCAGAGCATTGATGAATATGGCGTCAGGCCATTGCAACGACTGCATCATTTGGGTTTGGTAACGCCGCAATTAATGGCCGTTCACGCAACGCAATTAACCGATTACGACATCAGTATGTTAGCCACCAACGGTGTGAGCGTGGTCCATTGTCCCGAGTCCAACTTAAAATTAGCGAACGGTTTTTGTCCGACACAAAAATTGCGCGATGCCGGTGTCAATGTCGCATTAGGTACGGATGGTGCGGCCAGTAATAATGATTTGGATATGTTCGGCGAACTGCGTACCGCGACATTAATCGCGAAAGCGGTAGCACAATCGCCGACGGCGGCGCGTGCGTATGACATGTTAACCAGCGCAACCTTAAATGGCGCCAAGGCGATGGGATTGGACGCAGTGTGCGGTTCGCTGCGGCCAGGAAAATGCGCTGATTTTATTGCCGTCGATTTATCTGACGTAACATTACAGCCGGTACATGATCCGGTTGCGCATTTAATTTATAACGTCAACGCGAGCCACGTCAGCGACGTTTGGGTCGATGGCATTCAGTTATTAAAGCGGCATCATTATTTGACGCTGGATAAAGACCAACTCAGTGAACGCGCCACCATCTGGCGTCAACGTATTAACGAGGTTTTATCATGACAATCAATGTCGATAGCGCAGAAATTGCCAAATTTGAAGCATTGGCATCACGTTGGTGGGACAAAGAAGGCGAGTTCAAACCGCTGCACGAAATCAATCCTTTGCGATTGGGTTATATTCGTAGTCAAGTCGGCTTTTTAGCCGGAAAACGTATCTTGGATGTCGGTTGCGGCGGCGGAATTTTATCCGAATCATTAGCGGCCGAAGGCGCACACGTTACCGGCATTGATATGGGCGAAGCGCCACTGTCGGTCGCCAAATTGCATTTACTGGAAAGTCAACGCGATGTGAAATACGAGCGGATATCAGTCGAAGAACTGGCCGCACGCGAACCCGCGAGCTTTGATGTTATCACGTGCATGGAGATGCTCGAACACGTGCCGGATCCGGCTTCCGTGGTGCGCGCGTGCAGCACATTAGTCAAACCCGGCGGCCATGTGTTTTTTTCAACCATTAACCGCAACCCGAAAGCCTTTCTACTGGCCATCGTCGGCGCTGAATATGTATTGAATATGCTGCCCAAAGGTACACACGAATACGCCAAATTTATTCGTCCTTCCGAACTTGCTCAGTGGACACGCGAAGTCGGCCTAAAAAACAACGATTTGATCGGCATGCATTACAATCCGTTAAGCAAACACTACAAACTGGATGCCGGTGTCGACGTCAATTATTTAATGTGGACAGTGAAACAATAATTTTTGTCATTCTTTTTTTTTACTTCTTTTTAGAGCAATCTTTTCGATGAGCACTCTGCCCTTACAATGCGTTCTATTTGATCTTGACGGTACGTTTCTCGATACGTCACAAGACATGGCGCAAGCGTTGAATCAATTATTAGCAGAAGAAAATCGCGCCGCACTGCCTTATGAATCCATAAGACCACACGTTTCACACGGCGCACGCGGGTTACTGCAACTGGCTTTCGGCGTCCATCACGACAGTGCTGAATTCGAACCGCTACGCGCGCGCTATCTGGCGATTTACGAAGCGTGCATGTTTGAACAAACCAAAGCCTTTGATGGCATCGACCGTGTTTTACGTGAATGCGGATTGCGTGATCTAAAATGGGGCATCGTCACCAACAAACCGAAATATTTAACCGACAAGATCTTGCGCCACTTAGGTTACTGGCGGCACGCGTCGGCGATTATCGCCGGTGACAGTTTGCCCGAACGAAAACCTCATCCAGCACCGCTGTTAAAGGCGGCAGAATTATCGCACTGCGCGGCAACCGCCTGTTGTTATATCGGTGATGCCGAGCGCGACATTCAAGCGGGTAAAAATGCCGGTATGCGCACCGTATGTGCCTTATGGGGATTCATTGGCCAAGCCGACGATCCCGTCTCATGGCAAGCCGACAGCACGGTAAATCATCCTGAAGACATCGTGGCATTAATTAAACAATGGAGCAGCAATTGAGTGATATTGCGCACTGTCGCGAGCACATCGCTCCGCGCTACAGTGATTGGGATTTTGCCTTCCGTGGTGCCGAGCAAAAATTGGCCGCGCCCTT
Source organism: uncultured Pseudomonadaceae bacterium (assembly GCA_964650615.1). GTDB lineage: Bacteria > Pseudomonadota > Gammaproteobacteria > Enterobacterales > Permianibacteraceae > Permianibacter. Next base: position 19,552 of record CAZYUS010000044.1, on the reverse strand, counting down.
GTTGGCGTTATTGTCATTGATATCCCGCCTTAACGACATTGCGCATCGTGCCAGTGAAAAAGCCATCGCAGAAAAACAGTTGCAGTGGTGGCGAGAGCAAATTGATGCGCAGCGCAACCCGCTACGTGAATCAGCGTCAGTTGCGCACCCGACCTTAAAACTTCTCGCCAACGCACTTCAAGACGATGCCATTTACTCGCGTCTGCAACGCTTGCTCGAATTGGTTACCGAAGACATTGAATTTGGTGGTTTTTCACAGCGCGCCGAAATGTTGCGTTTTTTTCGCACGCGCGGCGCGATCACGTTGGAGCTTTTTGCTGCGTTATCACAAAGCGCAATAAAACCCGAAACGGCAGCCGATTTGGGGTACTTTATGGAGTATTGCCAGATCATTGCGCAATTCGCGACCCACGCAAAAATCGGCGTCATCTATTTTGCAGAAGATGATTTAAACCACGCCGGATGGAGTGCGCAGACCATTAGCAAAAGGGACGCGATTCAACAAGAAAAAACGTGGGCATTGTTTTTTTCGCAGCAAACGGCAACCGCGTGTGCATCGTTGCCAACGCATTTGAATGCGCTTGATCCAAAACTGTTCGTGTTAAAACGATTTTTGCGGCTACGCTATAAATGGCTAATGCACACCGAAGCTCACGGCTATCCGCTTTATCGTTATCAACTGGCTTTGGGCAGTTTGCAGAAGCGGTTGATTTGTCTGCAATCCGATTGGTTTTAACGGAACGAATTCATCATGGATAACATCACCCTTTCCCCAAATGCGCTACGCGATCGCGTGATCTTGATAACCGGTGCTGGCGACGGTATTGGCAAAGCCGTTGCGCTGGCGTGCGCCGCACACGGCGCTACCGTTGTTTTACTGGGCAAGACACAAAAAAAATTGAACGCCGTTTACGATCAAATCGTCGCCCAAGGCGGCCCTCAACCAGCGATCGTGCCGCTTAATCTGGCCACCATGTCAACCGAAGAAGTCGCGCAACTGGCGCAAATGTTGGAAACGGAATTCGGTCGCCTCGATGGTTTATTGCACAACGCGGCCATGCTTGGCACTCGCTCGCCCTTCGAGCACATTGCACCGCTGCACTGGCTAGAGGTCATGCAGGTCAACGTGAATGCCGAGTTTTTGCTCACCCAAGCCTTGTTGCCTTTGCTCCATTTATCGCCAGACAGCCGCATTTTGTTTACTAGCTCCAGCGTTGGACGACGAGCCAAAGCGTATTGGGGCGCGTATGCGGTATCGAAATTCGCCACCGAAGGCATGATGCAGCTACTCGCCAGCGAACTTGATAAATCGACCATTCGCGTCAACGCCATCAACCCCGGCCCGACCCGCACTAAGATGCGCGCCAACGCCTATCCCGGCGAAGATCCGGCGTCGGTAAAATCGCCCGAAACGATAACGGATAAATATGTCTGGCTTTTGTCTGAAGCAAGTAAAGCCCTAAATGGTCAATCTATTGACGTTTGAAAGCCGGTTTTTCGCAAATTCGGCGCGACGTATTTTTGACAATACAGGCAAGCGTCGTTGCGGAAAGCACAGCTGGTTTTCGTCAATTGTTTGACCAGTCGTCCATTCGCGATAAAAACTAAATCGCAATTTATTGAATTTATTTAATTTTTAGCCTTTTTCTTGCTTGGCACGAAACCCGCATTAGTTCGCTCGCCTTACTTTAGCGAGACGAAAGATGTCCACTTTGCCTAACACCAGTAAAGTTATCGGATTACCCGGTCTAACCCGCGTTACCAACGATAGCGAGCGGCAAGATCGCCTACTCACCATGGAAGAAGTGTGTTCGCGCCTATTGCAACAATTGCCGCGCAGCCTTGACTTTAATGAACTGCTGCAACTGTTTGCCGATGAAACGTCCCTGCTGGTGCCGTTCGATGCGATGAGTTTTTCGCGTGAAGACGGCAGTATTGGTTATGCCACCGCGCCCCAAAGTCGCCACAAGGTTAATTATCGTCTCGAAGTCGCCGCCGTCTACTTAGGTGATATCTGTTTTAGCCGCCGCAAAGCGTTTAGCAACGGCGAACTGATCCGCTTGGAATCGGCATTGTCAACGTTGGGTTTTCCGCTGCGCAATGCGCTGCTGTACCGCGAGGCGCTCAACACCGCACGCGTCGACCACCTGACCCAGGTCGGCAATCGCTCGGCCCTGAATCAAGCCTTGCAAACCGAACTGGTGCTGGCCGAACGTCATCAACAACCGTTTTCACTGTTATTGATCGACATTGACCATTTCAAATCCATTAACGACACCCACGGTCATATTTTTGGTGATACCGTGCTGCGTCATATCGCCAAAACCTTGCAAGACCGTTTGCGCCGTTCCGACGCGGTGTTTCGTTTTGGCGGTGAAGAATTTGTGGTATTGCTGCGCAATACCGATGTGAACGGTGCCGCATTTATTGCCGAACGTTTGCGTCAAGCGGTGGAGTGTGCGCCGGTTCGCGGATCGCAGGGCGTCGTTAGCGTAACTATTAGCTCCGGCATCGCTGAATTTACGACAGGAACGTCAGCAACAGCGTTGCTCGACCGCGCCGATAAGGCGTTGTATCAGGCCAAACAGAACGGTAGGAATCGCGTCTGTACCGCCGCCTAAAGTCTCAAGCGACGTGACCGATATCCGTGGCTTGAGCACCGGAGAAAAGTCATGTCACGCTTCCGCCATATTGTCGATTCCGCCATCACCAATTTGCAAAATGCCGTCGAACTGCGCTGCACCAACCTCGACGCTTTGTTGGATGAATTTTCCCACTACAACGATTTTACCTCGCGTGCCTGCTATGTCTGGAAACGCGGCAGTGGCTTATACCGAATTGATATGCCCTATTTGGTAACCCCCAACACCGCCACCTTCGAAAATGCGCTCGCTCATATTCAGCGCAGCCATCATTTCGGTGTCTACTTATTCGATGGCATCGTCGATGAATTCAAAGTCGTCGCATCGTGGGCCAACTTGCGAAAATTTGTGGCTGACCGCAGCGCTAATCGCAAGATATTGTTGTTTAGCGGTTCCGGTTTGCGCGTTCCGGATCACATGGCCAATTTATTCGTGCGTCACGAATTGGAATTAATCACCAAAGTTCCGCAACAAGACGTCGTTCGTTACGCCTGAAATTCACTTTTGTAGGTCGTTGTCACGCCGATGTCATCATCGGCGTTTACATTTGTGCGGCACAAAGGCGCTCATAACGTAAGGTAATGCGCGCACATGCAGCGCCATTTGATCGAGATCGCTTGCACAAGGGATCGAAATGAACTTTAATCCATTGGCGAACAATTGGACGTATAAGCCAAGAAGTCAAATCAGGAAAATCAAGATGTTAAAAACAAAAGTGCTGCGCAGTCGTGAACTGCGTCAAGCGGATCAAGTTGCATTGAGCCGCCGTCGCCAAGCACAAGCGACCAAGTCAGACAACGCCATTAAGCGTTAAAAAAACGGCAATCTTCGATGGCCGTTTGCATTTCAGTAGTTTGCAAATTTATTTGAACTTCGAAAAATCTGGCGAGCGCTTTTCCAGAAATGCGGCGAACGCTTCTTTCGCTTCGGCCGATTGCAATAAACGGGAAAAGGCTTGCGATTCATTTCCAAGCGCTTCAGCAATCGGTTGTCGATTAGCGTGCTTCATAAGTGACTTGGTCATCCGCAGTGCCGCAGGCGGTTTTTTTGTCAGCTGTTCGGCAACGTTAAGCGCAGCCGCTAATGCCTCGTTTGGTGCGACCACGCTATTGATCAATCCGCACTGAAGCGCGGTTTGAGCATCAAATGGCGCGCCCAACATCAACAATTCGGCGGCCTTTCGCTGACCGCATAACTGCGGCAACAACAAACTAGACGCGGCTTCCGGACACAATCCCAAATTCACAAACGGTAATTGAAAACGTGCGTTACTCGCGGCATACGCGAAATCAACGTGCAATAAAAGTGTCGTGCCGATACCGACGGCGACGCCTTCAATGGCGGCCATCACCGGTTTAGTGATCGTGGTAAGCGCCGATAAAAATTGAAAAACAGCGGCGTCAGCCGCCAACGGGGGCCGATGCAGAAAATCAGCCAAATCATAACCGGCAGAAAAATTTCCGCCTTCACCATAGAACAAAATCACTCTCACCGATTCGTCACGTTCGGCTTGGCCGACATAATCGACCAAGACCTGCCACATTTCATTGACGACTGCATTTTTCTTCTCTGCACGTGCAAAAATAATGTGAGCAATACCGTTTTCATTTTTGTATTGAATGGCGGATGTCATGTCCTCTCCTCAACGTGTGGGCATTACGGGCGCATTATCAAAACCGAAATCACCGGGGGCATTGGCCGCTAACCACGCCAAAACGGCATAAGCCGCTGTGCTTTGCGACAGTGCTTCCGGATTGATCTTATCCAGTGTGTCATTGGCAGTATGATGATAATCAAAGTAATCGGAACCATCTAAGCTCAAATCGAAAATCGCGGCACCGGCTTTGTGTACGGCGCTGATATCCGCACCTGAACCGGCGGTGTTGCCTGCAAACTCAATACCCAGTGGTTTTAATACCGCTGCCATTTGCGCCACAACCGCAATTTTATCCGTTTTTACTTTGGACGAAAATTGGTAAACCGGACCCGCACCGAAATCTGACTCAGCGGCGGCGATTACATTTTTCATTTCATTCTTATGCGTCTCGTAATAGTGTTGTCCACCAAAAATACCTTGTTCTTCATTGGCAAATAAAACGACGCGAATCGTGCGTTTCGGTTTGAGTCCCAAGCGTTTAATCGCCTCAGCCGCCGCCATCGTCATCGCGCAGCCGGCACCATCATCCAATGCCCCTGTTCCCAGATCCCACGAATCGAGATGACCACCGATCAAAACGTATTGGTCCGATTTTTCACTGCCACGAATTTCACCGATCACATTGAATGAAGATTTTGTTGCATCGGCGTGAGAACTCAACGTTAATTTCAACACCACGTCTTTTTTTCGCTTTAACATATTGATCAGAAGATCAGCATCAGGCGATGACAGCGCGGCGGCCGGAATTTTATTAACGCCCTCTTTGTAATTCATATTGCCAGTGTGCGCCAAGCGATCGTGATCGGTACCCACGGAGCGCAAAATAAAGGCGACGGCGCCTTTTTGCGCGGCAAGACTCGCACCACGACTACGCGCCGCCACAACAGGTCCATAACCGGAACCGTCACGAAAACGATCCATTTTCCGGCTGATAAAAACCACTTTACCGCGCACCGCACTGTCGTCGGCTTTTTCCAATTCGGCCAGCGTGTCGAAATGCACCAACGAGGCCGTTAATCCTTCGTCAGGCGTCGCCACGCTATTACCCAATGCAGTGACCACCAACGGTTGCTTGAACGGCGCAACTACCTCAGCTCGCTCGACGCCGCGCTGCCACGTTGGATACGACACTGGTTCACTCCACACCTTGTCAAACCCAAGTTCGCGAAACTTGGCCTCAGCCCATTTAACCGCCAACTCATCCCCCGCTGATCCGGCCGAGCGCGGCCCGACTTCTGTCGTTAACGATTCCACTATCGAGTAGGCACGATTATCGCGACGTACCGCATCGCGCAAAAATTCTGCCGTTTTAATATCGCGCTCAGAAATTAACGCATCGCTAGCAGTGGTAACGGTGGCCAGCATCAGTAATAGCACAGGAATAACCGACTTCATTGCAGTCTCAACGTAAACGGTAAGAAGGCGCGCAGCCTAACAAAAAAAGGCTTGGCAGTGTTTGGACGAACGGGTAAAAACCTGTAACCGTTTTTTTAGGAATGCGCCCATGACCGGCATCTATGATTATTCCGCCAAATTGATTGATGGTAACGAACAACATTTCAATGCGTATCAGGGAAAAGTGTTATTGATCGTTAACGTTGCATCCAAATGCGGTTACACGCCCCAATACGCTGGACTTGAATCCCTGTATCAAAAATATCGCGAACACGGTTTGTGCATAGTGGGATTTCCGTGTAACCAGTTCTTGTCGCAAGAACCCGGCGACGAACACGCTATTCAACAGTTTTGCAGTTTAAATTACGACGTTAGCTTTCCGCTGTTTGCCAAAATTGACGTCAACGGTGACAACACCCATCCAATTTATCGTTACTTAAAAAAATCCGCTAAAGGCGTGTTGGGATCAGAGTCCATAAAATGGAACTTCACCAAATTTCTGGTTAGCCGCGATGGACTGCACGTTGAACGTTATGCCACAGCGACAACGCCGGAAGAAATGGAAAAAGACATTATCAAGGCACTCGGTTTATGAGCGAGTTAGACGAATTACAAACCCGCGTCGCGTTTCAAGAACAAACGTTATTGGAACTGGATGACGCTTTGCGCTCACAACAACAGCAGATAATGAATTTAGAAAAACTGGTCGTTCGCTTACAAAATGAATTGCGCGCATTGGCCGCCACCGCGCCAGCCATGAGTGCGCAAGATGAACCGCCACCGCCTCATTACTAATGGAAACTTCCATGACGATCTTAAACGGAAAAACACTGGTTATTACCGGTGCCTCGCGCGGCATCGGGCGCGCTATTGCGTTGGCGGCGGCGAAACAGGGCGCCAATATCGTGATCGCTGCCAAAACCGTGGAGCCACACGCCAAACTTGCCGGCACCATCCACACCGTTGCCGAAGAAATTCGCGCGCTCGGCGCATCGTGTTTGCCACTGCAGATCGATGTGCGCGACCATCAGCAGGTTTTTGATTTGATGCAAAAAACGGCCGATACGTTTGGCGGCATCGACATGGTTATCAATAACGCCGGCGCGATCAGTTTAACGTCGGTAGAGCAAACACGACCGCCTATTTATGATCGCATGATGAGCGTTAATTCACGCGCCGTATATTTGACGGCGCACGCGGCGCTGCCCTTTCTTAAAGAAAGTCGTCATGCTCATATTTTAAGTTTATCGCCACCGCTTAATTTGGATACGCGGTGGTTCAAAGCACACGCGCCTTACACCTTGTCAAAATACGGAATGACCATGTTAAGCATGGGGATGGCAGAAGAATTTCGCGCTTATGGCATCGCGGTAAATTGCTTATGGCCACGCACCATTATTGCAACCGCCGCCATTGAATTTGCCCTCGCCGGCCGCGAAGCATTCCAGTATTGCCGCACGCCTGACATCATGGCAGATGCGGCCATCACCATCTTGCAACAAGATCCTGCGCAGTGCACCGGAAATACGTTTTTGGATGAAGATCTGTTACGAGACCATGGCACCGAAAATTTTTCGCGCTATGCCTACGATCCGACCTATCAAACGACATTAAAAGCGGATTTATTTCTTGACGATTTCGGCGGCATTTAGTGGCTATGCTACGTTCGTTAAAAGAAATACGGCATTAAATCTCGATACGCTGTTGCTTTTGCATAACGCTCACATCGCGCCCCTGCGCTGTGAGCGTTGCCGATAGCGCATCGAGTGCTTTTGCTTCACCGTGAACCAAAAGCGTTTTGGTTTTAAGTGATAATGGTTTTAGCCATTGCACCAAATCATCTTGCCCGCCATGCGCTGATAAACCGTTAAGCGTGTGTACGGTGGCGTTAACGCGAATGGCCTCGCCCCATAAACGTATAAATTTTTCGCCATCCACAAGCCTGCGCCCCACCGTGCCGTAAGCTTGATAACCGATCATCAAGACTTGTGTCGTATTACGCCACACCAAATGCTTAAGATGATGTTTTACGCGTCCACCGTTACACATGCCACTCCCTGCAATAATAATGGCACCGGAATGCAGTCGATTGATGCTTTGCGATTGCTCCGGCGTGCGCGTGAAATGCAGATTGGGCAGTAATTTTCGCAACACGTGTTCGCCATTGCCTTGACCCATTAGGGATTGCGTTTCTTCATCATGAAGACGACGATGATGCAAGTAAATTTCGGTGGCCTCGATCGCCATCGGACTATCGAGAAACAGTTGCCAGCGATGCATACGCCATTGCCGATAGTATTTGGCGAATAAATACAAAATTTCTTGTGTCCGTCCGACCGCAAAAGCGGGAATAATAATATTACCTCGCAAGCTTTTGTCGTCGTTTAAAATTTCATCCAGCTGGATCAGAGTGTCGTCGAAGCGGCGATGATTACGGTCGCCGTAGGTGCTTTCCAACATCACATAATCGGACTCAGGTGGCGTTACCGGATCGCGCATAATGGGTGCGGCGTACTGCCCCACATCACCGGAATAAATCAAGCTACGTTCGCGCCCATTTTGTTGCCACGCAATACGGATGGAAGACGAACCTAATATATGACCCGCATCGTAAAACACCACACTTGTCGCATCATCAAGCGTTATGGTTTCGTTGTAATCGACCGCAACAAATAATTTTAGTACTTTCTCGACATCATTAATGTCGTAAAGCGGCTTTATCGGTTTGATACCCTTACGGGCGCGTTTGCGATTTTCTGCTTCGACATCCGACTGATGCAGATGCGCGGCGTCTTTTAGCATAACGCGACACAGATCCAAGGTTGCTTTATGCGCATAAATAGGTCCGCGAAACCCAGCCTTGACCAACATCGGTAGTCGTCCCGAATGATCAATATGGGCATGACTTAATAAAACCGCATCCAACGAACGCACATCAAACGCAAATTCATTCTGATTTTTGCTTTCGGTTTCAGCATTGCCCTGCCAAAGACCGCAATCCATCAGAACACGAAAATTTTCGGTTTCGAGTAAATGACACGAACCGGTCACTTCACCCGCTGCGCCATATGAACATAATGAACTCATCACTGCCCCTTGAAAAAAAACTTCACGCCTACATCTTTTAGCACATCAAGAAGCGCTCGCTTGATCACAGCCAAACAGGATGATGTTGCGTCATTCCAACATCATCCCGTCATACGGTTTGCGCGTCAGAAACCGGAAGGTTGACGCACCTCGTTAAAGGAGAAAATCATGACACTTATCCGCTATCAACCGTGGTCTATGTTCGATCAATTGCATCGCGAGATCAACCGCGTTTTTGATACCCAGGTAAAGCAATACAATGAGCCACGGCAAGATCTGTTATCGGCGCACTGGCAACCTTCTGTCGATGTTAAAGACGAAAAAGAGGCCATTGTGCTCATCGCCGATATTCCCGGTGTTGATCCGGCCCAAATTGAAATTAATGTACATCAGGGCGTTCTGAGCATTAAAGGCGAACGTTCGTTTAACAAGGAATGGAAAGAAGATGAGTTCCATCGCCTCGAACGCAGTTATGGCAGCTTTTACAGGCAATTTTCGCTACCGGATAATATAGACGGCGAACGCATCGCCGCCAAAAGCCAACACGGCGTTTTGGAAATTCGTTTGCCCAAACGCGCGCCAGGACAAAGTAAACGCGTAACGGTAGAAAGTTGAGGTTACGCGGACCACGATTCGCTCTCACGTACTCAATCGGGTAGAACGAGGCAAACCGCACTCAGCGGTTTGCCTCAACGTCGTCTGACCTGCGTATAAAAACGGTTCGTGGCACAATAGCGCCTCACAAATGAGGTGGCTTATGTCTAAAACGATTCCGGCATTTATCGACCAATTCTGGGAAAACGACATTCTCCCAACGCTGGCCGAATACATTCGTATCCCCAATAAATCCGTGCATTTCGATCCGGACTGGAAGAATAACGGTCACATGGATCGCGCCATCGAACTGGTGGCGCAGTGGTGCCGCGCCCACCCTCTTCCCGACATGAGCGTGAGCGTGCATCGCATCGACAATCGCACGCCATTATTGCTGATTGATGTGCCAGGCAATCAACAGGGAAATACCTTAATTTACGGCCACTTGGACAAACAGCCTGAATTCACCGGCTGGGCTGAGGGATTGTCGGCGTGGGAGCCAGTGCGTCGTGGCGATAAGTTATATGGTCGTGGCGGTGCCGACGATGGCTATGCCGTGTTCTGCGCCTTCGCCGCATTGCATTGGCTGGTGGCAGAGAAACGTCCACACGGTCGCGTGGTGATGTTGATTGAATGTTCGGAAGAAAGTGGCTCTCCCGATCTGCCCGCTTATATGCAAGCCCTTGCAAGCCAGATCGGCAAACCAGACTTAATCATTGCACTGGATTCGATGTGCGGTAATTACGAACAACTATGGTGTACGACGTCGTTACGCGGCAATATGCTGGGTTTGCTAAAAGTTGATGTTTTAACCGAAGGGGTGCATTCGGGTGCGGCCAGCGGCATTGTGCCGAGTTCATTCCGCATCATACGCGAGCTGCTAAACCGCATCGAAAACAGTAATACCGGCGAAATATTACCGGCCTATTTGAAAGCGAAGATACCACCGTATCGTGTCGCTGAAGCGGCACAAGCGGCCCAAATACTCGGCGACGAGATCGCGCATTCCTATCCCTTCGTCAGCGGCATGTCAGCCGTTACCGAAGATTATTGCGAACAACTGCTGAATAACACGTGGCGCACTACCTTGTGCGTTACCGGTGTCGAAGGATTACCGCCACTTTCCAGCGCCGGTAACACGTTACGTCCGTTCACGTTGTTGAAATTAAGTTTGCGTTTGCCCCCCAATGTCGATGCGAAATCGGCCGCATCAGAATTGAAAAATACATTAGAAAGCAACCCGCCTTATGGTGCCAAGGTAAGCTTCGAGATCAGCGGTGCCGACAACGGCTGGAACGCTCCGGCTTGCAGCGCCGCTCTGAATACGCAATTAAACGACATATCCGAGCGCTATTTTGGCAAACCACCGGTCAATTACGGTTGCGGTGGAACGATTCCGTTTATGCGTATGCTGGGCGATAGTTTGCCGGACGCAGAATTTGTCATCACCGGCGTATTAGGGCCGCACTCCAACGCACACGGACCTAACGAATTTCTTCATATTCCGATGGTAAAAAAAATTACCGCTTGTGTGGCGGATATCTTGGCGGGCCGTTGCCAAGGAGCGACGCGCTAAACAACAACGAGTCAATCAATTATGACTCCAACACCGCGAACGCGATCGCATGATCGCGTTCATCGGTCAAACTTAAATGACAATGCGTAGCTCCCAGTTGTTGCATACGCATTTTTGCGCCTCCGTGCAGACAGATATGCGGCTTACCCAATTCGTCATTGACGACCTCGATATCGTGCAGCGCCACGCCTTCCGCAATACCAGTCCCCAGTGCTTTTGATACGGCTTCTTTCGCCGCAAAACGTTTTGACAAAAAACGCTCCGGAAAAGCGCTGGCTTTGAATCGCTGCATCTCATTTGGGTGCAACACACGCTCAACAAAACGCTCTTCGTGCCGCAGCAAAATTTCCTCGATGCGTTTAATTACAACGAGATCGGTGCCGATACCGACGATGGCCATGGACGTGCTTCCGCTATCAGTTTTTTCATATCAACAATTGCCGCGTGCAATCCCGAGAAAATGGCGCGCGCGACAATCGCGTGACCAATATTCAATTCATACAATTCGGGAATGCGCGCAATTGCTTGAACATTATGATAATTCAAACCATGACCAGCATTGACAATAATGCCACGTCGCGCCGCAAATTTTGCGGCTTGAGCTATTCGCTGCCATTCGTTTTTTTGTTGTTCACCCTGTGTATCGGCATAGCGCCCAGTGTGCAATTCGATATACGGTGCACCACAACGCACTGCCGCTTCAATTTGCTTTTCGTCGGCATCAATGAACAACGAAACCAAAATACCGGCCGCACCCAATTCATCACACGCTTTTTTTATGACGCGCTCGTTGGCAAGCACATCCAATCCACCTTCGGTAGTTAACTCCGCACGCTTTTCCGGCACCAAACAACAATAAGTGGGCTGCGCGTTCAGGGCGATACCAATCATTTCATCGGTGACGGCCATTTCCAAATTCACCCGCGTCTGACTGGTTTTTATGATCAAGTCGAGATCGCGATCTTTGATGTGGCGACGATCTTCGCGCAAATGCAAGGTGATGCCGTCTGCGCCGGCTTGCTCGGCGATTAACGCGGCTTGTACAGGCTCTGGTGACATACCACCACGCGCATTACGAACAGTCGCAACATGATCAATGTTGATACCCAATAAACAGGGACCTTTATGTGCCATAGATAATTTACTCCTCTGCCACTTTTTTTAATGCTTCATATTGCCGCCACATTTCACGCGTGCGCAATGGCTCCGAACCCAAATGAGGTTGCAACATTAGACGCAGTAATCGTTTTGCCGAAACCGCCGCCTGCGACCAGTTTTTATCCGCAAGTTGCAACAGATCGTGACCACTAAAATCATACTCGGTCGGCAGCACTACCGGCCACCATCCTTGATCGTGAAATCGGTACATTTTTTTGGCATCAATCACGTCACCTGCGTGATCAAATTGTAGCGCCATTCCATAACCTAATTCGCTCAACATATCCCACTCAAACTGACGCAACGCCGAGGCGTTGTCCTGTCCATCACTGAGCAACAAAAGTGTTGATAAATAATGTTGGAAAATAAACGGATGCGGGTCGTGAGGTTGTAACAATCGCAGCAGCAGCTCCGTGCAATAATGCGCGCACAGTTGCGCGTCGTTACGCAGAGTGATCGGTGCGCCAGCGGGGTCGACTTCAACGAGATGCCACCACTCGCCCTTGGTTTTGCATTGCACAACCAGCGGTACAAAATTTTGCAAACAGGAAGACCATTGCGAGCGTTTTTTCCCCCTGACACCGCGCGCACAAATTTTTACTACGCCAAAATCACGGGTAAAAACATCTAATAATAGACTGGATTCCTGCCACGGACGACGGTGCAAAACCAAAGCGGGCAACGCGTCCACGATAGTCAAACTCAGTCTTCAGTGTAACCCAATGAACGCAAAGCACGATCATCATCGGCCCAGCCCGATTTCACTTTTACCCATAACTCCAAATGCACGGGAACGCCAAACATTTGAGCCATTTCCAGACGCGCATCGGTACCGATTTGTTTGAGTTTGGCTCCGCTTTCACCGATCAATATGGCTTTTTGACCGTCGCGCTCAACCCAGATGGCGGCGTGAATAATAAAGCGCCCCTCTTCTTCCTTAAATTGTTCGATCGCAACCGTTGCACTGTAGGGAACTTCAGCCCCCAACGACCGCATAATTTTTTCTCGCACCAATTCAGCAGCAAGAAAACGCTGGCTACGATCGGTGACTTCGTCTTCCGCGTACAAATGCGTATTTTCCGGCATACGTTTACACAACGTTTTGAGCAAGGTGTCCAGATTGCTGCCTTTTTCGGCCGAACCTGGAATAATTTCAGCGAATTCGCGTTTGGATTGTAAGCTAATAAGGTGGGGCAGCAATTTCTCTTTCGGATGGATCTTGTCGACTTTATTGATAAACAAAAACACCGGTGCCTTCACATCTTTAAGCCGTTCCAGCACCAACTCATCGTCGTCCGTCCATTGCAGTCCTTCAATTACCCACACGATAGCATCGACATCTTGCACGCTGCTCGCAGCAGCACGATTCATATACCGATTAATGCTGCGCGCTTCTTGACGGTGCAAACCCGGCGTGTCGACAAAAATAATTTGCGTTTCATCTTGCGTCCAAATCCCCAGTATCCGATGGCGTGTCGTTTGCGGACGCCGCGACGTGATGCTGATCTTCTGGCCGATTAAATGATTCAGTAACGTCGATTTACCAACGTTAGGGCGACCAACGATCGCGACATATCCACTGTGCTGGGTCATGATGATTTCACTTTTTTGGCCGCGTTGGTGAGCGCTTTCACTTGTTGCAATACCGCCTCTGCCGCTTGCTGTTCGGCACGACGACGACTGCTGCCTTGGCCGTCACCAGAGACGCCCGACATCAAACTGCAACGCACATAAAAGATCTGCGCGTGCGCTTCACCATCAGCGCCTAGCAATTCATACTGCGGCAAGGCTTCACGCCGCGACTGCAAATATTCTTGTAGCAAGGTCTTGGCATCTTTTCCGGCGCAATCGTGCGCCAACAGTTGCAATCGCGATTCGAATAATGCCAACACAATGGCCGAACATTGCGCTATTCCACCATCGAGATAAATGGCACCGAACAACGCTTCAAGGGCATCGGCCAAAATGGATTCGCGCCGAAACCCGCCACTTTTCAACTCTCCACCACCCAAATAAAGCAAATCACCCAACTGCAATTCGAGTGCTAGTTCGGCTAAGGTTTTTTCTTTTACCAGTTGCGCACGCATACGGCTCATTTCGCCTTCGGTCGCTCGCGTAAAACGGGTAAAAAGCTCGGCGGCAATGATTTGATTTAACAACGCATCACCTAAAAACTCTAGGCGCTCGTTATGATGGTGACTGGCGCTTCGATGAGTAAGCGCCAAGTCCAATAATTGATTATTTTGAAAAGTGTAATTAATACGGCGCAAAAACGCCTGACGCGCCATGGTGTGCATTATTTTTGCGGCAAAGTAACTTTGTCGTCGAAATAGACTACAACATCAACGTTGAACATGACTGGTACGCGTACTTCATATTTAACACTTGCTTGACGGCTACCATCTTCTTGACGTTCGATTTTGAAATCTTTACGCGTCGGGTGACTGACTTGATCAATCGTAAACTGACGTTCGACAATTTTCCAAATCTCGTCATCCGACTTATTCGAAATTTCAGGTTGTGTGGGCAGCTTACCCACCGCTCGTTTAACACCGAAATTTTCATAATATATTGGCCACAATTTTAACGTCAAAATAGCAAAGAAACCGATCAAGGCCATCATCAAAAGCCAGCCGATCAACGTCATGCCTTGTTGTTTTCCTGAACGCACCATGGATATACCTCCGCAAACTTTGTGGTTATAAATTAGCGCGAATTACTCGATTCCGCCAATCCGGTTAAAACCAATTCCGGTCGGGATCTTGCTTAACCATGGTCCGTCGAGTTCGAAATCCAAATGCATCCAGACTGCGACCGCCTTCCCCTTTAGATGATCGTCGGGAACAAACCCCCAAAAACGACCATCACTGCTGCGATCGCGATTGTCGCCCATCATCAGGTATTGCCCTTCCGGGACGGTCCATTGAAACGCGCCCGGTACGCGCTGTCCGCCCGCGCGTCCATACATTTGGCGATAATAGTCGTAATCGGCATTCCGCGCCTCGCGATGAATCAAGGTGGCGTGCGTTTTGTCTCCCAACTGCTCGTTATAAACATCGCCCAGCAAACCGTTGTCGTTAAAACCCGCTGCTGCGACCAGATCACGATTAACCTGAATCACCGCAGGACATAACGCACGATCAGTTTCGTGACATGCCGGACGAATGAATAATTGCTTGTCATCCGTGTAGGCTATGACATCACCCGGCAATCCGATAACGCGCTTGATAAAATCTTGGCGCGGATCGACCGGATAGCGAAATACCACGACATCACCGCGCGCTACATCGCTCGTTTCGATGATTTTGCGGTTCAGTATAGGCAGACGAATACCATAACTGAATTTATTCACCAGAATAAAATCACCTTCCAGCAAAGTCGGTTTCATTGAACCTGACGGAATACGAAACGGTTCAAAAAGAAACGAACGCAACACAAAAATCGCCAGCAAAATCGGAAAAAATGATTTGGCCTGCGCCACTAACTCAGGCAACGAAGCTTCAATGCCGATAGCGGCTGCCGCCGCCTGCCTTTTTTTAGCAAACACCCAATGGTCAACGGCCCAAATAAATCCTGAAACCACTGTAATGACGAAAAGGATCAGTGAAAAATCGAAACCGAGATAAATCAAACCGATGATAAAGGCCATGAGGCCAAAAAAGACCACATTCTCTTTCATTTACTGTCTTTCCCTACGTGAAGAACCGCCAAGAAGGCCTCTTGCGGAATTTCTACCCGCCCGACTTGTTTCATCCGCTTCTTACCTTCTTTTTGTTTTTCGAGCAATTTTTTCTTACGTGAAATATCACCGCCATAACATTTGGCCAACACATTTTTACGTAAGGCTTTTACCGTGGAGCGCGCAATAACTTGCGAGCCAATCGCGGCTTGAATAGCCACTTCAAACTGTTGACGGGGGATCAGGTCTTTCATTTTATCAACCAGATCGCGTCCACGATAAACAGCATTATCGCGATGCAAAATACAGGCAAGCGCATCCACTTTTTCGTTATTGATTAACATATCCAGTTTGCACAACTGGGCCGACTGGAAACGGACGAAATTGTAATCTAATGACGCGTAACCGCGTGAGCAGGATTTCAAACGATCAAAAAAGTCGAGCACCACTTCGGCCATCGGAATTTCGTAAGTCAACGATACTTGACGACCGACGTAAAGCATTTTGGTTTGCACGCCACGCTTTTCAATACACAACGTGATCACAGCACCGACGAATTCGGGCGGCACGAGAATGTGAGCTTCGCAGATCGGCTCACGCATTTCTTCGATGACGCCGACATCCGGTAAACGAGAGGGATTGTCCACGTAAATCGTTTCGCCGTTTTTCTTGACCACTTCATAAATTACCGTGGGTGCCGTGGTAATCAGATTCAGATTATATTCGCGTTCGAGACGCTCCTGAATGATTTCCATGTGCAACATACCGAGAAAACCACAGCGAAAACCGAATCCTAACGCTTGTGAATTTTCTGGTTCATAAAAAATCGAGGCGTCATTTAAACTCAGCTTATCAAGGGCATCACGAAACGCTTCGTAATCATCCGATTCAACGGGGAACAATCCAGCATAGACTTGCGGTTTTACTTTCTTAAAACCTGGCAATGCGGTATCGGCCGGGGCGCGAGCGAGCGTTAACGTATCACCGACCGGAGCGCCATGAATGTCTTTAATACCCGCGATAACAAAGCCGACTTCACCGGCTTTTAGATGATCTAGGTCCTTACGTTTGGGAGTGAAAATACCGAGCTGAGTCACTTCGTGAGCGCGGCCGGTGCTCATCACCAGCATTTTATCGCCCTTGCGAAGCGTTCCATTCATCACCCGAACCAACGACACCACACCGCAATAGTTATCAAACCACGAGTCAATGATGAGCGCTTGCAGCGGTGCGCTGTCACTGCCCTTTGGAGCGGGAATACCAACCACAATCCGCTCCAGCAATTCGTCAATTCCAATGCCCTCTTTGGCACTGCAACGCACGGCATCTTGTGCTTCGATCCCGACAATGTCTTCGATCTCTTCAATCACGCCATCGGGGTTGGCACTGGGTAAATCAATCTTGTTTAAAACGGGCAACACTTCGAGTTTTTGATCGAGCGCGGTATAGCAATTGGCCAGCGTTTGCGCTTCGACACCTTGCGCGGCATCGACCACTAATAACGCCCCTTCACACGCCGCCAGCGAACGACTGACTTCATAAGAAAAATCAACGTGGCCCGGTGTATCAATAAAATTCAGCTGATAATTCTGACCATTCAGTGCTTTGTAATTGAGCGTAACGCTTTGCGCTTTAATCGTGATCCCGCGTTCGCGTTCAATCGGATTATTATCCAGCACCTGCTCCTGCATTTCGCGCGCTTCCAATCCGCCGCAGCGTTGGATCAAGCGGTCAGAGAGCGTTGATTTACCGTGGTCAATGTGAGCAATGACAGAGAAATTACGAATATTTTGAATATAAGACATAGGCGTATCGCTAAATAATTCGGCGGGCCGACTGGCCCGCCGAGCGGCGCGAATTCTACCTGATTCGATGAATTCACGCTTAAGCCACTTACTCTGGAATGTTCAAAATAATGTATTTGCTCGCGCCGCGACGCATCACCAAGACCGGCACATCGCTGCCCGGCTTGATGGATTTCACAATGCGGGTGAATTCGGCCACCGAATCAATCTCTTTACGCTTAATTGATACGATGATGTCGCCCGGTCGAATACCGCCGTCAGCGGCTGGGCCTTCGTCCACTGATTTGACGACAACACCGTGTTCCACTTCGGCTTCTTCACGTTGCTTCGCCGACAACTCACCGACCGACAAGCCGAGGCTTCGCGTTTCGCCGGTACTGCCTCCCGAACTGATGCTATCGCCGGATTCTTTTTTATCGCCAACCGTGATCGACATTATTTTCGGTTTGCCGTCGCGATAGATCTCGACCTTGACCGATTTACCGGGACGGGTGCGCCCTACCAACATCGGTAAATCGGACGATTTTTCGACCGTTGTACCGTCCCAAACCGTAATGATGTCCCCTACCTTAAGACCAGATTTTTCCGCCGGACTTGCTTTGGTTACTGCTGGGATCAGCGCACCGCGTGGCCGATCAAGACCAAATTCCTTGATCATTTCTTGTTCGACATCTTGATAGCCGACACCAAGATAGCCGCGCGCAATCGCACCGCTGGTTTTCAACTGTTGCACGATGTCCATTGCCACATCGATCGGGATAGAAAACGACAATCCGATCGAGCCACCGGTTGATGAGAGTATTTGCGAATTAATACCGACAACTTCGCCGTTAATGTTGATTAATGGGCCACCAGAATTTCCGGGATTAATGGCGACATCGGATTGAATAAACGGAACGTAACGATTGCTGCCCAGCGCGCGCGATTTTGCGCTCACAATACCGGCGGTAACGGTTTTTTCCAATCCTAACGGCGCGCCGAATGCCAACACCCAAGCGCCGGGCCGTAATTTATTCACGTCACCAATTTTCGCGGCTTTGAAATTGCCACCTTCGATTTTTAGCAAAGCGATATCGGATTCTTCGTCGTCACCAATTTTCTTTGCCTTTAATTCCCGACCATCATCCAATTTAACAGTGATGGTTTCCACTTCATTAATGACATGATGATTCGTTAATACGTAACCATCTGCGCTGATCACAAACCCCGAACCCGTCGGCCCGCTGCGCATACTGCGCCCCTGCTTTACTTCGGTTGAAATGGTGGTGACAACGGGAGAAACCTCGTCAACCAGCGGCGTAAAATCCGGCAAATTAATTCCGGCAGAAGCCACCGTCGAAGTCCATGCTACTGTCGCCGCAAGCAGCGCGATTACTGTCCTGTTTTGCATCGAAACACCTGTTATTAAATTTAACCGAACGATAACGAATTGGATTTTATCGCAACGAAAATCCATCAAGCATTTCTGACTTGTACATCAGAAATGAGTTCAATGTCGAGTCGTT
Organism: uncultured Pseudomonadaceae bacterium; assembly: GCA_964650615.1. Lineage (GTDB taxonomy): Bacteria > Pseudomonadota > Gammaproteobacteria > Enterobacterales > Permianibacteraceae > Permianibacter. Next base: position 454 of record CAZYUS010000044.1, on the reverse strand, counting down.
GCAAAATATTTCAAGGGATCAGCGAGAAGAAATCACACCGAGGATAATGTGTTGAAAGTCATGTTGCCGCCGTTTCTGCCAACCTCGTACAGCAAAGAAACTTACCAATAAACCGATTAAGGCAAAACCGACCACCATCACTTCATTATTAAACAAAAAATGAGCGACAACGGCAGATATCAACATTCCGATGAGCGGAAAGAAATACGCGAAAAAACTAGCTTTAACGAGCGACCTTGCGGCGATCCCGATGCGAACCTCATCCCCCACATTGAGTTCAAGCGTGCGAGGAACCGAAAAATCGATCACCGACGAATTCGATAACGCATTAAAAATCGCACCACCACATCCTTGTCCTTGCGCACAGCGCGCGCAGCCTTGATCGCGGATAAAACGTAACTGAATGGTGTCTTCGCCTAGCGATAAAACACGAGCGCATTGCGTTATCACATCT
>CAZYUS010000043.1:0-22317 GCA_964650615.1 uncultured Pseudomonadaceae bacterium | reverse complement strand
TTCAATGTCATTTCTGGCTAAAAAAACAGCAACAATTTTATTCCGCAACAGGTCTATGCTTAGGGCAGGAAGGCTTTTATTACGCACTGCGGCAATTTTGCTCGTATGCGTTGTTTAAGGAGGACCCATGAGTCTTTTCCAACACTACCGCGCCCGTTATGAAGAAGCTAAGGAAGATGAGTTCAGCCTGCAGGAATACCTTGAACTGTGTAAAGCCGATCGGCTGGCTTATGCCAATGCCGCTGAACGAATGTTAAAAGCCATCGGCGATCCGGAACTTATCGACACCGCGCACGATTCACGTTTATCGCGTCTATTTTCCAACCGAGTGATTGCGCGTTATCCCGCGTTCGCCGAGTTTTACGGCATGGAAGATACGGTTGAACAAATCGTTTCGTATTTTCGCCACGCGGCGCAAGGACTGGAAGAAAAGAAGCAGATTTTGTATTTACTCGGCCCGGTCGGCGGCGGCAAATCATCGTTGGCCGAAAAATTAAAAAAACTGATCGAACGTTGTCCGATTTATGCGATCAAAGGATCGCCAGTTTTCGAATCACCGCTGGGACTTTTTGATCCGGAAGAAGATGGACATATTCTGGAATCGGAGTTTTCGATTCCGCGCCGCTATTGCCACACCATCATGTCACCGTGGGCGGTTAAGCGACTGCATGAATTCGGCGGCGATATCACGAAGTTTCGCGTAGTGAAATTAAAACCCAGCGTCCTCGATCAAATTGCCGTCGCCAAAACCGAGCCCGGTGATGAAAACAATCAAGACATTTCGTCGTTGGTGGGTAAAGTTGACATTCGGATGCTGGAGCGGTTTGCGCAAAACGATCCGGATGCCTACAGCTACTCCGGTGCATTGTGTCGTGCCAATCAAGGCATAATGGAATTTGTCGAGATGTTTAAAGCGCCGATAAAGGTGTTACACCCATTACTCACGGCGACACAAGAGGGCAATTACAACGGCACCGAAGGGATGTCGGCATTACCGTTTTCAGGCATCATTTTGGCGCATTCCAATGAATCGGAATGGCAACAATTTCGCAACAACAAAAACAATGAAGCGTTTCTAGATCGTGTTTATATCGTAAAAGTTCCTTATTGCTTGCGTGTCAGCGATGAAGTGCATATTTACGAAAAACTACTGAGCAATAGCGACTTAAGCAAAGCCCCCTGCGCGCCGGGTACATTGAAAATGTTGGCACAATTTTCCGTGTTATCTCGTTTAAAAGATCCGGAAAACTCTAGCCTTTATTCCAAGATGCGTGTTTACGATGGTGAGTCACTCAAAGACACCGACCCCAAAGCAAAGTCGTATCAGGAGTATCGTGATAACGGCGGCGTGGACGAAGGCATGACGGGGCTATCCACCCGGTTCGCCTTCAAAATTTTGTCGCGCGTCTTTAATTTCGACCAAACCGAAGTGGCCGCCAATCCAGTGCATTTGCTTTATATTCTCGAAACGCAAATCGAGCGTGAACAGTTTCCGCAAGACGTTGGCGACAAATACTTAGAACACATCAAAGGATTTTTAGTCCCGAAATACGTCGAGTTTATCGGCAAAGAAATTCAAACTGCCTATTTGGAATCGTACTCCGAATACGGGCAAAATCTTTTTGACCGCTATGTTACCTATGCGGATTTCTGGATTCAGGACCAAGAGTACCGCGATCCGGAAACCGGCGAAAACTTCGACCGCGCCGCCTTAAACGAAGAGTTAGAAAAAATCGAAAAGCCGGCAGGAATTTCCAACCCTAAAGACTTTCGTAACGAAACGGTAAACTTTGTATTGCGCGCGCGAGCCAATAACAATGGCAACAATCCGAACTGGACCAGTTATGAAAAATTGCGCACGGTTATCGAGAAAAAAATGTTCTCGAACACGGAAGACTTGTTACCAGTGATTTCGTTCAACCCTAAAGCATCCAAAGAGGACATGAAGAAGCATCAAGATTTTGTTTCTCGCATGGTGCAGAAAGGTTACACCGAAAAACAGGTGCGTTTACTGTGTGAATGGTATCTGCGCGTCAGAAAGGCTAGCTAATTAAACGAGTGTCTTAGCGCTACATCATTGTTTTGTAGGGTGCGGCCAGGGCGAGTTACCTGACGACCAGAGGACATCTCTACATCCGATGAAGATAAGCGATTGTCGGACTCTTCCATTTCGTTCAGCGAGTGACAACGTCAATGAGCCAACTGATCGACAGAAGGCCAATGAGCAAAGGCAAAAGCACGGTCAATCGCCAGCGCTTTATTCGCCGCTATAAGTCACAAATCAAGAAAGCGATATCGGATCAAATCAATCAACGTAGCGTCACCGATGTCGACAGCGGTGAAAACATATCCATCCCATCCAAAGACATTCGTGAACCAACCTTTCGGTCTGGGCAAGGCGGCATTCACGAGCGCATACACCCCGGTAACAAAGAATTTGTTGCCGGTGACAAGATCAAAAAACCGTTAAATGGCCAGGGACAAGGTCAAGGCCGCCGCGCCAGTGACCACGGCGAAGGCGAAGATGAATTTCGTTTCGAGTTATCGCGTGAAGAGTATATGGATCTATTGTTCGAAGACTTGGAGTTACCGCGTCTGCAACAAAACAGTTTGAAGCGTCTCACGCAATTCAAAACCGTTCGTGCCGGTTACAAAACCGACGGCGTTCCTACAAACTTGAATATCATCCGTTCGATGAAAGGAGCAATGGCTCGTCGTCTCGCCATGTCGGGTGAAGCACGGCGCGAACTGCGCGAAGCCGAATCGGCGTTGATGCGTCGCCACGGCGACGATTCGGATGACGACGAGGAGACAAAAGTATTGCGCGGCAGAATTGACGAATTACGCCAACGCATCGCGCGCGTTCCGTTTATCGACACCATTGATTTGCGGTTTAACAATTACATCAAGCAACCACTGCCCACTTCGCAAGCGGTGATGTTTTGTCTGATGGACGTTTCCGGCTCCATGGACCAACCAACCAAAGATATGGCGAAACGGTTTTTCTTATTATTGTATTTATTTCTGACGAAAAATTATAAAAACGTCGAAGTCGTATTTATTCGCCACCACACGCAAGCCAAAGAAGTGGATGAAAAGGAATTCTTCTATTCGCAAGAAACCGGCGGCACCGTAGTATCAAGCGCGCTGAAGTTAATGGATGAAATTGTTAAGTCGCGTTATTCGCCGACGGTGTGGAATATCTACGCCGCGCAAGCCAGTGATGGCGATAACTGGGGCGATGATTCGCCGGTCTGTCAAGAAATTCTCGATCGCGACCTGCTACCGGTGTTGCGTTATTTTTGCTATATCGAAATCACACAGCGTCAACATCAAAGTTTATGGGAACACTACAGCACACTGGGCGAACGTCATCCCAACTTCGCATTGCAACAAATTAGCGAGGTCAGTGATATATACCCGGTGTTCCGCGAACTGTTCAAAAGGCAGAAAGCATGACGCGTCGTACACCACTAACAGAAAACGCCGAATGGACGTTTGATCTCATCAAAGCGTATGAGAAAGAAATCGATCGCATCGCCAAGTCGTTTCACCTCGACACTTATCCTAATCAAATCGAAATCATCACGTCAGAACAAATGCTGGATGCATACGCCAGCGTCGGTATGCCGATCGGCTATAGTCACTGGTCATTTGGCAAACACTTCATCAGCAACGAACAGCGTTACAAACGCGGCCACATGGGACTCGCGTATGAAATCGTCATCAACAGCAATCCTTGCATCGCCTATTTAATGGAAGAAAACACCATGATGATGCAGTGCCTCGTCATGGCACACGCCAGTTACGGTCACAATTCATTTTTTAAAGGCAATTATTTATTTCAGACCTGGACCGATGCCGAAGCGATTATTGATTATCTGGTGTTTGCTAAAAATTTTATCGCCGAATGCGAGGCACGGCACGGCATTGATGCGGTCGAGACCTTGCTCGATTCTTGTCACGCGTTAATGAATCATGGCGTCGACCGCTATAAGCGACCGCATCCGATCTCGATGCGCGAAGAACAACGACGACTGGCCGAACGTGAAGCGTTTTTGCAATCGCAGGTAAATGAGTTGTGGCGCACGATCCCCGTGATGGAAAAAAAGGCGCGGGATGACAACGCTCATCGTTTTCCTTCGGAGCCACAAGAAAACATTTTATATTTCATTGAAAAGCACGCGCCGCTACTGGAGCCGTGGCAACGCGAAGTCGTGCGCATCGTGCGGAAAATCGGCCAGTATTTTTATCCGCAGCGACAAACTCAAGTCATGAACGAAGGATGGGCGACGTTTTGGCATTACACCATCATGAATCAACTCTACGATGAAGGATTGATTGGCGAAGGTTTTATGCTGGAGTTTTTGCAGTCGCACACCAACGTAGTGTATCAACCAACGTTTGATAGCCCGTATTACAGCGGCATTAATCCGTACGCTCTGGGCTTTGCGATGTACATGGACATCAAACGGATCTGCGAACAACCCGATGAAGAAGATCGGCGGTGGTTTCCCGATATTTGCGACACGCCGTGGCAAAAAACGCTGGACTTTGCCATGCGCAATTACAAGGACGAAAGTTTTATCGGCCAATTTCTGTCACCGCGTTTGATTCGGCAATTCCGTTTGTTCGGTATTTTGGATAACGCCGCCAGCAGTGAATTGAATGTTACCGCCATTCACGATGACGAAGGTTATCGCGCCATTCGCAAGGCGCTATCAGATCAATACAATTTAAGTTTTAACGAACCGAATATTCAGGTGTGGAATGTCGATGCACGTGGCGATCGCACACTCACCTTGCGCCACGTCATGCACAATCACGTGCCGCTGGCCGAAGGGTTTGATGAAGTGATGCGACATTTGCATCATTTGTGGGGGTTCGACGTCAAACTCGAAAGTGTGGATGACAACGGCGAGGTGCAACCGCTTAGTTATATCAGCACAAAAACGGTGGAGAAACAGCGCGCCTGAACCTTGACTCCCGCACGGCAATATCACCTGACGCACAAACCGCTGCCGAACCGTCACTGACTCGTTTATAGTGACGCCAACGAGCCACTCATAACCTCATCGACAATCCCCCCCCCATTCTTTTTTTCTCTCCTCCTCAGTGTGCTAATCGGACCGCTTGCGGCACATGCGGATTGCACACATTCGCTGCGCGTACACGTATCGCGTGTGACGGCACCGGTGTATCGTCAAGAATTGAAATGGTTGCAACAAGTGTTAGCCGAAGCCGGTTGTCGCGTTTCCCTGCAGGAGGAAGAAGTCGCCAGTTTCGGGCGCATTTTGCATTCGCTGGAAGAAGGCAAGCACGATTTCGCCATTGGTTTGTCGTCTACGCCGGAGCGCGAATCGCGTTTTTATATGTCTACACCGTACACGCGCGATAATTTGAGTGTGTATGTGTCGACCAGCAACACGGCACTCGCTCAATTTTCGACGCTGGATGATTTAACCAAATCAAAAAATGCGTTGCTCATTCCCTTGCACGGTTGGTACGGCGAGACCTTCGACCAATTTCGCACGCAACACCAATTGTCAGCACAGGTACTCACCTATCAAAATGATCCCGATGGACTGCGTTTGGCGTTAAACAATCCGGAAACAATTTTATTGATGAGCGATCGTTTATTTGATGCGCTCATCGAGCACGATGCGCGTCAAAAAATGCGCAAACTCAACCCGCCGTTATTCAGCGATCCCTTGCACATCGCGTTTAGTCGCCGATCCTTAAACGCAGATGAATTTCGTTACATCAACGACGCTATCGTCACCGCCATTAAAAACGGCAACACACCAGACAAACGCTTTTTACCGCGATAATTAAACGGCTCGTCGCTGTCGTTTATCGCCCCTCACCATCACGCCTGTTGTGCCTGCAATCCAAACGGATCATCAATGGAAAATGACGGTTCGGTAAACCACTTTGGCCCATCCTCGGTCATATAAAAATGATCTTCAAGTCGAATGCCGAATTCACCCGGCACACAGATCATCGGTTCATTGCTAAAGCACATTCCGGGTGCCAACGGCGTGTCATCGCTGGTCACCAGATACGGCCACTCATGTATATCCAAACCAATGCCATGACCAGTGCGATGTGGCAAGCCGGGCAGATCATAATTCGCGGATAAACCATGACGCGCCAACTCGGCACGTGCGGCACGATCCACCGCACCACAGGGTTGCCCGATTTGCGCCGCCGCAAACGCCGCCGCTTGCGCGTGCTTCTCGGCCTGCCAGATCTGACGCTGGCGCGGTGACGCCTGACCGAAAACATAAGTGCGCGTGATGTCGGAAATATAACCATGCACTTTGCAGCCGGTGTCGATCAAAACCATGTCGTTATTTTTTAGATGCTGCGGATCTTTTACGCCATGCGGATATTGTGTCGCCTCGCCAAATAACACGATGCAAAAATACGAGCCACCCGCACCGACACGCTGGTGTGCGCGGTGAATAAAGTCGCTGACGTCTTCCGTCGAAATGCCTTCACGCAAAATGCTCGCCGCCGCTTTATGCACCGCTAAAGTCATATTCTTCGCGGTTTGCATCAACGCCAGTTCCGGCGCCGATTTTTGCATCCGGCATGCGGCCGTAATCGTCGTCGCATTAATAAAACGCGCCGACGTCAGAACCTTACGCAGACCATCGAACACAAAAAACGGCGTACATTCAGACAACGCCAGGGTGATATCGACACCCTGAGCGAAGCGCGCGCGCACCCGCTGCGCAATCAATTCATAGGGACTTTCATGTTCGTGCCACGAGTGAATCGCGCCTCGTAAACCACAAAATGCGCTAAAACTTCCGCGCTCGAACTGTGGCACGATGTATTCCATTTCACCGTCAGCAAACAACAGCGCCGCGACCACACGTTCACTCGGCGACCATTGCGTGCCGGTGAAATATCGCAAATTGGTTCCGGCCGGCAAATACAACACATCAACGCCTAGCGCACGCATTTTTTCTTGCGCTTTGCAAAGTCGCTGCCGATATTCCGGCAGCGCGATCGGCACCGCCCCCGCCATCATATCGTGCAACAACGCCAACGCCTGTTGTTCTGTTTTGCCGCCAACGCCTAGGGTCATTTTCGTTCTCCGGTTTTACTCTTCACTATTGTCGACCACGCCCCGTTATGCGGATAGTACAATTCGCCAGCGACGCGCAATGAACGAGGTAAAAATGGCGAAAGTAGACGTTTGTCCATGTGGCTCACAGCAACGCTATGCGCAGTGCTGTGCGCCACTGCATCAACGCGCACAGGCGGCGCAATCCGCCGTGCAACTGATGCGGTCGCGTTACAGCGCCTACGTTATGCAGCAGTGGGATTATCTGTTCGATACGTGGCATCCCGACACACGGCCCGACCGCGCCAGTCTGGTCGCCGAGGCGGGCGTCAAATGGATAGCGCTAACTATCGTTGCGCATCACACGCAAGCGCAGCAGGCCGAAGTGGAATTTATCGCACGTTTTAAGCACTATGGCCGCGCCGCAAAATTGCACGAGCGCAGTCGATTCGTCGCGATACCGGATTGGCGTTATGTTGATGGTGATATTTTTGAACAGGAATAAAGATGAGTAGCTATGTTGAAAAAGTATTAATCGAAGGCGAATCTCTGCGTTATCGCGGACTGCCATCGCTGTGGGCGTATTTCGGCAAACTGTTGGTCGCCACGCTGTTTTTTGTCGGTGGCGTCGTCGGTGCGATGTTAAGCGGACAAAAATTTATGTTGGGTTTGTGTTTTGTGTCCGCGTTGTTATTTATCGTCGTGTACATAAATTACCACAGCATCGAACTGGCGATCACCAACAAACGCATCATCGTAAAATTCGGTTTTATTCGTCGCGATACGACCGAGATCAATTTAAGCAAGGTCGAAAGTGTCCAAGTCGAACAGCCTTTGATTGGGCGCTTATTGAATTTCGGTACGATTATTGTCTCGGCAGGTGGCGGTCCAATGGCACCGGTACCGCATATTCGCGCGCCACTCGAATTCCGCAAACAATTTATGATGGCGACCGATCAACGACAGTAGTTAGTGCTGTCAACCGTTTGCCATTTGAAAAAAACGGCGCATTTAGCGCTAATGCCTGTCAGTTAAGCTTATTTGCAGTCAAAAACAACCCCACCCAACCCTCCCCTTGTTAAGGGGAGGGCTTTAGATCCCCCTCCTTTCCAAGGAGGGGTTAGGGGTGGTTGGCTTTTATGTCGCTAGCAATTTGCTTAACTGACTGACATTACGCATTTAGCGCCGTTCTTTATACTCATCGTAATTATTTATCTAACGCAGCCATTTGCTTGGCGGCCACTTTCGCCGGCAAGGGAATGTAGCCATCTTTAACGACCGACTCTTGTCCTTGCTTGGACAACACCATCACCATGAATTCGCGCACGGCAGGTGGTAACGCTTGTCCCGGCTTTTTATTCACGTAAACGTACAAATAACGTGACAAAGGATAATCACCGCTGATGGCATTCGCTTCGGTGGCTTCAATCGGCGCACTGAAGCTTTTTTCGGATAACGGCAGCGCGCGAACATCGGCGGTTTTGTAACCGATACCCGAATATCCAATGGCGTTTTTCGCGGCACCTACCGATTGCACCACCGAGGCAGAGCCCGGTTGTTCGGCTACGGTGCTTTTGAAGTCACCTTTGCACAGCGCATGCTCTTTGAAATAACCGTAAGTACCAGACACCGAGTTACGACCGAACAAGGCGATTTTTTCGCCCGCCATTGCCCCCGACAAACCGGCCTCACCCCATTTCAGAATCTCGGCAGCGGCGCCACATTTGCGCGTGCTGGAGAAAATTGCATCGACTTGTTCCATCGACAACGATTTAATCGGATTGTCTTTGTGAACGAACACCGCCAAGGCGTCGATCGCCACCGGAATCGCCAAGGGTTTGTAACCATATTTGGCTTCAAACGCCGCAATTTCATTGTCTTTCATTTTGCGGCTCATCGGCCCCAAATTTGACGTGCCTTCGGTCAAGGCCGGCGGCGCAGTGGATGAACCCATGCCTTGCACCGACGGATTCACGTTGGGATAAAGCTTTTTGAAATCTTCGGTCCAAAACGTCATCAAATTATTGAGTGTGTCGGAACCTACCGAGGTGATGTTGCCGTTCACACCGCTCACCGGCTTGTAACTGGGAATTGCGCTATCGACGCCTGCGGCCGTTGCCGTAACACTCACGGCAACACCGATGGCTAGCGCCAGCATTTTCTTCATCATATTTAAGTCTCCTAACTGGACAACGTCACTGTAGTGGCGAGATTTGGCAACGATGTGACGGCAACGTTGCATTTTTATGACGCTTACAACAACTTCATCGACGACGGAAAAACACAAGTAAACCGTGATCCCTTGGCGACCTGACTGACTATTTCCAAACGACCACCGTGGCGCTCCATCACATTTTTGACGATCGCAAGACCCAGTCCGGTGCCACCAACTTCACGCGAACGGCCCGCATCAACACGATAAAAACGCTCGGTCAGTCGTTCGATGTGATGCGCCTCGATGCCAGCACCGTTATCTTCGACATCAAACGCTAATTCGTTGACACCGTGATCACGCCAACGCAGCACGATCTGGCCGCCCGCTGGGGTATAGCGTATGGCATTACTCACCAGATTCCACAGTGCGCTTTGCAGCTCTTTGGGCGAGGCCATAACCGCTTGCGAAGTGCTGATCTCAAGCTCGATGCGATGTCCGGCGACGCCAGAAAACACTCGCGCGTCTTCGCTGATGCTGCGCAGTAGTTTGACCATATCCACTTTTTCAAAGGACAGTTTCTGCCGCTCGTTATCCAATCGCGACAAAAACAACAAATCATCCACCAGTGATTTCATGCGCAGTGCTTGTTGCTGCATCTGATTCACCGGACGAACATAACGCCCCAGTTTTTCTTCACCCGCTGACGAAAGGGTCTCAAGATAACCGGTAAGCACGGTGATTGGCGTGCGCAATTCGTGTGACACATTGGCGACAAAATCCTGTCGCATTTGTTCCAGTTTATGCACGTGTGTAATGTCGCGCGCCATTAGCAAACGCTGTCCGGTGCGATGCGAGGTCAAATGAATACTTAAGACCAAAGCCGCATTAATTGGTGAGGGAATTTCGATCGCCGATTGATTGACATCACCACGTTCAAACGCGATGAAATCCGGATGACGCAATAAATTGCTGATGCGTTGACCGATATCGGCCGGACTGCGCAAACCCAATAGCTGTTTGGCCGCCACATTAAACCACACAATTTCTCCGTTACGCGTCAACGCCACGTAAGCGTCCGGCAGCGAATTGGTTGCATCACGAAATTCTTCGACCACGCGCAGCGCCCGCCGCATTTGCGCGCGCTGACGTTTACGAAGCAAATATAAGCGATAATAAATTTCGTGCCAAACCCCGGGGATGTTGTCGGAGATCGCGCGATTGCTGCTCCCCAACCAACGAATAAGACGCAACACGTGATAGAGATGCCACGCCGCGTAAGTGGCCAAGGCCACAATGAGAAATTCGCCCCCCAAACGAAACGATTGAAAAACTAACCAGCCCACGAGTAACGATGACAACACGAACCATAATTCGGTGTACCAGCGTTGCGGCTGTTGTGCGCTATTCAATGCTTCGCTCCTGTTACCGCACGCTCACACACGGTCGGAAAAACGATAACCGGACCCACGCACGGTTTGCACATATTCTTCAATACCAAACGGTTCGAGCGCTTTGCGTAAACGTCGCATATGCACATCCACGGTACGATCCTCTACCACCACTTGATGGCCCCAAATGGCATCAAGTAATTGGCTGCGCGTGTAAACCCGTTCGGCATGTTCCATAAAAAATTGCAGCAACTTATATTCGGTCGGCCCCAACTTTACCGTCTCGCCTTTACAGCTGACACGATGGCTAACGCTGTCCAAACGTAGCAAACCGATCTCGAGAATTTTTTCGGCTTCGGTAACCGTAGCGCCACTGCGGCGCAGCACCGCACGCACGCGTGCGATCAACTCACGCGGCGAGAACGGTTTCACCACATAATCGTCCGCCCCACTTTCCAAACCTTTTACGCGATCGTCCTCTTCACCGCGTGCCGTCAACATAATTAACGGAATAGCGTGCAACTCTTCTTTCTGTTTTACACGACGACAAAAATCAACGCCGGAAGCACCGGGCAGCATCCAGTCAACCAACATGAGATCCGGCTTTAAATCTTCTTGCAACAACGACCACGCGCGTTCGCTGGTGGAGGCTTCGGTCACTTGAAAGCCGGCTTCTTCCAACGCAAAGCACAGTAAATCGCGAATATCGCGTTCGTCTTCGATAATGAGTATTTTGGCACTCATAATGTGTTCCCTAACTAATGAACAATTGCGGTTTATTGTTTGTTCGTTGTGTTATCAAAATCACTGTGACGAACGTCTTTACCTTGCACCATGTAAACGATGTATTCGCAAATATTGCGCGCGTGATCACCAATGCGTTCCAACGCGCGCGCCGACCACATCACATCCAAACCGGGGGTGATATGGCGCGGGTCTTCAAACATATACGTCAAGATCTGGCGCGCGATGGCTTCGTATTCGGCGTCAGATTTGCGCTCCTCTTTGGCGATTTCGATCGCGGCATCCATATCCATACGCGCAAACGCATCGAGTGCTTTGTGCAAAATCGTACGCACGTGATCACCAAAATGCTGCAACGCACCGTAGATATAACGGACCGACCGAGAAGGCTCGTCGTTTTCGGCAATGTGGCGTGCCATGCGGGCAATTTTTTCCGCTTCGTCACCCATGCGTTCCAGATCGGTAATGGTTTTTAGTACCGCCACGATCAAGCGCAAATCGCCGGCCGCCGGCTGACGTTTGGCCAGCACCCGCGTGCATTGTTCGTCGATCTCAATTTCGTAGCGATCCACCACGCTATCGCGTTGAATCACTTTTTCAGCAGCCATGGCGTCACTGGCCGTTAACGCGGCCACGGCAGAGGCGATTTGCTCCTCGACGGTGCCGCCCATCGCTAACACCCGCTGGCGTACGTTTTCCAATTCTTCATTAAACTGACGCGAAATATGTTGCGTCACTTTGTTGGTGTCCATGGTCATTGGCGTTTCTCCACGCTGGGAGCGGCCTGCGCCGCAAAAATTTGGTTTTGTTTAAGAGCACCTTTAGACGCGAATGGTTTTGTCGCGCCTAAAGACGCTCCTACAAGTAAAAATTACCCATATCTACCACTAATATAATCTTCCGTTTGTTTCTTTTGCGGATTGGTAAACATCGTGTTGGTATCAGCAAACTCGATTAAATCACCCATATACATAAACGCGGTGTAATCGGAAACACGCGCCGCTTGCTGCATATTGTGCGTTACGATCACAATGGTGTAATCGTTTTTTAATTCGTTGATTAACTCTTCTACTTTCAGGGTCGAGATCGGGTCCAATGCCGACGCCGGTTCATCTAACAACAATACCTGCGGTTGCACGGCAATCGCGCGCGCAATACACAAACGCTGCTGCTGACCGCCGGATAAGCCTAACGCGTTATCGTGCAACCGATCTTTTACTTCGTCCCACAACGCTGCGCCTTTTAACGCCCATTCCACCACTTCATCCAGCACGCGACGTTTATTGATGCCTTGCAGACGCAAACCATACGCCACGTTTTCGTAAATGGATTTTGGAAATGGATTCGGCTTCTGAAATACCATACCAACGTTGCGACGTAATTCAGCGACATTCACTTCGGGCGCGTAAATATTGTTGCCGTTAATTAAGATCTCACCTTCAACGCGCGCCGATTCGACCAAATCATTCATGCGATTAAAACAACGCAACAAGGTGGACTTACCGCAACCGCTGGGACCAATAAAAGCCGTCACACGTTTTTCGGCTATCTTCATATCAACGCCGTTCAACGCTTGTTTGCCGCCGTAAAACAGTTTCAGCTGATTGACATACACAGCAATTTTTTCGCTGTTAATTCCATCGCTTGCCGCCGTAGCGCCACCATCGTGGACACGATCATTACGATTCAGATTTTCACTCATCATTCAATTCTCTAGTGTTCAAGCGATTTGTATTTTTCACGCAAGTGATTGCGGATCTTAATCGCGGAAATGTTCAATAACACCGTAACCAGCACCAGCAACAAAGCAGAGGCATAAACAAGCGGACGCGCCGCTTCGATGTTCGGGCTTTGAAAACCAACGTCGTAAATATGAAAACCCAAGTGCATAAACTTGCGTTCGAGATGTAAAAATGGCGCACTTAAATCCATGGGTAATTCAGGCGACAGCTTTACCACTCCCACCAGCATCAACGGGGCCACTTCACCGGCCGCCCGCGCTACCGCCAGAATTAACCCTGTCATCATCGCTGGACTTGCCATCGGTAATACGGTGCGCCACAGAGTTTCGATTTTCGTCGCACCGAGTGCGAGCGAACCTTCTCGTATGGCTTTGGGAATGCGTGATAATCCTTCTTCGGTAGACACGATAACCACCGGCAAGGTCAGCAACGCTAAAGTGAGGGAGGCCCACAATAAACCTGGCGTACCGAACGTCGGAGCCGGTTTGGCTTCAGCGAAAAATTGATTGTCGATACCACTGCCTAATGTGTACACAAAAAAACCCAAACCGAATACCCCGTAAACAATCGACGGCACACCGGCTAAATTATTTACCGCGATCCGAATGGTGCGAGTGAACCAGTTTTGTTTGGCGTATTCACTTAAATAAACCGCCGCGATCACACCAAACGGTGTCACGATAAGACTCATCAACAACACCATGGTAACGGTGCCAAAAATCGCCGGAAACACACCACCTTCAGTATTCGACTCGCGTGGATTTTGTGACAGAAATTCGCCAACTCGCGTGAAAAAATACGACACACGCTGGGCGAACGTTAATTGATTGGGAAAATAAATGTGCTCAATTTTTGCCAGTGGAATCGTTTTCGTTTGACCATCAATCAATTTAATGGTCACGCTGTCGCGCGCCAGTTGGTGATGCACCGCCGCCAAGGCTTGTTGCTGGGTATTGAATTGTTCGTTCAGTTGCGCACTTTCTTGTGCCATGTCAGCGGCGATCGCATCGGTTAGTTTACCATCGAGTTCCAATTTACGTTTCCGCAGACGCAGATGGTCGAGCTGTTGATTGACATCCGACATTTCGCCTTGCTCGATCGCATGTGCTTCGCCGCGTAGCGTGTTGACGCGAGACATGGCGCGCTCGAACGCACTTACCGCATTCGAATTGGCGTGTACGACTTCATTTTCTTGTACGCTGTCTAAAAAGCCATACATATTGCCCCATTCGGTGCGCTCCACCATGACGGCGTCACGCGGTAAGGTTCGCTCGTTAAAATCCGCATCGTGATACCAACGAAAATCTTGGCCATAAACATCGCGATTGCCGATACGAAATAATGTTTGCGCCACCATCTGACCTTCAATCTTGCTGGTTTCTTGCTGAACAATTTCACCCAGCACGATACTTTGTTCGCCGTTGCGGGTGAGGGTTTGTTGCCAGATCTTATGCGGCCAAAAATTGGTCATGCCATTGACCGCCACTAACAGCAATAAACCGACCACCATGGTGAGCGCGACCGCAATGGCACCGCCAGTTAGCCACACATAATGTTCGCCGCTTTTAAAATACGAAGTTGACATGGCAGCGCTCTCTTAAAGTGAACCGTATTGGCGACGCAATCGCGCGCGCACAATTTCAGCAATGGTGTTAAACACTAAGGTAAATGCAAACAAAACCAAGGCCGACACGAACAGAATGCGATAGTGCGAACTGCCGACTTCGGCCTCCGGCATTTCGACCGCGATGTTGGCACTTAAGGAGCGCAATCCTTCAAAAATATTGGCTTCCATAATAGGCGTGTTGCCGGTTGCCATTAACACAATCATGGTTTCTCCGACGGCACGTCCAAGGCCTATCATCACCGCTGAAAATATGCCGGGACTCGCCGTCGGCAATACGACGCGCGTCATGGTTTGCCAAGGACTCGCACCAAGCGCGAGCGATCCGTTAACCAAACTTTTCGGCACACCGAAAACGGCGTCTTCTGCGATCGAAAAGATCGACGGGATCACGGCAAATCCCATCGCGATACCGACAATAAACGAGTTACGTTGTTCGTAATTAATGTGCAGCACGTCGGTGAGAAAACGCGGCGCATCGCCACCAAACCACGCGCTTTCAATCACTGGTGATAACGCAAAACACAGCCACGTGACAAGAATCACCACCGGCAACAATAACGCTGCGTGCCAGCCTTGCGGCACGCGATGACGTAAAGCACGTGGCAGGTGTTGCCATCCCCAGCCGAAAGCCACCATCGCGAGCGGTAAAATTAAAAATAACGCAAACGTACCGGGAAGATTTTCTTCCACCGCCGGCGCTAACCACAATCCGGCTAAAAATCCCAAAATCACCGAAGGTAAGGCCGCCATGATCTCCACCATCGGTTTAACCATGCTGCGCATCGCCGGTGACATAAAAAAGGCGGTGTACATCGCCCCGAAAATGCCGATCGGTAATGCAATCGCCATCGCATAAAACGCGGCTTTGATGGTGCCGAATGCCAGTGGAACCAAACTCATTTTAGATTCGAAATCGTCGGTGCCAGCCGATGATTGCCATGTATACGTTGGCTGCTCATAGCTTTCGTACCAGACTTTATCCCACATCGCGCTCCACGATACTTCGGGATGCTCGTTGTCGATGGAGAAACGTGCAACATGACCGCTGGTGTCTACCGCATACAGCCGTGTAGCGCGCGCATTGAGTTCGACTTGGGCCAGCGCTGTCGGTAATTTTTCTTGCAGCACGGTGCGATTGGACGTGGTGTAAAAGATGCCGAGTTCACCGCTGGCATCAACGGCGATAAAACCTTTGCGACGATGTTCAGCGTTGATCTGCGTGATGGCGTTTTCACCGAGTTTGAATTGACGCACGGTTTCCAGATGATAATCGTTGTGTTCATCGCGCACGCGGAACCATTGCGTGATGCGTCCACGATCATCGCCTGCTAACAACGAAATACCGCCCAACAAAAATTTCAACGCGGTGAGCTTGGCCCCTTTTTCGACTAAATAGCCGGTTTGTGTGCGCTCAATCTCGTCGTCTTTCCACTGCCAGTTTTCAACGCGCCCCGTTTCGCTGGCTAAATAGATCCAGCGTCCGGTGTTTTCCATTAACGAGAAATGCATCTCGCTTTCGGTGACAAATGACTGCGGCGCGTCGGCGCTTAATTCGACGCTTTCTTCCATGAGGTTTTCTTCGAGTGCGAAGCGACGCGCTACCCAATCGCGACCACCGACTTGACCGATCAATTTGATTTCGTCGTCACTATTGCTGCCAACAAGTGCCGTGATCGCACGATGCTCGTCATCAAAATCCACCGTCTCGGTACCAAACGGATAAGTGATACTAGGTTGTACATGACGAACACCAGCATCGTCGTAATGCAGGTTGAACACCTGCGCGACAAACATCAGTTGTCCATTGCTCAACCCTAAGGCCACGCGACCACTGCTGCGATCCAATAAATACGCCGCGCTTAATTGAATACCCGACTCCAGCGCCAGTTGTTCTTGCAGCAATAACTCACCGCTTTTACTGTCGCGAAATTCGATTGCACCATTGCGTTGATAATGGCCCACGACTTCGCCGTATTCATCCAGCGTCATCAACAATGAGGGCGCTTGCGCGATGGGCGTGATGACGTCTGCCGTCATATGAGCCGATTTAAACAGCGGTACGACAACGCTGAGTAAATAGAAAAAGATCAGTACGACCGCACCAATCACAAACCCACCACCGATGCTAATCAAATGGCGGGCAACGCGATCTTTAAGAGTGCGGTAGGTGTGACGGCCTTTAGCGGCCTGAGCGTCCAATAACGCGCGGACACTGTGGCGCGGATCGATGGTTTTGTTCATGGGCGCTATCGTAACGGGCCTCTGTGTCACAAATGTGACAACGCGGCGAAACCGGAATCGCACGAGTGCTTATCGGATGACAATTTCATGACAATCCGATGACGGTGTCGCACGAAAGCATAGTCCACGAAACAAAACGGCCCGCGTCGAAGCGGGCCATTTCAATAGGCTTTCGAGGCAATCGCGATTAAAACTTCATTTCGCCCCAGAGCCATAATTTGTTGGTGTCTACATTGCTAGCGACATAGATGTCGTCGGCGGTATAACGCGCAACTTTTAACCCCACGGTATAGGTTTTACCGAACGCTTTGGTCAGCATCACGCCTTTTTCTTTGCCGTAAGCAAGGCCGCCAATGTCGGCGTCAAAATCGTTTAAAACGACCGCCAGGGCTAATTCATCCCACTTCGCATTAAAGCTCACGGAGGTATCGACCAATCCGGTGACGGGTGTTATTAGGAACATATCCGCCCAGCCATTAAACGCGTGCAACGTGGCCAGCGGTGTTTGAAAGGCATGGCTACCATCACCTTCTAACGTTTCACGCCCCAGTTTCATCGCATAGGTACCGTGATTGAACGACACCTCAAGGTTTTGGTAATCGTGGTCGAAGTTAAAGGCATTGTCGGCATAATCGCTTTGTGTGGCCCACTCGATAACATAGCCCAGACCGTTTTGCTCGCTGATTTTGACGTTACCTTTCCAGCGCAATCCTTTGGTCGAGGTTGACGAGTTGGCAAAGTCGATGACATCGAGGTTATAAACATAACCGGACAAATCACCGATACCTTCAAATTTGTAATTCACGTTCAAGATCGGTGCCTTGACACGCCAATTACCCTTTACTGGCGCAGCGGCGTTAGCGTCAGCCTCGTCACCGAAAATGCGATTGACGTTGCTTAATTGCGCCGCCGTAACCGTCAGGTTTTTAACCGATGTATTGACCACGCTAAAGGCATCAAAGGTTTGCTCATTTTGACGCCAGCCGACGTTGCCGATAAAGCGTTGGTTGTCCAAGACGAGCCGCTGACGACCGTATTTGATGACGGTGTTGGCCACCCCTTTATAGCCGACAAACTCTTGATTTAACTCGGTCTCGGTCGGATCGGCAATCGTCGAATACGTGCCGTGACCGTTGGTTTTGCTGTCGTAATCTTCATCACCCATGGCTTGGATGTGCTCAACATCGGCGCTAACAAAGAAGCCGTTAAAATCGGCGGTGGTGTAACCCAAACGCCACCGCGCGGTTTGCGCCGTCGCTTCTTTTAGCGCGTTATCTTGATCGACGTTTTCATAGCGGACGCGTAGATCCGAACTCATTTTTCCACCGCTCAAGGCGGTCGAAAAGTCATCGGCCTGCGCCAACGAAAGCGTACCCAGTGTGGTGGACAGTAAAAGCGCGAGCGTTGTAGGACGCATAGTATTTCTCCTGATTTTGTTTCGATTGATGCGGTCTTAAGTAACGAGTGCCAGTGTAAACCGCCATCAAACGGCTTTTTTGATCCAGTGCAGCTTCGACTCATCCAACGCGACAATCTGGCGTCCACTTGCGGTCGATCAAATCCAGCGCCGCTGTGGCGAGCAAGCGCAAAAAGCCCTCGCTCTGCCTATACTGATCGCCGTCACATTTTTGTCATCTGCTTGTCATCTCTCATTCCGTGCAAGCCACGCGCCTGTAATAATCGGGCGGTCATTTAAAACGAAACAAGGAGAACACCATGAATAAACCGCTAACCGCTCTAGCGCTCGCCGCCGTACTCTCCCCGGTAGCTTTTGCCGATTCCGCGCTGGAGGTTTATGGCAAAGCGACCCTTACTGTGCAAAATACCGATGATGACCTGCAAGGCGGCGACAAATGGGAAACCAAAAGCAACGGCTCGCGCTTGGGCTTTAAAGGTGATTGGTCTTTAAGCGCCAGTACCGCTGCGTTTTATCAATACGAATTCGAGGTCGATGTCACTGATGCCGATAACGCCGGTCACTTTAAGGCGCGCAATCAGGCGGTTGGTCTACGCGGTGATTTTGGTCAAGTGCTGACTGGGCGCTGGGACACTCCCGTCAAAATGCTGCAAACCAAAGTCGATGTGTTTAACGATCTCGATCCGGAAACCAAATATATTTTCGGCGGAAAAAAACGCGCCAACAATACCGTCGCGTACAGCTCACCGGCCTTTGGCGGATTCAAATTTAATGTGGCAACGTTGTTACAAGAAACCGTGGATACGAACGCAACGGGCGATGAAGATAAAGACGGCTTGTTCGATGCTACTAGCCTGAGCGGTGAATACACGCTGGGCAATTTATGGCTGGGGCTGGGTATGGATAACAACATCAATATCTATAACGGCAACTACCTCGACGGCGCCAAAACCACGCGTATAAGCGCGCAATATAAAATGGCTCAGTGGACATTCGGAGCGATGTGGCAAAACCATGACGACGACGCCGGTTACGACGGCGATAGCATCATGGCCAATGCCAGCCTTAAAGTGTCAGAAAACGGCAAAGTAAAACTGCAACTGGTTAAAGGTGACGGCTATGTCGTATTTGGTGCGACTCCGGCGCTAGTCGAAGCGGATACCGATCAGCTCGCATTGGGCTATGACCACACCGTCGCCAAAAATGTCATGGTTTTCGCGTTTTATAATAAAGTGGACATGGATAATGGCAACGACACCGCCAGCCGTAATCAAATCGCCGGAGGTATAGAAGTAAAATTCTAATCGTGTGTTAGTACGGAATAAATCCGAGGGCGCGTTTATGCGCCCTTTTTTATGCCTTCATATTCTCTGTCACAAATCATTCATTTTTGCGAAATCTTCGCGTCATCTTCCGGCCCTAAAGTGCCGCGTCAAGACAGGCGGTTAGTGCAACCCAACTGTCACAAAGAACCGCCGTATTACAGAATCTGCCGGTATTCGTAATGAATACTCGACGCGAAACTCCGGTGTTGGAGCGCATCTTCGCAGTCTGTAAACGACGACCAAAAATGACATTACCCACATCCACATCAGGAGTTCACGATGAACACACGTTTAACCGCTCTCGCCGCTGCAATCGCCTTATTAAGCGCACCAACATTCGCCGCCTCGGCTTTAGAACTTTATGGCAAAGTGAATGTTTCGGTTCAAAACACCAGCGACGATTCGCAAAACAACAGTGAAGGCGCCAAACGCTGGGAAGTGAAAAGCAACGCCTCTCGCATCGGTGTAAAAGGCGAATTAACCGTCAGTGACGAAACCGTCGCGTTTTACACCTTTGAATGGGAAGTCGATAGCACTGACAACGCCAGAGTGAAACAAGACAACACCAACAAAGTTACTGGCGAAAATTTCAAATCACGTAATCAATTTGTCGGTTTGAAAGGCGGTTTCGGTGCAGTGATGGCTGGACGCACGGACACGCCGTTCAAAGTAGCGCAAAACAAAGTTGACTTGTTCAACGATTATGACGGCGATATGAAAGCCTTATTCAACGGTGAAACCCGTGCAAACAATCTGTTCCAATACAGCACGCCGCAGATCGGCGGCATGTTCAAATTGAACGTTGCGACATTGATGCAAGAAAAATACGATACCGATGCGTCGGCTACCGATGACAGCCAAGATGGTTTGTTTGACGCAACGTCGATTTCGGCCGAGTTTGAAGTTACCAAAGATTTGTTCCTCGCCGTGGCATTGGACAACAATCACAAAACCGGTTCTTACCATGAAGACGCCAAATCGAGCCGTATTGTGGCGCAATACAAACTGGGTGATTTCCAATTAGGTGCGATATTACAATCGTATGATGATGGTGCTGACTTTAACGAAAAGGGCCGCTTGATTTCGGTAGCTTACAAGGCCAGCGAAAACGGTACCTTGAAATTACAACACGGTACATCTGATATCGTTGCAACCGGTGGCAAACAAACCTCATTCGGCTACGACCACAAACTCGCTAAAAACGTTAGCTTGTTTACGTGGTACACCAAGCAAGACGAAGACGCTGACAACAAAGCCAAAGCAATTTTGGCCGGCGGTATCGAAGTGAAGTTCTAATTCGGAATAAAGTGAAGTGAAAAGAAAAGCGCTATCAGCGCTTTTCTTTTTTTTACAACACAACATCGCCTCCATTGCGATCTAGAATTCGCACTTCATGTTCCAATGTAATCGCAAAACGTTCGGCAACCGTTGTTTTTACTTCACGCGCCATGGCCAGAATATCTTCGCCACGCGCGCCGCCTAAATTAACGATGACCAACGCCTGCTTATCGTGCGTTCCCGCGCGACCACGGCATACACCTTTAAGCCCGCATTTCTCGATTAGCCAACCAGCTGCCAGTTTGATCGTGCCGTCGGTTTGTCGGTAATGAGGCAGATCGGGAAATTCGTCACGTAGTACATCAAACCGCTCGCGAGTAACGAGAGGGTTTTTAAAAAAACTACCCGCGTTTCCGAGCTTCGCCGGATCGGGTAAACGACTGCGTCGAACATTGATAACGGCATCACTAATATCAAAAGGTGTTAACGACGATATGTCTCGCCCCTTAAGTTGGTCAGCCAGTGTTTCATAAGTTGAACGAAGCTGCGGCCGAGTTGATAGCCGCAACTGCACCGAGGTAATGCAGTAACGATTTTTATTTTGACGTTTAAAGATCGAATCGCGATAGCCAAATTGACACTGTTCAGACGAAAAACATTGAGGCTCGCCAGTGATTAAATCGGTTGCAAAAACCTGATCAATAAACTCCGCTACTTCAACACCGTAAGCACCAATATTTTGCACTGGCGCGGCCCCCACGGTACCCGGAATGAATGATAAGTTTTCCAACCCATATGCCGAATGACGCAACGTCTCAAGAACCAATTCGTGCCACACCGCGCCCGCGTCGGCCCGCACCAATACCGATCCCTCAGCATCTGGCGAGTGTTGATAAGTGATTTTTCGACCATTCGCACGAACGATAAGCGCATCTAAGCGCTCGGCGGTCAACAAAATATTCGATCCAGCGCCCAGCACCACGACACCAGGCCCGTCACGTTGAGCGCGTTGAATCGCCCCGTGGGCAAATGGCGATTCAATGTCACAAACATCATCGAATGAACACGACAAACCAAATGTATTGGGAATTAACGGCACTAGCGCACCACGTTATTTTTTGTTTAATAGGCGCGCAATTTTACGCGATTAGGTAATCGGCTGTTGACGCCAATTAAAAAAACCGGCCCCGAACGTCGTTACGAACACATCGAGAAAATATCCCAAATGCAAAAAGCCCAGTCGTCTAGACTGGGCTTTTTGTTTTACTTTAAGAGCTTGGCGATGACCTACTTTCGCATTGGACAAGCCAACACTATCATCG
>CAZYUS010000042.1:0-22415 GCA_964650615.1 uncultured Pseudomonadaceae bacterium | reverse complement strand
GGGCCATCAACAACGATTCGGCTATCGATCTCGTGGCGTTGTCGTTACAACTGGGCGCTTCGTTTGTCGCGCGCAGTTTTTCCGGCGACAAGGAACAACTCGTGCCGTTAATCGAGGCCGCTATGCAACACTGCGGCGCGGCACTAATTGATGTTATCTCACCCTGCGTAACGTTTAACAATCACGTTGGCTCGACCAAGAGCTACGACTACGTGCGCGAACACAACGCCGCCGTCAACGCCATTGATATTGTGCCGCACCACGAAGCCATTAGTGCGCGCTACGACGCCGGACAAGTGATCGATCTCGAACAACACGACGGCACTACCTTGCGCCTGCGCAAATTAAAAGCCGAATACGATGTGCGCGATCGCGTCGCGGCGATGAATTATTTGCAACAACGCGCCGAACTCGGCGAAGTGGTCACCGGCCTGCTCTACGCCAACGATCATGGCGACGATTTACACGCCCACTTAAACACCTGCGACACTCCGCTCAATCAACTGCAAGAACAACAGCTCTGCCCCAGCAATGACGCCTTGCAAAAATTAAATGCCGGTTGGCGTTAAATGAACCGAAAGATTCGGCCGCATTGAACAGACGGCTCAATGGCCTTGTCGCCATCAATCACCAAAGCCGATTGAAAAATATTATTTGCCGTTTGCGATACGGTATTTATTTAATTCGTTGCGCAAATAGTCGGCACTGGGGATGGCGGGGAGGCCTTGGCAGAGTACTTTATAGGGCTTGCCGCTCAATTCACTTTTGCTGGCGGCGAGGCGGATAAAGTCATCGGTGTTATTAATTTCTTTTATAAAGTGTTGGTATTTTTTCATCATGTGATCGGCGGCATCGGGGCCTTTTACGTGATCGCCATTGCGCTCGAATTGACAAGGACTGTCGTTGACGAATTGCAACAGGTGTTGCACTTCGTTTTTTTGCCACGGATTAATGTCGGCGTGCGCGGTAACCATGACCAGCGCGATGACCAGTGCGACGGCAATACGTAATTTCATTTGATCCATTCCTGCGGTTTTAAATAGTGTTCGGTTAATTGTGCCTCGGGCGTGCCGGGTTCGGGTTGCCAGTTGTAGTGCCATTCCACCAGCGGTGGCAGCGACATTAAAATGGATTCGGTGCGACCGCCCGATTGCAATCCGAAAATGGTTCCGCGATCGAAGACCAAATTGAATTCGACATAACGACCGCGACGATACGCTTGAAATTGGCGCTGCGCGTCGGTGTATGGCGTGGAGCGACGACGACGGACGATCGGTTCATAGGCGCGCAGGTAGGCATCGCCGACACTTTGCATGATGGCAAAACAGCGCTCGAAACCGCCATCGTGCAAATCGTCATAAAAAATACCGCCAATACCGCGCGGTTCGTTGCGGTGTTTTAAATAAAAATATTCATCACACCATTTTTTATAGTGTGGATACAGTTCAGCGCCAAACGGATCAAGCGCATTTTTGGCGGTTTGATGCCAGTGCACACAATCTTCATCGAAGCCGTAATAGGGCGTTAAATCGAAACCGCCACCAAACCACCACACGTCTTCCATGCCGTCTTTTTGCGCAATAAAACAGCGCACGTTCATGTGTGAGGTGGGGACAAACGGGTTGCGCGGATGGATCACTAAACTGACCCCGAGTGCCTGCCATTTAGCGCCGTTTAGGTCGGGACGATTGGCGGTCGCACTGGGCGGTAATCGATCGCCAAAAACGTGTGAAAAGCCGACGCCGGCCTTTTCGAAAATGGCACCGTTAGCCAAGATGCGCGTGACGCCACCGCCCCCTTGCTCGCGCGTCCATGGATCACGAATAAACGACTGCCCGTCCATGGCACTTAAGGTCGAACAAATGTTTTCTTGTAGCTGCGTTAAATAATTTTTGATGCGTTCGATAGGCACTGACATGCGGTTTTTCCGTCACCGTTAGCGGCGCACGATTTTACCGCTTATCACGTCACGTATCGGTGTCGGACGCGATAATCCGGCGGTGTTGCCCGGCACTACGTAATCGACACCGTTGCCAACGGCGCGATACGCGGCGATTTTGCTGCGCGCCGGTGGGCGTTTGGCGAGATTGGCTGACGTCGACACGATGGGGCCGACACGCAAGCAGAGTGCTTGTATCAGCGGGTGTGCGCTGACGCGCACCGCAAGGCTGCGATGACGACCACGCAACACGCGCGGGCAACGACTGCTTGCTGGTAATAACCACGTGTAAGGGCCGGGCCACGTGGCCAGCGCCGGTTGTAATTGTGTCACGCAAAGCGGTGCCAACAGATGAGCCACCTGTTGCCAATGGGCGGCGACCACGATGACGCCTTTGTGCAGCGGACGGCGTTTCAAGACGATGGTTCTTTTGACGGCATCAAGATCATGGATGACGCAACCGATGCCCCAAACGGCTTCAGTCGGGTAGGCAATGAGGCCGCCGCGCTGCAACACGCGCGCGGCCTTGATAAGCGCGAGAGCTGAAATCGCGGTATTAACCGGCATTCAACGATGCTTGTAAATCACGGTCTTTTTGCACCACGGCAGCGGCGTTATCTTTGCGATCTTGCAGCACTTTGGCGGCGATCTCCGGATCACTGATCGCGAGCATCTGGGCAGCCAGATAGGCCGCGTTTTTGGCCCCTGCTTTGCCCACCGCCACCGTTGCCACCGGCACACCGCCCGGCATTTGCACCGTCGACAGCAGGGCATCCAACCCACCCATGACTCCCCCTTCGAGTGGTACACCAATCACTGGCTTGACCGTTAAACCCGCGACGGCACCGGCCAGATGCGCAGCAAGCCCCGCCGCGCAGATGAAGATCGCGCAACCACGGCTTTCGGCATCTTTGACGTAAGCATGGGTCTCGGTCGGCGTGCGATGGGCCGAGGTCACTTTGATTTCAGCTTTGATGCCTAATTTGCGCAGCGTGTCGAATGTGGTGCGCATCACCGGCAGGTCTGAATCCGATCCCATCAAAATGGCGACAAATGCCTTAACCATGGTGTACTCCGAAAAGTGGCGTTTGAAAAAAGGCGGCTATGCTAACGAATTGCGAATTGACTAAATAGTAGTCTGCTGTAAGGGGCTTCAGTGTTTTCTTAAGTAGCCACCGCAAAGGCTTTCGATCTGCCCTTGAAGTTCGAGTCGCAACAACATTCCGGCCACGGCTTCGGGCTTTAAGCCGGTACGGTCGACCACTTGATCGGGGCTGACTGGGTCGTAGCCCATGGCCTCCAGAACGAGGCGATCATCGTCATCCAAGGCGGGTTCATCGGTGCTGACGCTCGCCAATGTCATACCGCTGACGCCTAGCTCTTCGAGTACGTCAGCCACGGTTTCGACCAATTTTGCCCCTTGTCGTATCAGCTGATGCGGGCCGCGTGAGAGCGGATTGTGAATCGAGCCCGGAATGGCCATTACTTCGCGCCCCAGATCCAGCGCCTCGCGCGCGGTTATCAATGAACCGGACGACAGCGCCGCCTCGACCACCACGGTCGCTTGCGCCAACGCGGCGATAAGGCGATTGCGACGCGGGAAATGGCTGCGCAGCGGTTTGCTGCCCAAGGGCAGCTCACTCACGATGCAACCGTTTTCGGCGATGCGATGGGCCAACGCTTTGTTTTGCGCCGGATAGATGCGATCGGCACCGGTGCCGATGACAGCCACGGTCTGGCCGCCTGCTGACAACGCCCCCTGATGGGCCGCCGTGTCGATGCCAAGCGCCAGTCCACTCGTAATTAGCCAGCCCTGTTGCGCCAACTCACGGGCAAAAGCGCTGGCGTTGTCGCGGCCTCCGCTCGTCGGCGTGCGACTGCCGACCATTGCGATTTGTGCCGCCGAAAGCGACGACGGTTGCCCAACGACGTACAACACCAGCGGCGCATCGTTAAGCTGCAATAACGAGGCGGGATATTCGTCGTCGCCAAGCGCGATTATTCGCGAATGGTCTTTTTGCCAGTTAAGCGCGCTGTCGATTGCTTCGCGGTTGGGAGCGCGTAAGTAAGCGCGCGCTTCGGCAGTCAAAGCGCCGTCCGGCCAACGCGTTTCATCAACCAACTCGGCGAGCGCACATTGTTGCTCGTGCGCCACTCGACGCGCCAACGCGGGCGAGATACCGGGTGCGAAACTCAGTAACAATAAACGTTCTAAATTGGTATTCATGATCCTTCATTCCCAAAATGCAAACGGCCAGCAAAGGCTGGCCGTCTGGTAACAATCGGCGCTTAGTCCGGCGTCACGGCAAAATCCCCCACATGCAGGGGTCGCGTGGCTTTCATGACCAAGGCCAAACTGACCTTATCGAAAGTGCGGAACACCATTACCGTTCCGGCCTGCTCGTTAGGCAATTTCACTTCATCACCCGCCCCAATGGTGTCACCGCCCGAGCTGTCATCCGATCCACCAAACCAGCCCGAGATCGTGCTACCAAGGCTTGAGAAAAAACCCGGTTCTTCGTCATCGGGCGAGGTGGCAACCGTGGTTTGGGTGGCTGCGGTCGGCGTGGCTGGGCGAACTTGTTCAGTACGCCCAATCCGGTCTTTGACGAATTTGCCGTCGGTCATCACCGTCATGGTGTGGCCAGTGCGGATACCGTCACGTTCGCCTTTGTTCAGCACGATGACGTTGTACTGCCCGATCTGGGTGACGCCGCCGTACACCGACAAAATGCGGGCTTGGGTGTTATCGGGCGCCGGTTGCGGCATGAATACCGGATTCAAATGCGACTCGTCGATCGGTAAGGCGCGGTCGCCGACTCGGATCTCACTATTGGTTTTCTGCAAATCGAAGGTCGCCGGATCGCCACTTTTCACCATCAAACCAGAGCCAATATGCAGCGCTTCGTAGCCCAGCAGCTCTTCGCTTTCTGGGTCGACATAAGCTTTGCCGGGCCGGAAAAAGCTGTACGCTTTGTTGTCACCGTCAATGCCGCGCACGTAAACGCGATCACCAGCGCCCACCACCACATGCTCTCCTTCAGAGGCGACCACATACGGCATGGCTTCCATTTCGCCCTCGTTAACGACTTTGGCATCGCTTAAGAACGGCCCGATGATGTCGCGTGCCAAGGTCGGAATCGCTTCGCCTTCGGCCAACACCCTGACTTTGGGCGACAAGCGCGTGGTGCCATCCGCCAGCTTGGTTTCGACCACAACGTTGTCGGCATTCGCCACACTAGCGCCGATCTCGGAGCTGACGGTGCGCGCAGTGCCAGGACCGGCCGTGCGTTGGACGCGCGGCTGACCAGCCACGTAAACCAAGCTGAGCACGTCACCGGGGAAAATCAGATGCGGGTTATCGACCTGCGGATTGGCTTGCCAAACTTCCGGCCAGACCCACGGACTTTGCAAATAGCGGCTGGCGATGTCCCACAGGGTGTCACCTTTTTGAACGACATAAACCTCGGGCGCACCGGGGGCCAGATCGGCGGCAAAGCCCAAAGACCAAGTCGTCAGCGCAATTGCGGCAACCAAGGCTTTCTTCATGTTGGCATTCCTTTCATCTTTTAAGTGCAGGACGGCGGTGCGGGGCAGCACAATAGGAACCTATCCTTTACAATTCACATACTAATAGCGCATTTTCAAACTTTACTAGAAGTATTTCAAATAAACCAATGTCTAAGCTCGAAATTTTGGAATTTCCCGACCCTCGTCTGCGCACCAAAGCCCAGCCGGTGACTGACTTTGGCGATGCCTTGCAACGCCAGATCGACGATATGCTTGAAACCATGTATGCCGCCCCCGGCATCGGGCTGGCTGCCACTCAGGTCAATATTCACAAGCGGCTGTTTGTGATCGACGTATCGGAAGAAAACAACCAACCCTTGGTGTTCATCAACCCCGAATTCGTCGCACAACGCGGCGTCGAAGAAATGGAAGAAGGTTGCCTGTCTTTTCCCGGCGTTTACGCCAAGGTTCAGCGCGCCAACGAGGTCCACATTCGCGCCCTCGATCGTCACGGTCAGGCGTTTGAAATCGACACCGGCGATTTGCTCGCCGTGTGCATTCAACACGAATTCGACCACATCGAAGGCAAATTGTTTGTCGATTATTTGTCGCCGTTAAAACGCGAACGTATACGCAAACAATTAGAAAAAAAACATAAAGAAGCCGCTCGCGATCGCGACGATGCCTGACGCATCCTGACCAAGAAGGCCTTATGTCACGAATTATTTTTGCCGGTACACCGGAATTTGCCGCCATACATTTGCGCGCGTTGATCGCGTCAGGTGTGATGCCGGTGGCGGTTTACACCCAGCCTGATCGACCGGCAGGTCGTGGTCAGCAATTACAAAAATCACCGGTAAAGTTAGTCGCCGAACAATTCGCTATTGCGGTTTTTCAACCAGAAAAATTACGCGATGAATCGACGCAACAAACGCTGCGCGATTTGGCCCCCGACCTTTTGATCGTTGTTGCCTATGGATTGATTTTGCCGCAAGCCGTGCTCACGATCCCGCGTTTGGGTTGCGTCAACGTACACGCCAGTTTGTTGCCGCGTTGGCGCGGCGCGGCACCGATTCAGCGCGCGATTGAAGCCGGCGATCAATGCACCGGCACGGCGTTGATGCAAATGGAAAGCGGACTCGACACCGGACCCGTGCTGGCGCACTGCACAACGCCCATTAACGACAACGATAACAGTGTCACCTTGCACGATCGCTTGGCGCAGTTAGGTGCCAATTTATTGGTGCAACAGTTGCCGGCGTTGTTAACGCAATCGTTAACACCACAGCCGCAAACTGAAACCGGTGTTTGTTACGCGCATAAAATCGAAAAACGCGAAGCGATGATTGATTGGAAACGCCGCGCCATCGACATTGATCGCCAAGTGCGCGCCTTTAATCCCTTTCCAATCGCCAGCACCCTGTGCGCAGGCGAAGCCATTAAAATTCATCAAGGTTATGCGCTGACGGATAAACACCACGCCATACCGGGCCAAATTATTGCGGTCACAAACGATGCCGTTATCGTCGCTTGCGGTGACGGCGCGTTTGCCATCCAAATCATGCAATGGCCGGGTGGAAAGAAACTATCGGTGCACGATTTGTTGCACAGCAAACGACAACATTTGAGTGTCGGCAACGTCTTTGGAGATGCACCGTGAATCTACGCGCCCACGCGGCTTTGGTGTTAATTGATGTGTTTAACGGACGCTCGCTGTCGGAGGCGCTACCACCACACAGTCGTGAATTAAACGACGCGCGCGACAAAGCCTTGTTGCAGGAAATTTGCTTTGGTGTTTTGCGCCATCGTTGGCGGTTGCAGGCGCTGCGTGATCGTTTGTTATCGAAACCGTTAGCCTCACCTAACGGCGCTTTAGCCGCATTATTATTAGTGGGTTTATACCAATTACTTTATTTACGCGTAGGCGCTCACGCGGCGGTAAATGAAACCGTCAATGCCTGCGTCGATATTAAAGAAACCAAAACCAAAGGTTTGGTCAACGCCATTTTGCGTCGCGCGCAACGCGAAAGTGAACAACACTTGAAAAAAATCGATTGCGATCCGGCACAGCAGTTTTCTCATCCCAAATGGATGCTAGACGCATGGCGTAGTGCCAACGTCGATCACAACGCGATCATGGCGGCCAACAACGCCCCCGCACCAATGACCTTACGCGTCAATACCCAACAAATAACACGCGAATGCTATCAACAAAAACTCGGTGCGGCGGCGATCGAAAGTAACGCGCATCCGCTGGCACGCGACGCTGTGGTTTTGAGCCACGCCTGCGACGTCACGCTGCTGCCCGGTTTTGCCGCAGGTGAAGTCAGCGTGCAAGATGCCGCCGCACAGTTAGCGGCAGATTTTCTCGACTTAAAACCACAATTACAGGTGCTTGATGCTTGCTGCGCCCCCGGCGGAAAAACCGCGCATATGTTGGAACGTGAACCGACGTTGCAAGTTACTGCGCTCGATAACGACGCCACTCGGCTGCAACGCGTAAACGAAAATTTAACGCGCTTGAAATTACAGGCCACCTTAATCGCCGACGATGTGTTTGCCGCTGAATCGGCATGGCTGCAACAACGTTTCGATCGCATTTTATGTGATGCCCCATGTTCGGCCACTGGCGTCATCCGTCGTCATCCCGATATTAAAAGTCTGCGTCGTGTCGAAGATATCGCCAAATTGGCCGATACCCAGTTACGCATGTTGCGAAAATTGTGGACGTTGTTAAAGCCGGATGGCATTTTGCTTTATGCCACTTGCTCAACATTTCGCGCCGAAAACGATAATGTCATTAACCGTTTTGTCGCCGAGCAAAACGATGCTCGCTTGATGACACTCACGGACGATCGCCGCACGTGGCAGATCTGGCCCGGCGAACAACAAATGGACGGATTTTTTTACGCCAAGCTGCAAAAGCACTAAGGACCGCTGCGATGCGAATTCTGATTTTAGGTGCCGGCCAAGTCGGTGCTACGCTGGCGCGCAATCTGGCCAGCGAAAACAACGACATTACGCTGGTCGATACCGACGAATTGCGCTTAAAAGATTTGAGCGAACATTTTGACCTGCGCGTCGTGCAAGGCAACGCGGCATTTCCGGATATTTTACGCAATGCAGGGGCTGACTCCTGCGATATGCTCGTGGCGGTTACCAATAGTGATGAAATCAATATGGTGGCCTGTCGTGTCAGCCACACCTTGTTTAATACGCCATTAAAAATTGCGCGAGTTCGTGCGCCGGAATATTTCACCTATAAAACCGAATTATTCGGCGATCCAGACAGCAAATACGACGATCTCGATCATTCACGCGGCTTCGCCATTGATGTCGTGATCTCACCCGAAACGCTGGTCGTGCAAAGCATTCTCGGTTTGATCCGCTATCCCGGTGCTTTGCAGGTAATGGATTTTGCCGGTGGTAAAGTGCGCTTGGTTGCCGTGCGCGCATATTACGGCGGTCCGTTGGTGGGCTCGGCAATCGCGGCATTGAAACAACATATGCCCAAAGTTGATGCGCGAGTCGCCGCCATTTTCCGTCGTGGCAAACCGATTAAACCGCAAGGCTCCACCATTATCGAAGCCGACGATGAAGTGTTCTTTCTCGCCGCCAGCGATCACATTCAGGCCGTGATTGGTGAATTGCAAAAATTAGAACGCCGCTATCAGCGTATTTTTATTGCCGGCGGTGGTCATATCGGTGCCGGACTTGCCGAAGCGTTACAAGCCGATTACGAAGTCAAAATTGTTGATCGCAATATTCGTCGCGCCGATATGTTGGCCGAAAAATTAAAACGCGCAATCGTGTTATGCGGCGACGCCAGCGACGAGCAATCGTTAAAAGATTGGAATATCGACATGGCGGACGTGTTTATCGCGGTCACCAATTCGGACCAAGCCAACATCATGTCGGGTATGCTTGCCAAGCGTTTGGGCGCCGGCAAAGTAATGGCTTTAATCAATCAACCCTCGTACGCCGAAATCGTGCAGGGACGCGACATCGACGTCGCCATTTCACCCGAGCAAGTCACCACTAGCGCACTGTTAACGCATATTCGTCGTGGCTTGGTGTCGCGTGTTTATTCTTTGCGTCGTGGTGCTGCCGAAGCGATCGAATGTTCGGCGCTGGGTAATGAACGCACGTCGAATGTGGTCGGCCGCGCGGTCGGTAATGTGTCGCTGCCGGTCGGTTGTACCATTGGCGCCATCGTGCGTGAAAACGAGGTGTTAATTGCCCATGATAATATCGTTATTCAGGAAAACGATCACTTGATCATTTTCCTGACCGATAAAAAGCGCGTCAGCGAGGTAGAAAAATTATTTGCCGTTCGTGATATTTTTGATTAGCCAGATGGTTACGGCTCTATCGCAAACTAAAATAAGTAAAAAGGGCGATCGTTGATCGCCCTTTCTCGTTTATAAAACACCCTTTTGGTTTAATCGGCGCTGATATCGACTTCGGTTACGTCGCCGTATTTTTTGGCGATAGCGCGAATGGCGTCGGCGTTGCCGATTAAAGTCATTTGCAAATGATCGCGTTTGAAATGCTTTGCGATCAGCGCTTTGCACTGCTCGACCGTCAGCGCATCAACCGCCGCCGAAAAATCATCAATGCGCTCACGCCCGTAACCGTACAGATACATATTGCTTAACAAACCCGCGAGTTGCGACGGTGTTTCGAAGCGTGGCGGAAATAAACCTTTGACGTACGCTTTGGCGCTTTTCAAGGTCGCGGCGTCAATGCCGTGCGTCCACAAGCGCTGATACGTTTGCAGCGCCAGATCTAACGCCGCCTCCGTGTTTTTCTGCGCCGTAAAACTGCTGATCGCAAACGTTCCATCGTGTTTCAGCGCATCGAATCCCGAACGTGCACCATACGTTAAACCACTGTTCACGCGCAGTTCGTCATTCAGCCACGACGTAAATCGTCCACCTAAAATGGTGTTGATCACATCCAATTGAACCGAGTCACGATCACTTTGGCGAATGCCGTAGCTGCCGATCAAAAACGTCGTCTCACGCGCATCAGGCTTATTCACCAATAAAACACCGGCCTTGTCGCCCACCACTCGCTGTACCGTAGGCGCTGCGTTAACGCATTGATTTTTCCACGCACCGAACGCAGCTTGGATCTGCGCCCGCATAGCCGACGCATTGAAATCCCCAACCACACTCACGGCGGTTTGCTGCGGACAATAATGCTGCTGATAAAACGCGGCGGCATCGCTGCGCGTCAAATTTTTTAGGCTGCCCAAGGTGCCATTAACCGCTTTACCATAGGCGCTGTCACCGTACATCTGACGATTGAAATACTGGCCAACGACCTGACGCGGACTTTCTTTCGCTTGTTTTAATTCCTGCTCGCGCAAGTCACGTAATTTATCGAATTCTGACGACGGAAATTGTGGCTGCAAAATGACTTCCGTAAACAGCGGCAGTAAATCGGCGTGATCTTTTACCGCCCATAACGCACGAATATTACTGCCGTCTAAACCGGCATAGGTATAGATCTCGGCACCGCGAAAATCAAACGCCTGTGCAATCTCCTGTTTACCGTGGTTGGCACTGCCATCCAATAAAGCATCGACGGTCAAACTCGCCAAACCGGCTTGGGTATCGAACGCCGCCCCACGCGCATTGACAACATTGATCGCGATTAATGGCACTTCATGTTGTTCCATTAAATACACAGTTAAGCCATTGTCGAGTTGGTATTGCTCGTATTTTGGCAAGGTGAAATCGGCATTCACCAGACTGGCACTAAGGGCGGCCACGCTTAACATTATTTTCTTCATGATTACTCTTCCTTGGCCGCTAAAACGCCAACTGTGCGTTGCGACTGTTGTAAATATTTCTTGGCCACCGTTTGAATTTGTGCGGCACTCACGGCTTGGTAGGCGGCAGGTGCGCTGAACATTTTTTTGTAATCGCCGTGAAAAAGTTGATAACTGCCCAAGGTGTTGGCCGTGCCATTGATGGTGGAGAGTTGTTGGTAGAAATTCATCAGCTTGGCGTTCTTGGCTTTTTGCAGCTCGTTGTCGTTAACGCCTTCGCTAACGATACGTTCAAGTTCGACCAGCAGCGCCTGTTCTAACTGCGCGGCACTGACGCCCTCATTCGCCACGGCGGCAAATTGCAATAAATACGGATCAAATGACTCGCCGAACATGACGAATTGTTCGCTGGCGATTTGTTTTTCGATCAAGGCCTGATACAGCCGCGAACTGCGTCCCTCGCTCAAAATACTTTGCAGCAGATCGATGGCGTAGTAATCGTCATCACGGGTTGCTGGGGTTTTGAACGCGATTAAAATATTGGGCGTGGTGGCAGACGCTTTTTTAACAAACACGCGACGTTCGCCCTGCTGTTGTGGCTCTACGGTGCGCACAAGGGGTGGTTTGGCACGCGCTTTTAACTTCCCGAAATGCCGCTCGGCCTTGGCTTTAACGTCGGCAAAATTGACGTCACCGACGATCACCACCACGGCGTTATTGGGCGAATAATAGGTGTGAAAATAGTGCGTTAAATCATCCTGCGTCCACGCATTGATATCGGATTCATGACCGATCGTCGGAATGCTGTAGGTGTGGGCGCGAAAAGCCACCGACGCCACTTCTTCATCGAGCACGCGCCAATTGGAATTTTCGAGTCCGGTGCTACGCTCCGACGCCACCACACCGCGTTCGCTGGCCACCATTTTCGGATCGATCGTGAGCGCGCCAATACGATCAGCTTCGAGATCAAAAATCACGTCAAGACTGCTGGCCGGAAACCAGTCGGTGTAAACCGTAACATCGTTCGTGGTGTAAGCATTATTAGCGCCGCCGCTGGCTTCCATGACGCGATCAAATTGTTTAGGACCGTATTTTTTAGCGCCATTAAACATCATGTGCTCAAAAAAATGTGACAAGCCGGTAATGCCCGGCGCTTCGTTGCGCGAGCCGACTTTCCAGAACGTGTACATATTGGCGTTGGGTATGCTGTGATCTTCCAGCACCAAAATTTGCATTCCGTTTTTTAACTGCACAGTTT
This sequence comes from uncultured Pseudomonadaceae bacterium, assembly GCA_964650615.1. Taxonomy (GTDB): domain Bacteria; phylum Pseudomonadota; class Gammaproteobacteria; order Enterobacterales; family Permianibacteraceae; genus Permianibacter. Next base: position 9,929 of record CAZYUS010000042.1, on the reverse strand, counting down.
TAACGTCTTCGACACTGGTGAGCGCGAAGGCGGGAGCCGCAACACATAACGCGAGCCAACTTGCACATCTATACATAGGGTTCTCCATAAAATGACTCATACCGCGATTAACCACGATGTTTAATCGACTTGATTAAGTTTTTGATCCGGTTTTTGATTTGAAACGGCCACAACGCGAGCGCGCTAGCCAGCACTCCAGCAGAAATTTGTAATCGCCGGTAATGAATCTGACGCACATTCCATCGTTCTTTCCAATCATCGCGACCAACGAGGTCGATACTACGGCGTTTTCCGCTTTCATATTCTCTTTTTATCACTGCCAGCAACAACACGCCACCGGGGGATAATTTGGCATACGATTCGTCATAAGCGATTTTTTGCAATACCATATTTTGACCGCAAATCACGGCGTAATGAGCGGCGATCAGTTTGTTATCAACAAATAGTCCGTGCAATTCAAAATTCTGTTGCTGCGCAGATGTGTGGGCCAGCGCACGATAAAAATTCAATAACGCTTCATGCAAACAGATGGCGGTGCCATCTTTTCCCTTCCAACCCGACCCTTCCAATACGAAAAACTGTTCCAGCACTTTTTCGTCGAGGTTTTGTCCGCCCATAAAACGCAATTCGTAACCGGGTAATTGCTCTAGTTTGCGGCGAGCATAATTCAAGTTCTGCCGCATATTTTTACTTAAGGCGGCAAAATAAGCATCAAACGAATCGGCACGTAAAACAATAACATTGCCAATCTCTTCCGGCGATAGATCAATTTGATGTGGCCCAAACTGGTCGGCAACGCGAGCCACCGTTAACGAATCGGCGTGTATGCCTTTTTGATCGATCATCCAGCGATGACCATAGCGGCGATTGATTTCATCGACCAGCGCCGCATACACCTCACGAGGTGCAGCAGGCGCAAACAAGTAATCACCGCTACGCGTGTGATAATCCCATGGCGTTGTTAATTGCGTGAGCCAGCCAAAGTGCGACGAACGAATGATGAACGGCACGATGGCCTGTAATTGTTGATGTTCGTTGACGACTAAAAATATCGCCCATGACGAACCTTGTACGCGCATATAACGCAAATAATTCATCACCCACGCGGGACTTAATTGCGGTAATTGCTGCGGTGCGTGATCGCTGAGGTGTTGCCATTGTGGCAACCACGGTATCAGCGCCTCGGCATCATCAAGCACGACCACGTGATAGGACGTTTCCTTCGTCATTATTTTTCCCGAATCATCACATGACAACATCACCGCCGGACGCGGCGCGGGAAGTATAGAGAGGGGTTGGGCAGAGGTCTAATCAGAAAACCAACCGCCCAGACGGACGGTTGGCGTAGCTCGGTTAAGCGTCGTTATTTACGCGTAATGTCGCGCACAATGTTGCCGTTTTCGTCTTGGTGACCGGTGACAGTGCGGGTGTGAACGACACCGTTGGCGTCGGTCACGGTGGTGGTGCGGGTCCAGCTACCGTCGCCGTTACGCACGGTTTCGCCGTGCTGCGTTACAGTATCACCGTTGCCATTGACACGGGTGACATCGCGCACGCTGCCGGTATCGGTGCGCGTCGTGGTCGCCGAAGACGAAATCGCCTCGCCGTGGAAATTCGTGCCGCTGGTGGTGCGCGTTACCGTGCCGCCATCGCGCACGACGTCAGTGTGACGCGTCATCGTTTCGCCTTGGCCGTTGGTGACGCTGATGTCGCGACTTAAGCGGTGGTTTTCGTGGTCGACATCGGTGGTGACGGTACGCGTACTGGTGGTGCCATCGGCATGATGCGTGGTGGTGGTGACGCTGCCATCACGCGGTTTTTGCGCGCGTTGTTTTTGCATTTGGCGCTGCGGCGTGGCCGCCCGATTAGGGTGTTCGGCCGCTGACGCGGTGGCGCTTCCGATTAACGACAACAGGCTAAAGGTAAGTACGCTAAATAACATCGGCGATTTCATAAACGTGTCCTCGTTGTGAATGATTAAGCCGTCGGGCTTGCCCATTACAACGCGGGGCGTGTTAACGCGTTGACCGCTCATCGTGAAAATGTTTTCGCAGTCGCGTAATGCGCCACATCAACACGCCCAACACCAGCGGGATCGCAGCGGCCGTGGTGATGTCCGGATCAACCTTGATACCAGCATGTGCCAGACCTTCTGCAAAATAATGCCATAAGCTGACGGCGTAATAGCCAATCACCGCCACCGATAAGCCTTCGACGGTTTGCTGCAATCGCAGTTGTTGCGTGGCACGTTGATTCAGTGCCTCCAGTAATTGGCGATTTTGTTTCAACAAATTCATTTCAATGCGCGTACGCAATAACGATGACGTACGTTGTAAATGCTCGCTTAATTCCTGCAATCGGTTACGCACCGATTCGACCGTGGCAAACGCCGGCGAAATTCTTCTTTCCATAAATTCACCGAACGACGCGAAGCCTTCAAATGCTTCTTCATGCAAATTTTTCAGACGCCGCGCCATCATTTCAGCGTAAGCGCGTGAAGCCGAAAAGCGGAAATGACTACTGGCGATAGCGTCTTCTAGTGCCTCGGCGACTTGATGCAGATGTTGTTGGGTGAGCTCCGGATCTTCGCCGTCGGCAATTGCTTTGGTGATGGCTTGCAACTGGTTTTCCATTTGCGTCACTACGGGTAAATATTTTTTGGCCAAGGGAAAACTCAGCAAACCCATTAGGCGATAAGATTCCATCTCGAAAAAGTCATGTAACACGCGACCGATTAAATGTTTTCCCGCACCCGAATTAAACACGCATAAACGCGTCGCGCCCGATTCAATTAAATCGTCGTCATGGCGTTTCAGATCTGAAAGCACGATCAGTTTTCCGTGCGCCATGCGCGAGCCAAGCAACGCATTACCCGAAAACCAGCGTTGCGATACCGTCGTTAAAGACTCTGGTTCACCATCAGCGACTAACACTAACGCATGAATCGCACACATTACCTCGCCGGGCAGTTGTGACCAGATCGTCGGCGGTAAACACGCCAACGCGGTGGTTGAAAAATCGTCGCATTTCACCGTTTGCACAACGGTCAATCGCGCAAACTCATTGTGCAATGACCAGCGCAATTCGAAATCGGAAAATCGCTGTTGCCAGTGCGACACGGTTGCTGCCAGCGGCAACTGACCAACGGCACGTAGTACGGTGTTGAAAAATTCTCGATAGTGCGCACCACCGGCCCCGAACAGGGTCAGGCTGCTGACGCGAGCGGGCGCGTGCACCGGCATACCGGGGCGTTGGTGTAGCTCGTCATGCAATTGCACGCGCTGCGGGTGTGAAGACAGAACAGTCATGATGTGGCCTCGCCGGTTTGCGTTGTCGTTAACGTTAACGATCAGTGTTACAACGTTTCGTTGCAAACCAGACGACACCTTATGGCAATTAAGTGAAAAAATAAAATCGGTCTAACCAGCGGCAAGCGGCGTCGGATCTTCATGCACGATCACTTCGGCGTGCGGAAAGGTGGCCATCACGGCCGCTTCAACGTGTTCGGCAATATCGTGCGCTCGCCACAACGGCAATTCGCGATCCACTTCGATATGCACTTGCACAAACCATTGTTGCCCCGATCGTCTGGTGCGTAAGTCATGTATGTTTTGCACACCAGGACAACGCGTGATAATACTCATGATCTCGTCGCGTTTATCGTCGTCAATTTCACGATCCAGTAACTGTTGCGAAGCGCCATGAGCGATTTGCCATGCGTTATAAATAATATAGATCGCGATAAACAAACCCAAATACGCATCAAGATTTTGCCAACCGGCCGCGCTTAATAATAACGCGGCAATAATGCTGGCATTTACCAATACATCACTTAAATAATGCAAGGCATCGGCGGCGATCGCGGTTGATCCGGTTTTTTTTACGGTGTGACGCTGCAACCACACCAAGGCAAGCGTCGTAAAAAAAGAAAACACCATCACGCCGACACCGATCGATGTGGCACGTAGCGGTTGTGGATGCACGATCCGATCGACGGCGTGCACCATCAAAAATAACGCCGAAAATGCGATAAACGCCGCCTGACCGATTCCCGCCAACGCTTCGGCTTTGCCATGACCATAACGGTGTTCTTCATCGGCGGGGGTTAACGCATAACGAATCGCAAAAAAATTGATCAAGGAGGCGGCGCTGTCCATCAGCGAATCAATTAGCGAAGCCATCAAACTAACTGAATCGGTTAGCACCGATGCGATCATTTTGACCACAATTAAGATCACCGCCACTACCACCGAAGCGGTTGCCGTGATCTGGATGAGTTGTTGTTTTTGTAGCACGTTTTGCTGCATGGTTTACTCGTGTAAAACGCTAACGTAAATCGTATCGTTGTACTACCCGCTATGGGAGCGATTTCAATCGCGAATGATGCGCGATTCGCGGCTAAAGCCGCTCCTACGTAGAGCAGTACAATTAGCTGATCTGAATTTTTACGCGCTTAACTAGATACCAACCGCCTTGCCGCCGCCGCGACGAGGATCGGCCGCGCCATGATACCAACCGTCCAACCACATGATGCTTTCGGTGGTGCCGATGGCGTCATTGAATTCCATTTTATGGCCGCGCTGTTGCAATAACTCCACCGCGTCACGATTGAATATTTTTTCCACCAACACTTCATCCGGCCACCATTGATGATGCAATCGCGGCGCGTTGGTGGCGGTTTGAATATTGACGCCGTGATCGATCACATTGACCACGATCTGCAACACCGTGGTGATGATCTGACTGCCGCCCGGCGAACCTGTGACTAAAAATACTTTTCCGTCTTTCATCACAATGGTCGGCGTCATCGACGACAGTGGCCGTTTGCGCGCCACAACCGCATTGGCCTCACCGCCGATCAAACCGTAAATATTGGGTTCACCGGGTTTGGCCGAAAAATCATCCATTTGATTGTTCAATAAAATGCCGGTGCCTTTGGCAACGATGCCGCTGCCATAACTCCAGTTCAGTGTGTAGGTATTTGCGACCGCGTTGCCCCATTTATCCATCACCGAAAAATGCGTGGTTTGATGGCTTTCGTAGGGTGCTAAATTGCCAGGCTTGATATCAAACGAATGCGAGGCGTGGTGCAGATCGATTTGCTCGCGTAATTGCGCGGCGTAATTTTTATCGGTAAGGGCTGCGAGCGGGACACGAGTAAAATCCGGATCCCCTAAATACTCACTGCGATCGGCATAAGCGCGGCGCATGGATTCGATTAAGACATGACTACTGGCAGCGGTGTTAATGCCGAGCGAATTCACATCATAGCCTTCCAAAATATTGAGCATTTGAATTAAATGCACACCACCTGACGACGGTGGCGGCATCGAATACACGTCATAACCGCGATAATCTCCTTGCACCGCTTCGCGTTCGACCACGTGATAATTTGCCAGATCTTTGGTGCTTAAAATTCCGCCTAAACGTTTGACATCCGCCACCACTTGACGACCGATGCTGCCGTGATAAAACGCCTTGCCTCCTTGTTGTTGCAACGCACGTAAGCTGGCCGCGAGATCCGGTAATTTCAGCCGCTCACCTTGTTCATACGCCGCGCCATTTTTTTTCAGATACACGCGCGCGGCTTCTTTATTTAGCGCCAAACGCGCACGTCCCATCGCCAGTGACGACGCTTGCGCGGCATTCAACACATAACCTTCGCTCGCTAATTTAACGGCCGGTGCGATCACATCGCGCCAATTCATCGTGCCGTATTTTTTTAACGCATACTCCAATCCGGCAATAGTTCCCGGCACACCGATGCTTTTGGCACCGTGATCGAGTTCGGCATGGTCAACGCTGCCATCGGCCTTAATGTACATATCGCGCGACGATTTTTGCGGGGCCATTTCGCGGTAATCAATCGCCACCGTTTTTTGCGTTTTTGCCACATGCAGCAGCATAAATCCGCCGCCGCCCAAATTACCCGCTTCCGGCAACACCACCGCCAACGCCAGCGCCGTAGCGACCGCCGCATCCACCGCATTACCGCCACGTCGCAACATATCAGCACCAACCGCACTGGCCAGTTCTTCTTCACTCACCACCATGCCGTGACGCGCCAACGTCGGCGTAAACACGTCGCTTAAACTGAAGCGGCCTTGCGCAACGAAATCGGCGGGCCACGCCGGCACACTCACAACCAAACAACTGATGAAAAGAAGAAAGATACGCATCAACGCCGCCCGCCCCGTTAAGAGCATTGGATTTTTCAGGCCGCCATCATTGACGAAAGCCGTAAGTTTGACAACGGAAGCGCCGTGACGCGGGCAAAAAAAAGCGCCCCTTAAAAGGGCGCTAAACCGGACACTCCACCACTCACTGCAACACCACCACATAACTACTTTTTATACAAACACCGACCCGCCGCAACAACCGATTCAATGCTCAAGTCATCTCGACGCAATAACACCAGATCTGCGTCCGCTCCTGGCGCAATACGGCCTTTGTTAGGCAATTTCAAAATCGCTGCCGGATTGCGCGTGATGGTGCCTAGCGCGATCTCCAGCGGCACGTTTTCTTGTTGCACCGCATCACGCACTTCATTGAATAAACTGGCGATATCGCCAACACCAAGGCCGACAAATTCATTGTGCTCGTCGAATAACGGCAACGACGCATTGGCGTCGGACGAAAAGGTGATGCGACGACTATCGACGCCAGCTTCTAACGCTTCTTTAAGACCGCGCGAACATTTTATTTCGCCTTGCGCGATCAGTTGCGGTGTGGTGCTGGTGGTGAAATCAATAAAGCCGCCGTGACGCGCATAATCGAGGCCGGTGACAAATAAGCGCCGATTGCGATTGATATGGGTGGGATAAAATTGCGTGATCGGCAAATCACTTTCGGCGACCACTTGTTCGAGAATTTGCAAACCTTCCGGCGCATCGCCAACGTGCACACTGACGATGCCCGCTTTACCCGCCAACAGTCCGCCAACACGCGCCTGCGAGGCCAGTTTTTTTATTTCATTTAAGGTCGGTTGCGACGAACGATGATCCGAAATCGCCACTTCACCAACACCGATAAATCGTTCAATTAAGACGATGTCTTCCATCACATCGCGCATCAACGTGCGCACCGGAATTTGATACGAACCGGTGTGACAGAAACACGTCAGCCCTTCTTCTTCAATCGCGTGCGCTTTGGCGAGCAAATTCGTGAGCGTGCGCGTCACCGCATCGGTGCCAAGCACGCCAATGAGGGTGGTGACACCGGCGCGAATCGCGTCCTGTACGTTTAGTTCCGGTGTGCGCGTACGAAACCCGCCTTCACCGCCACCACCGATAATGTGTACCAAAGAATCGACAAATCCCGGCACGACGATTTTATCGCTCGCGTCAATCACGTCGACCACCGAACCGTGAATATCAATGTGCTGTCCTACCGCCGCGATTTTTGTTCCGGCCATCAGCACATCGTTTACACCGAGTCGTTCCGGCGCATAAACCTGCGCATTTTTAATAAGCGTTAGCATGATTTTTTTATCTTAAAACTGGACCGCGACGGCAATCGCAATGGTGGTTAAACTCATTATGGTTAATAACAACCATAAGCCCCACATCGCTTTTAACCAGCGCGTGAATTCGACGCCGGCAATGGCCAGCGTCCCCATCAAGGCCGGCGAAGTGGGATAAAACAAATGCGCTAAACCATCACCTAACTGAAAGGCCAATACCGCCACTTGTCGCGACACACCAACTAAATCACTTAACGGTGCCATGATTGGCATGGTCAGTGCGGCCTGCCCCGAACCTGAAGTGACAAAGAAATTGAAACCACTTTGAAACACCAACATACCTTGCGCGGCAATCGTCGCATTATTGCCACCGATGAAATCGGCGGCCTCTTGCAACATCGTGTTGATAACTGACGGTTCGTTGGCCTGTGCACCACCCAGCAACAGAATAATTCCTTGCGCAATACCCACTACTAACGCTGCCGGTAATAATTGTGCCGCCCCCGCTTTAAATGCGTTGACCAATTCATTGACATCGGCGCCGTTCAATTTGTAATAACTGCCTATGATCAAGCTGATAACACCAATGACAAAAAATTGCGTCGCGATTTCGCGCAAATAATAGTGTTTGAAGGTGACACCCCACACCATCCACATGATACCGGCGAGCAAAGTGATGACCACCAGAATATGGCCGCGCGAAAATCCGTGCGTCAAATTTAACGTGTTATTGTCCGAGTGATTTACGTCGCGGTGTTTTTGTGCGCGCCACATTAACCAGACAATATAAATGGTGGTGAATATCGCCCACATGGCGATGCGAAACGATTGGCCGGATAACGGCGGCAAGCCGGCAATTCCGTTTGCGACCACCACGGAAAAGGGATTCATCCACGATGTTGCAAAACCAATTTGGGTGGCACCATAAGTTAATAACACGCCCGTGATCGCGTCATAGCCCAGTAAACGCACGAGCGGTACTAAAATCATCGCGAACGCCATCGCTTCTTCGCTCATGCCAAACACGGCACCACCAAACGAAAAAATTAGCGTCATTAAAGGCAATAATAAATACGCGCGATCTTTAAGTCGCACGATTAAAGATTTCATCGCTTCGTCGATGGCACCGGTGCGAATAATAACGCCAAAACTACCGCCCACCATGAGAATAAAAATCACCACACCAATGGCCGATCCATGGCGCGAACCTGATGTCATGCCGTCGAAAAAGGCCGTGAGTAATCCGGTTTTTTCACCCTCGGCGAATAAGGCCACGGCTTGCGCTTGACCATCGTTGGCGTAATGAAACGATCCCGGAATCAATAATTCACGTTTCGCGACCTCGTCGTAATGCGTGTCAAACATACCGCGCGGAATAAATAGCGTAAGACATGCTGCCGCCAGCAATACACCAAACACGATCAATAAGGTGTCGGGCATACGCCAGGTATGGTTCGACGCCGTTGTCACATTCATTTCTGACATGGAAAGACCTGATGAAATACGCAAAGGAAAATGGTCGCTCGGTTGTTACACCGAGCGACCGTCGCGAGGGTTTAGAACGATTGTGTGTAACGAACGCTGATCATGCGTCCAAAGAAATCATGCACAGACGAGGCATAACCTTTGGTTGGTGATGCGGCAAAGGGCGGCGCTTCGTCGGTGACGTTGCGCGCCGATAATTTTACCGTTGCGTTTTTATTGACGTCGTAGCCCACACCTAAGTCCCACACTAACCACGAATCAATGGTGCGTTGCCACGGCGTATCGTCAGCGGTGCCGCGTATGTCGTCTTCACCGGGTAATTTGGCGAAATCGCCGTCACGCATTTTTGCCGTGTAATTGCCCCCTAATGACGCAAACCAATCGCCGTGACTCCATTTCAGTACCGCATCGAGTACGGTTTCAGGGCGGCCGATTTCTGAAGCGGTTTCTAGCGAGCCGAGGTAATCCTGATACGGTAAACCAGCGGTATTTTGACGTTCATAGCTGAGCGTGCGTGTGGCGAGCACATCCAGTTTGAAGCGTCCGAAAGCGGTGTCAGCGATGGTCCATTTAACATTGAAATCCACGCCGTCGGTGCGCTCACCGGCGACATTCAACACACCGGTATAGAGTTCAACTAATTGACGATCGTTTTGATCCGTCGGGTCGCCCGCCACCACGCAACCTAAGCCGCCGTTTAAATCACCGGCGTCTTCAACGCTGGGCAGATCACCGCTTAAGCAGCGATCGAGTGTGTAATCGGAACCGACAACGACCACGTTTTCGAAATCGTATTTCCAGTAGTCCATGGTCAGTTGCACATCATCGCTGGCATTCCAACTTAAACCAACGTTGATCGATTCGGATTCTTCCGCTTTCAGATCTTTATTACCTTGGTAAATGGAATCATAAGTCAGTTCGTTTCGCCCACGTCCTTCTTCACCGCAATAGGTATAAAACGGATCGCTGGGGGTACACGAAA
>CAZYUS010000041.1:0-22561 GCA_964650615.1 uncultured Pseudomonadaceae bacterium | reverse complement strand
GTGATTGGGCCGATCTTTTTCGAGATCATTCAGCGCAAGGGCAACGAAGGATTCGGTGAAGGTAATTTTCGCGCTTTGTTCGAATCCATTGAAGAAGATCAGATCCGTCGTGGTGTGTTGCAGACGGAAGGTTAATCGCGTCGTCGCCTCGTTGGGCGCTAAAACGTTAAGGTGTGAATCGTTATGAAATTGGCAACGTTAAAAAGTAATCATCGTGATGGACAGTTAGTGGTCGTCAGTCGTGATTTGTTGCGCTGTGTTGCGATACCCCAGATCGCGCCGACGCTGCAATATCTGCTGGATAATTGGGCGGCCTTATCAGGCAAAGCGGTGCAGGTGTACGACGAATTAAACAACGGCAACCCGTCTGGCGCGCAGGCCTTTGATCAAACCCAAGCCCATTCTCCGTTGCCACGCGCGTTTCATTGGGCGGATGGTTCGGCTTATGTGAATCACGTCGAATTAGTGCGCAAAGCGCGCGGTGCGGATATGCCGCCGTCGTTCTGGACGGATCCACTCATGTATCAAGGCGGCAGCGATACGTTTTTAGCGCCGCGTGATCCGATCAAAATGGTGACTGAAGAATACGGCATTGATATGGAATCAGAAGTTGCCGTGATCACGGACGACGTGCCGATGGCCGCGAGCGTTGAACGGTGCGCGCAAAAAATCCGTTTGATCATGCTGGTCAACGACGTGAGTTTGCGTGGGCTTATTCCGGCAGAACTCGCCAAAGGATTCGGTTTTTATCAAAGCAAGCCTTCCAGCGCTTTTTCGCCGGTCGCGGTGACGCCCGATGAATTAGGCGATAAATGGCAGGATTGTAAAGTGCATTTGCCGCTACTTACGACACGCAGCGGCGAATTGATGGGTAAACCCAATGCCGGTGTCGATATGACGTTTAATTTCGCGCAATTAATCGCGCACGCGGCCAAAACTCGCGCCTTGTGTGCCGGTACGATCATCGGTTCGGGAACCGTGTCCAATCGTGATGCCAGCGGCGGTGCCGGAAAACCGGTTTTACAAGGTGGTTTGGGTTATAGCTGCATTGCCGAAGTACGCACCGTTGAGGCGTTGACACACGGCGCGGCGACGACGCCGTTTTTAACATTTGGCGAGCGCGTGCGCATCGAAATGAATGATGAACATCAACGCAGTATTTTTGGCGCTATCGAACAAACGGTTGAACGCTATACACCGACGACTTAAGGGCGACAACGGTGATCACTCTTTATGGTTATTTTCGTTCCAGTGCGGCTTACCGCGTGCGTCTGGCGCTTAATATCAAAGGGCTGTGCTATGAACACGTTCCCGTGCATCTGGTGCGTGGCGGTGGTGAGCATAAAACGGCCGCGTATACCTCGCGCAACCCGCAAGGTCTGGTGCCGTTTCTGGAGGATGGTGAAGCGGCCGTTGCGCAATCTTTAGCCATCATCGAGTACTTAGAAGAAACCCATCCGTTTCCCTCCCTGTTACCGGGAAAACCAGCGCAACGTGCGGCCATACGGGCATTTGCCCTGCACATCGCCTGCGAGATCCACCCGTTGAATAACTTGCGAGTGCTGCAATATTTGACCGGTCCGGCTGGTTTAAGCGAGGATGCCAAGCTTGCTTGGTACCGGCACTGGATCGAGCTGGGGCTGCAGGCGTTGGAAAACGATGTTGTCAGCCGCCAGACTCAAGGTCCTTACTGCTTTGGGGAACAAGTTTCGTTGGCTGATGTCTGCCTTGTGCCGCAGATCTTCAATGCGCAACGTTTTAACTGTGATTTAACCCCGTATCCGCGTTTACTGGCGATTGCCGACAACTGCAATCAACTGCCTGCGTTTATCGACGCGGCACCCCATAAACAACCGGATGCCGAATAAAGAGAATCGGTGTTGAAAAAATCTTTCCTCGCGCAGGCCTTGTTGGCCGCGATTTCGGGTGTCGCTTGTGCTGACACGTTCACGATCATTGATTTAGGTACGCTGGGTGGCAAACAAAGTTTTGCTTTCGGCATTAATGACAACAATGTGGTTGTCGGCAGCAGCAGCGGCGCGGTTGACAGCAACAACGTCACGCCGTTTGCTAATCATGCTTATTTTGCCACCGTCGATAACGCTAACGTCGTCACGATGACCGATGTTGGCCATTTAGGCGGCAACGAAAGCGTGGCTTTTTTTGCCGATGAAAGTGGTCTGGTTTATGGTCACTCGACCGAAGTATCCAGTGGCAGTGGTCGCGGTTTTGTTTATGACGGCGTACAGATCGCCAAAATGCCGTTGCCAACCGGCGCGACACAATTTCGTCCCCTCGCTAAAGAAGCCAGCGGTTTAATCGTTGGCTACAGCAATGTGGATATCGACACCAATGCCACCGACACGGTGGTGGATTATCGCTTGCGTGGTGTGGTGTTAAACGGTTCGACGTTTACTTTTCTCGATATGCTGACTTACGTTAATGATGACGATGCCACCGTTGGCGTCACCAAAGGTACGGCCGTCGCGCGTGATATTAACGTCGCCAAGCAAGTGGTCGGTTACAGTTCACCTGAAGATGATACGGTGCATTTGCACGCTGCGCGTTGGGATTTAGCGACCTCAAATGCCGCGATTGATTTAGGCACATTAGGTGGTAGCTCCAGTCAAGCAAACGATATTAACGACAGCGGATTATCGGTTGGCTTGTCGCAAAAAAGCGGTGATGATGAAGTGCAACCTTTCGTTCACGATCCGTCACAAACCACACCTATGCAAGGCCTAGGGCAAATTCGTAAAGATATGGTTTTTGGTGAAGCGATCGCGATCAATAATAACAATGAAATTGTCGGCACATCGTTGTACGCAACAGGTCTTCGTCAACGCACTCATGCCACGTATTACAAATACACTACATCAGCGAGCGCGACCGCCAATGAAAATAAATTGTTGGATTTAAACTTGCTGTTATCTTGCGCCGATCAAGAACAATGGGAGTTATCGGAAGCGCGCGACATCAACAATAATGGTTATATCGTCGGCCAAGGTGTGCGCAAAAAGAAAGCCGACGGCAGCGGTAATTTGGTCGATGTCGGTGAAGTTCATGCGTTTCTATTAAAGCCACCTTCGGGTGCCTTAAGTGCGCCGAGTTGTGATACCGCTGAAGAAAAAGACAGCGGCGGTTCGATGCCAATCTGGATGTTGCCATTCGCCGGTATGTGGTTCTGGCGGCGAAAGAAATAATTGGCGAGTTAAGAAAACCAGCCAATAAAAAAGGGAGCGAAAAGCTCCCTTTTTTATTGGGCGATTACATATTCGGATAATTCGGGCCACCGCCGCCTTCTGGTGTCACCCAATTAATATTCTGTGCCGGATCTTTAATATCGCAGGTTTTGCAATGCACGCAATTTTGTGCGTTGATCTGTAAGCGCGGGCGTTCGTTTTCGGCACGCACAATTTCGTACACACCGGCGGGGCAGTAACGCTGCGCCGGCTCATCGTAGAGAGCCAAATTGTGATCGATGGGGATCTGTTGATCGGTCAATTTCAAATGCACCGGCTGATCTTCTTCGTGATTAGTGTTGGAAATATACACCGACGACAAACGATCAAAACTCAGCACGCCATCCGGTTTTGGATAATTGATTTTGTGCGCATCGGAAGCCAGCGTTAAGCAATCGTGATCCGGTTTTTTAACGTGCAGTGTAAACGGCATTCTGCCACGGAATAATAATTGGTCAATTCCGGTAAACATCACGCCGCCCCATAAACCGAATTTATGAAACGACGGATACGTGTTGCGTGCGCGATACAATTCATCGTAAACCCATGATTGTTCGAAGGCCGTTTCATACGACGTGACCGTGTGATGACCGTCGCTGCCATTTTTTAATTCGGCGAACAACGCTTCGGCGGCCAACATGCCGGATTTCATTGCCGTGTGACTGCCTTTTATTTTGGGTAAATTCAAAAAGCCAGCTTCACAACCGGCGAGTACACCGCCGGGAAACGCCAGCTTAGGCATTGACTGCAAACCGCCTTCGTTGAGCGCGCGAGCACCATAAGAGATACGACGACCACCTTGCAAAAATGCAGCAATCGACGGATGCGTTTTAAAGCGCTGAAATTCTTCAAACGGACTTAAATACGGATTGGAATAATTCAATCCGATCACAAAACCAATCGCGACTTGATTATTTTCCAAGTGATACATAAAGGAGCCGCCGTAAGTGTGGCTGTCTAAGGGCCATCCGGCGCTGTGCAACACTAAACCTTGGCGGTGAACGTCAGCGGGAACTTCCCATAATTCTTTAATACCGATGCCGTAATGCTGCGGATCTTTACCATCACGCAAGTGGAATCGTTCGATCAATTGTTTACCCAAATGGCCGCGACAACCTTCGGCAAATACCGTGTATTTCGCGCGCAGTTCATAACCGGCTTGAAAGCTACCTTTTTGTTCGCCATTTTTCGCCACCCCCATATCGCCGGTGGCGATACCGGCTACCGAACCGTCATCATGGAAAAGAATTTCACTGGCGGCAAAGCCGGGAAATAAATTGACGCCTAAGGTCTCGGCTTGTTGTCCCAACCAGCGACACAAATTGCCCAAACTGATGATGTAGTTGCCGTGATTTTTTTGTTGCGGGATCAGTAAATTCGACGGCCAACTCAAATGCGATTTTTCGTTTAAGAAATAGAATTTCTCGTCGCTAACGGGAGTATTCAATGGCGCGCCCATGGCTTTCCAATCGGGAAACAGTTCGTCCAATGCGCGCGTTTCAAATACCGCCCCCGACAATATATGCGCACCGATCTCGGATCCTTTTTCGACCAAGCAAACGCTGACGTCGTGACCACTTTCCTGCGCGAGTTGACGCAGACGAATCGCGGTTGCTAAACCGGCAGGGCCGCCACCGACGACCACGACATCAAAATCCATACTTTCACGGCTCATTTTGCGCTTACCTTTTGTTTGCGATCATTGACGACCAAGGGGCCACCCTAGCAAGATCGCGGCCCCACTACTTCCGCGATAAAGCGGCGGATTATACCGGCTGGAGTCAGGCAGATGAAAATACTGGTCGCGGTCAAACGCGTCATCGATGCAAACGTGAAAGTGCGCGTAAAAGCGGACGGCAGCGGCATCGAAACCGCCAACGTCAAGATGGCCCTTAACCCTTTTTGCGAAATTGCCGTAGAGGAAGCGGTTCGCTTGAAAGAAAAAGGTGTTGCCAAAGAAATCGTTGTAGTGTCAGTTGGCCCGGCGACGACGCAAGAATCATTACGCACTGCGTTGGCATTGGGTGCCGACCGCGCCATTCACATCGAAGAAAACCATGAGGTTCAGCCGTTAGCGGTGGCCAAATTACTCAAAGCGGTGGTCGAAAAAGAACAGCCGCAGGTGGTGTTGCTGGGCAAACAATCGGTAGACGGTGATAACAATCAAACCGGCCAAATGCTCGCTGCATTATTGGGTTGGGCGCAGGCGACGTTTTTATCCAAAATCGAATTGGCTGACGGCAAAGCGGTAGCGGTGCGTGAAATTGATGGCGGTCTCGAAACCTTGAATGTGAATCTGCCGCTGGTGGCCACCACTGATCTGCGATTGAATGAACCGCGTTTTGCTAGCTTGCCGAACATCATGAAAGCCAAACAAAAACCGTTAGCCAAAATGAGCGCGGCCGAGTTGGGTGTTGACGTGACCGCACGTGTCAAAACCTTAAGTGTGGAAGCACCGGGCGCACGCAAAGCCGGCATCAAAGTGGATTCCGTGCAAGCCTTGGTTGAAAAATTACGTAACGAAGCGAAGGTGATCTAAATGGCCACGTTAATTTTAGTTGAACACGCCAAAGGTAAAATCGCTTCCGCAACGTGGAATGCGATGGCGGCTGCCGCACAATGCCATGCCGATGTACACGCCTTGATCGTGGGGCATGATGTGAAAGCGTTAGCGCAGACGGTCGCGGCAGCGCAGGGTGTGAGCAAAGTGTTGGTGGCAGAAGACCCAGCGCTGGAGCATTTAACCGCCGAAAATGTCACGCCTGTCGTATTAACCATTGCGAAAAATTATTCGCACATCGTCGCGCCGGCAACCACGTTCGGTAAAAACATTTTGCCGCGCGTCGCCGCATTGCTTGACGTGCAAATGATTTCCGAAATTACCGCCGTGGTATCGTCCGATACGTTTAAGCGTCCGATTTATGCCGGTAACGCCATCGCGACCGTGCAATCGATCGATAGCATTAAAGTGTTGACGGTGCGCGCAACCGGATTCGATGCCGTGGCCACCAGTGGTGGTTCGGCCGTTGTTGAATCAATAGGCGTCGCCACGAACAACGATTTATCGCGTTTTGTTGCGCAAGAACTCACCGTGTCGGCACGTCCTGAATTAACGGCGGCAAAAATTATTGTGTCCGGCGGGCGCGGCATGCAAAGCGGCGATAATTTTAAAATGCTGGAAGAGATTGCCGATAAATTAGGTGCGGCGGTGGGCGCGTCGCGTGCAGCGGTAGATGCCGGCTTTGTGCCGAATGATTATCAAGTTGGTCAAACCGGAAAAATCGTCGCACCGAATTTGTATATTGCCGTCGGTATTTCGGGGGCGATTCAACATTTGGCCGGTATGAAAGATTCCAAAGTCATCGTTGCCATTAATAAAGATGAAGAAGCACCGATCTTCTCGGTGGCCGATTACGGTTTGGTTGGCGATTTATTCAAGATCGTGCCGGAATTATCGGCTGAATTGGATAAATTAAAATCCTGATCGTTTTTTATTATGATAGGGCGGTTTTCGGGCCGCCTTTTTATTTGTAAAAGAATTTGTAGGCTTTTCAATCGTCACTTGAGTAACGACCTCGCCTTGTGTTGCACTACCGGCTTCCCTGTCGCAGCTTAAAAGCTTGCAATAACGAGGAGGCGCCATGCACGCACTCAATTTTGTAGTAAGGCTGACCGCATTCACGATTTCGGCATCGTTCCTGCTGACTGCGTGTTCTGATGGTCAAAACGATGAAAAGAACGCCACGGCGTCGTCGTTAAATAAAGCATTTGCATCCACCTATAAAGCGGTTGAAAGTCAGCCGGTGTTGTTCAAAAACGCCACCATTTTAGTCGGTAATGGCGAGCGGATTGAGCAAGGACAGTTGTTGATGGCGAATGGAAAAATTGTCGCTATTGGCGCGAGCGTCGAAGCTCCCTCTGATGCCTCGGTTATCGACGCGCAAGGCAAATGGTTAACCCCGGGTATTATCGACGTGCATTCGCATTTGGGCGTTTATGCCGACCCGTCAATCGAAACCAGCAGTGATGGTAACGAAGCGGTTGCCGCCGACACGGCGTATGTGTGGGCCGAGCATTCCGTATGGCCGCAAGATCCGAATTTTAATCTGGCACGTGCAGGGGGCGTGACGGCCATGCAAATTTTGCCGGGCTCGGCTAATTTGTTTGGTGGTCGCAGTGTGACGGTAAAAAATGTTCCGGCGCGCACGATGCAAGAAATGAAATTTCCCGATGCGCCTTATGGTTTGAAAATGGCGTGTGGCGAAAACCCCAAACGTGTTTATGGCGAAAAAGGTGGACCGCAAACGCGCATGGGCAACGTCGCCGGTTATCGTAAAGCGTGGATCGAAGCCGAGAAATATCGCGATGATTGGAAAAAATATAATGATGAAATCGCGGCGGCAAAAGGCGACGAAGCCGCCATCGCGGCAGCGAACGAAAAGAAACCCGCACGCGAACTGCGACTGGAAACCTTAGCCGGTGTTTTGAACGGTGAAATTCTGGTGCAAAACCACTGTTATCGTGCCGATGAAATGGCGGTGATGCTCGATATCGCCAAAGAATTTAATTACAAAGTCACCATGTTTCATCACGCGATTGAAGCGTACAAAATCGCCGATATTTTGGCGCAAAATAATACGTGCGCGGCGATGTGGGCCGATTGGTGGGGCTTTAAACACGAGGCCTACGATATGGTGCTGGAAAACGTCGCGCTGGTGGATCGCGTAAAAAATGGTTGCGCAGTAGTGCACTCGGACAGTGCGGTCGGCATTCAACATTTGAATCAAGAAGCCGCCAAAGCGATGGCGGCTGGCAATCGTTTGGGTTTTGGCATCAAACCTGAACACGCGATCAGATGGATCACGTTAAATGCCGCTAAAGCCATTGGTGTGGATAAAAATACTGGCTCATTGGAAGCCAATAAAATGGCCGATGTGGTGATGTGGGATCGCGATCCTTTCAGCGTTTACGCTCACGCCGAAAAAGTGTTTGTCGATGGTGCGTTATTGTTTGATCGCCATGATAAAAGCAAACAAGCCGTCAGTGATTTTGAATTAGGCATCATCAACGCAAAAGGAGAATGTCTATGAAACGTTTAATCCTCTGGACTAGCGTCGCATTGTTCGCGAGCAGTGTCTTTGCCGACAGCTTATATATTCGCAATGCGCAGGTGCACACCGTCAGTGAACGCGGTGTCTTGAACAATGCCAATGTGCTGATTAAAAACGGCAAAATTGCCGCCGTAGGTAGCGAGGCGCAAGCTGAAAAAGACAGCGTCATTATCGAAGGTAATGGTCGGCCTTTAACACCGGGTTTTATGAATGCCGCCACTCAGATCGGCAGCGTTGAAATTGACGCGATTGATGACACCGTGGATAGCACCAGCGACGATCCGGCCATTACCGCTAGCTTTCGGATCAGTGACATCATTAATCCAGATGCAACCACGCTGCCGTTTAATTTAAGCATGGGATTGACGCGCGCGATTGTGGTCCCGGGTATTTCAACTTCCGTTTTTGGCGGGCAGGCCGTACTGATTAATCTGCGTGGCGAAGTGCTCAAAGACGGTGTTGCACAAGTCGCTGAGTTTGAATTTACCAATAAGAAAAACAACGGTGGATCGCGCGCCGCGATGTTGCAGAAATTTCGCACTCTTTTTGATGATGCGAAAGATTACGCGGCCAACAAAGCATCATTTCAGCGTGGCGAACGACGCGAATACGCGGCTTCGTTTCGTGATTTAGAGGCGCTCAATCACGTGTTATCGGGCAAACAATGCTTATTTGTTGCCAGCCATCGCGCACTTGATATGCGTGTGCTGCTTAAATTGCAAAAAGAATACGGGATTAAATTGGTGATAGTGGGGGCGACCGAAGCGCATTTAATCGCCAAGGAATTAGCCGCTGCAAATGTGCCGGTGGTGATTGACGTGCTTAACAATACACCCAACAGTTTTGATCAATTAGCCGCCACGTTTGAAAACGCCGCGCGATTGGTTAACGCCGGTGTAAGCGTGGCGTTTCGTGACTCGACTTCCGGTCACAACGCCTATTGGGTGCGCCAAAACGCCGGTAACGCGGTTGCTCACGGTATGCCTTACGACGCCGCTATCGCCAGTTTAACCCGCGTTCCCTCGCAATTAGCCGGCACCGCCCATACCTTCGGAAAAATAGCAAAAGGCATGGATGCCGATGTGGTGTTGTGGGATGGCGATCCACTTGATGTGACCACTTTCCCGACGCACGTAATTATCAACGGGATCGTTCAAGATCTGACTTCACGTTCATCGCGTCTACGCGATCGCTATAAATCTGAACCGCAAGCCCCAGCGCGGGCGTATTCACGCTAAATAAGAAAGTCGGGCAATGCGTGCATTGCCCGGCGAAATGCACACACATAACGCGCTCAAGTGGCGGTTACGATCGTTGTTGTGATCGAATTCAAAAAAAAACACGCGAACGATAATGCAGCGATTTCAAATGGATGGTCGTTAATTTCGCGCGTGCGAGATCTGTACGGCGATAACGCCGGATAACTGCGTGAGTTCGCGCGCCAGATCAGGTATGCGATTGCGGCGATTTTTGCTCAGTGCCACGGCGACAAAATGCCATTCGACGATATCGTGATCGTATTTCACCGAGAACGACCCGCGTGCGACTTCATAGCCTAATTGCAGTGCGCGCGCATTTAGCGTGACTGGTAATTCGTCGGCAGCGGCGGGGTGCATTTTTAAGGTGACGGCGAGCGCGCTGCGTTGTGGTAAAAATTGTTCGAGTTTGGACCCCCACATCATGAGTGATGTCACTAATACCGCCAGTGCGATCGCGGCACCGTAAAAACCGATACCCAATAACACGCCGATGGCCGATACCGCCCAGATCGAGGCGGCGGTGGTAAGTCCGCTAATGGTCATACCGTCGCGCATGATGACGCCGGCACCCAAAAAGCCGATGCCGGTGACAATGCCTTGCACGGTGCGGGTGGGATCGATAAGGCCGATGGCGTGCGTTTGTCCGCCATACCAAAATTCGGGATAACCGGAAAAAACCATTAAAGCTGTTGATGCCATGCACACGATCGCATAGGTGCGCATACCAGCAGCTCGACCACGATACGAGCGTTCGTAACCCACTAATAAACCGAGCAACATGGCACCGACAAGATGCAAAAAAATCACGAAATTGATCGCGATTTCGCGCGAACCCCAGTAGCCGGTGAGATAGCGTTGTAACTCGTTTTCCATATCGTAAGCGTCCGCGTTTTTATTTACTGATGATAGTCGAAAGGGGAACGAAACGACGGAATTTTAATATTAGACATTGCTAATATTAAGGCCGATGCTTACACTTTGCGCCCGCTTTGCGAACGACCATCCGGTGCCGTTTTAGGGCTGTGGCGGTTGACGTTTCTTTGCCGAGTCTGATCATGAGTTTAGAAAAAACTTTTCAATCTTTTCGCCAGCACGTTATCGGTATTGATTTATGCCATGAATTGTTGGGCGAGCAACGTAAAATTATTTATGCCGATTGGACGGCGAGTGGACGCTTGTATCAACCGATTGAAGACTATATTTCGCGGACCCTTGGCGTATATGTGGCGAATACGCACACCGAAACAACGTTAACCGGCAACACCATGACGCACGCGTATCACCAAGCGCAAGCGATCATTAAACGTCATGTTAACGCGGGTGAACACGATGTCTTGATTGCGCAAGGTTCGGGTATGACCGGCGTGGTGAATAAATTACAACGATTGCTGGGCTTGCGCGTGCCAGAGCGTTATGCCGATCTGTGTCGCATTCCCGATGAACAAAAACCGTTAGTGATTATTACGCACATGGAGCATCACTCCAATCAAACGTCGTGGGAAGAATGCGATGTGGTAATCGAAATCATTCGGCGTTTGGATAATGGATTACCAGATTTAGATCACCTACGCGAGATAGTGCGTCGACATCAACACCGCACGTTAAAAATCGGTGCATTTTCGGCATGTTCAAATGTCACCGGTATTTTTACGCCGTATCCGCAAATGGCCGAGATCATGCACGAATTTGGCGGCTATTGTTTTGTCGATTTTGCGGCGTCAGCGCCGTATGTCGAAATAAATATGCATCCTTCCAATCCCAAGCAAAAATTGGACGCCGTGTTATTTTCGCCGCATAAATTTTTAGGTGGTCCGGGTGCCAGTGGTGTGGTGGTGTTTGATTCTTCACTCTATCACTTGAAAGTGCCGGATCATCCCGGTGGTGGCACGGTAGCGTGGACCAACCCTTGGGGTGGGCATCGTTTTATTCAAGATATCGAAGCGCGTGAAGACGGCGGCACGCCAGCGTTTTTACAAACCATTAAAGCGGCGCTGGCGATTAAATTAAAAGAAGCGATGGGTGTTGAACGCATCAAGGCGCGCGAAGCAGAAATGAAAGCCC
Source organism: uncultured Pseudomonadaceae bacterium (assembly GCA_964650615.1). Classification (GTDB taxonomy): domain Bacteria; phylum Pseudomonadota; class Gammaproteobacteria; order Enterobacterales; family Permianibacteraceae; genus Permianibacter. Next base: position 10,888 of record CAZYUS010000041.1, on the reverse strand, counting down.
TTTTTTGGCGCGAGATCGGCAAAGACAAAAGCATTCAATTACTCGAACCGCAACAACAAGAACGATTGTGTATTTTTTCGTTTTATTCGCTCGAAAAACATTACAACCTGATCGTGAAATTATTAAACGATCGTTTCGGTGTGCAAGTTCGGGGTGGCTGTTCGTGCGCCGGTACTTACGGTCATATTTTGCTGAACGTGGATCAGGCCACGTCGGAAAAAATCACCGGCGAAATTGATGCCGGTGATCTCACCAATAAGCCGGGGTGGGTGCGGGTGTCGTTACACCCGATCATGACCGATGCCGAAGTGATCTATGTGGCCGAAGCCATTAAATCGGTGTTGGCCCATTATCACGAGTGGAAAAACGATTACGAGTTTGATGCCACAACCGGCGAGTACCGTCATCGACAATTCCGCGATCATTATTTGAATCTTGACGCACTGACGTTTTAATTAAGCATTAAACGCGTCGACTGTTTAGGGGGCTTTAATAACCCCCTAAATGGATTGGCTGTTTAACCGCAATTTAAGCACCAACGACTAGCGGCCTCGCGTTGTAGTGTGTCGCGAAAATCGGGGTGAGCAATTGCGATCAAGGCTTGCGCGCGTTCACGTAAACTTTTTCCACGTAAATCGGCAACACCGTATTCGGTGACGATAAATTGCGCGTGTGCGCGCGTGGTTACCACGCCCGCACCGGCATCCAATACCGGTGCGATACGTGACAACGTGCCGCCGGCGGCGGTGCTGGGTAAGGCGATGATCGCCTTGCCACCCTCTGAAAGCGCCGCACCGCGCATAAAATCCATTTGCCCGCCCACGCCAGAATAAATTTTAGTACCAATCGAATCGGCGCAGATCTGTCCGCTTAAATCCACTTGCAGGGCGCTGTTGATTGCGCACACATTTTTATTGCGTCGTACGGTGCGCGTGTCGTTGACGTAATCGGCTTCGAGCAATACCACCTCTGGATTGTCATCGACAAAATCATACAGTGCGCGAGTTCCCATCAAAAACGTCGCAACCATTTTTCCGGTATGCACTTGTTTACGACGGTTGTTGATCACGCCCGATTGCAATAATGGCAATACGCCATCGGAAAACATTTCGGTATGAATGCCGAGATCGCGATGGTGATCCAAGCAGCGCAACACGGCGTCTGGGATCGCGCCGATACCCATTTGCAAACAAGCGCCGTCGTCAATTAACGAGGCAACATGGCGACCAATCGCATCATTAACCGGATCGAACGGCGCGCTAGCGTGCACCGGCAATTCATCTTCGGTTTCAAAGTAGGCATCAAATTGATCGAAACGGATGAAGCTGTCGCCATGCGTGCGCGGCATCAAGGGATTAACGTGTGCGATAATTTTGGTGGCGCGCTCGCACGCGGCTTTGGTCGCTTCGACGGATATGCCAAGTGTACAAACACCGTGGCGATCCGGTGGCGAAACTTGGATCAGTGCCACATCAATCGGTTGCAAGCCGCGACGAAAATGCAAGGGCAGTTCGGACAAAAACATCGGCACATAATCGGCAATACCGCGTTGCACCAAGCGCCTTGTTTCAGCACCCAAAAAATAGCAATGATGACGTAAATGCGGATTCAGATCCTCGCGCGCTAACGCGCCTAAGCGTTCGGTGTGCAACTGCATTAAATGCAGATGTTGCCGTTCGTGAACGCGAGCGGCTAATCCATCTAACAGCACGCGCGGCGTGGCCGCCATGGATTGCGTCCAGATCCATTGCTCGTCGTGAATAAAATCCATCACATCGGAAGGGCATTGCAGGGCGACGGGCATCATATTTTTTATCCTTAACATCGAAAGTTGATGCCAAGAATTTACGCTTCGCAAAAAATGCCGATGTTGATCGTCGTTAAACTTTTAAATGCGCGCGGTGTTTATCCAGCCAATACAGCACGCACCATTGCACGGCAATCATCAACGCGATTGATAGAACCGGTTGCCACGCGGGACGCGCCAGTGCTATCCAGTGAGCAAAAACGGTTTGCGTGGTAAATGACCAGCTCACTATCGACGTGCCGAGATAGGCGAGCAGTGCGTTGACGCCGATCACACGCAGGAAAGTGGCCACAAAATGGGTGATAAAAAACCGACGAACGCGGTCGAATAGGTAATGAAATAACACCAACAATGTGATGCTGGCGGCAACGGTAGCGAACACAAACGTTGCGGTCCAAAGTGATTTATTGCTGGGATAAAAAGGATGTAACAGCGTCGCCGAAAGCGCGAATAAGAACGCCATCAATAATAGCGACATCGTGCTTCGAAAAGACGCGAAACAGCGCGACCACTGCATGCCGATCCACGCACCGATAAGCGCATTCATTGCCGCGCCGATGTGACCGTATAAACCTTCGGGATCATAGGGGTTGTTGCGCCAACGCACCCCTGGCAAAAATGACTGATCGATAATCGCGTTTATGGAATGGGCAGGATCGAGCGGAAAAGCGAGCTGTAAAGCACTGTATAAAATCAACACCAATGCGCCGATTTTAATCTGCGTCGAAAAACGGAAATGATACACAACCATGGCCGCCAAAAAACCAGCGACGGCGATCCGGCTCAACACGCTAGCAAAACGGATAGCGTGCCAATCGCTTGGTATGCCGCGTCCCCATCCGTGATTATAGATAACGCCTAATGCTATTAAGAGCAGCAGACGGGTCACGGCTTTGCGATAAAAAGCAGAGGTGGGAAGCGCGCGGGTTTTGGCCGATTGCAAGCCAAGTGAAACACCGCTGATAAAAATAAAAAGAGGGAAAATTAAATCGTAAAAACGAAACCCATGCCACGGCGCGTGATGCAGTTGTTCATCGAGCAGCGCCAAAAAACCGAAGCCGGTGGCCAGCGACAATGCGCCGATTAGCGCATCGCCGCCCAGCAACCAAAACATATCGAAACCGCGCAACACATCCAGCGATGCAATGCGCGGCGTTGGCGTATTGTTGTTCGTGTTCACGAGGCGTGATTGTCGTCGATGTCAGCGCGAAAACCTTTTACCGCAAAAAATAAAATATACGCGTAACACAACCATACAATGATAAAACTGTATTGAAAGCCGATCGCCGGAATATCTGAGAGCCATCCTTGCAGCAACGGAATTAACGCGCCGCCCATTACCATGCTCACCAATAACCCAGAGCCGCGACTGGTGTATTTGCCCAAGCCTTGAATAGACAACGGAAAAATACATGGCCACATCACCGAATTAAATAAACCGACCAACACCAAACAAAACAAGCTGACCGGAAAACTGACGGCTTCGAAACTGATGGAAAAAGGATCGAGGTTCAAGACCATTACCTTCATGTCCATCCACGTGTTTAATAGCACGCCCGAAATCGCCACGCCGACCAATATCATCGCCACGATGGCGACGTATTTCAGCATGGTTTCGGCGCGCACTTTTTGCCCGACCACACTGCCGACGGCACGACCAATCATGGCGCTTGCCCAGTAATACGCTACCAATGCCGCCGCAGCGCGCTCGGGTGAAATTACATCGCTATTTACGCGAATTAAATGATCTTCGACAAAATATAAAATCAACACACTGCCGATGGCCACTTCGGCACCGACATAAAAAAAGATCGCCCCAGCACCGAAGATCAAATGTTTGAATTGCGTTAGATGACCATCCAGTTTTTCGCTGCTATCAACTTCGGAGCCAATTTTCGGTAAGTGTAAAAAATATAGCAGGATCGCAATCGCGACGGTTGTGAGCGCCAACACCACGTAAGGACCTTGTACGGCGGCGGCTTTTTGTACTGGATCGGTGATGCCGTGCGGCAAAATATACGCGGCGCCAATAATGGGTCCGATAAACGTGGCGGTGGAGTTTAATGTGCCGCCCATATTCAATCGCGCGGCACCGGTTTTTTCTGGGCCGAGCGCGATGATGTAGGGGTTGATCGTCACTTGCAAAACCGTGAGGCCGGTGGCGACGACAAATAACGCCAATAAAAAGAAGGCGTACGACACCGCTTTCGAGGCCGGAATAAATAAAAACAAACCACAGGCCATAATACTTAATGAAATCGCTAATCCGTTTTTATAGCCGACGCGTTGCAGCAAACGACCGGCCGGAATTGACATCAAACCGTAGGCGATAAAAAAGCAGAACTGAATCAACATTGCCTGCCAACGATTTAATTCGAACAACCCTTTTAGGCTCGGAATCAGTACATCATTGAGAACGGTTATAAACCCAATGATGAAAAATAACGACACCATTAAAATAAGCGGAATGGTGTAACGGTTTTTGCTGTTATTCGGCATAGCTTATTTTCTCCGTTCGTTTTTGTTTTACACTTTCATGCCGCGTTGCCAACAATCGCGCACGTTGAGATGGTCGTCTAACAATACAAAATCGGCGCTGCAGCCCAGTTCGATTCGGCCAAAGTGCTTTTGCACACCAATAAACTCAGCCGGATAACGCGAGGCCATGCGCCACGCTTCGGTTCGATCCAGATGCAACAATGCAACGCTATTGCGCACCGCGCTGGCCATATCAAGATGCGAACCGGCGAGCGCACCGCTGTTGTCAAATAACGTATTGCCTAAGCGTTTGACGGACGCGCCAAAAAATTCGAATGTTTCATTCTGCGTGCCAACGGTAGGCATGGCATCGGTGACAAGAAAAACTTTCCCGCGCGGTTTGACTCGCAAGGCCACTTGCAAACTGAGCGGATGAACGTGAACACCATCGACAATGATGCCGCACCATGTCTGTTCATCGTGCAGTGCAACGCCGACCATGCCCGGTTCGCGTGACGTGAACGGCGACATGGCGTTGAATAAATGCGTGAATCCGCGAGCGCCGGCCGCGATCGCGTTTTGGGTGGTGATGGCGTCGGCATTGGAATGCCCTAAACACACCGTCACACCCACCGACACCAGACGACGAAGATCATCGACACTGACGGTTTCTGGTGCCAGTGTGACCACGACTTTGCCTAAATCTTGGCGACTTAAAACCTGCCATTCGGCGTCGTTTAACGGACGTATCAATTCACTGGCGTGCACGCCGCGTTTGTTGGTCGATAAATGTGGGCCTTCGAAATGCACGCCGATAATGCCCGGCATATTTTGCGCGATCGCGTGCGCAACGGTGTCGGCGGCACGTTGCATGACCTCGATGCGATCGGTGATTAATGTTGGCAGCCACGACGTCGTGCCAAAACGCGCGTGTGCCGAGCCAATTTGTTGCAATCCGAATACGGTGGGCGAGGTGTTAAATAACACGCCTCCGCCACCATTTAATTGCAGATCGATAAATCCCGGTACCAAGGTGCCGGATACGCGCTGCACCGGTACGGTCGGCACACTGTCGAGCGCCACGATGCGGTCGCCTTCAAACGTCACCGGCGTGTTTTGGTGCAGAGTTTCGCCGTCAAATAAAAAATCGGGCAGCAGCGTGGTGCGCGTCATAATGTTTCGGTCACTTTTTTTAGTCCGATCGGTTGATCGGGATTGTGACCACGAGCCACCGCGATGGGCGCGATGTCGATGTAAAAGCGTTGCAATAAAAGTAAAGGTGCAACGCGCGGATGAGCATCGAATAGGCGTTGGTTCATCGTCAACACGCGTGCGCCACGATTTTTTACATCAACAATTTTTTGTTGATGTGCAGCCATTGCTTCATCGCGCACTTCGGCATCAATAACGGTCAAATCGCTGTGCGCCAGCGCCACCGGCCCGTGCAAAAATTCGGCGCTGCTAAATGCTTCGGCTTGAATGCCGCACACTTCTTTCATTTTAAGCGCCATTTCTTTGGCGATGGCAAAACTTAAACCGCGCGCCAACACCACTAAACGATCAACGTCGACGAGATCGGCAATCGCTAATTGCGGTGGCGATTGCGCGACCTGTTGCAGTTGCGCGGGTAATTGTTTTAATGCCTGTTGCAAGGGTTCATTGCCGCTGAAATGAGCGGTTAATTGCAGCAATGCCGACAAGGTAGCGAGATAACTTTTGGTGGCCGCGACGGCTTTTTCGGGGCCGACACATAGCGGCAAAACAAAATTAGCGGTGTGTGCCAGCGGCGAATCGACATCGTTCACTAAAGCAACCACATAAGCACCGCTGGCTTTAGCCATTTCCGCTTGCGTGACGATATCGGGGCTGCGTCCCGATTGCGATAACACCACTACAACGGCGTCTTGTAATTGCAAACGCCGTTTATACACGGTCGCAACGGATGGTGCGGCGTGCACAACTGGAATGCCGGTTTCGATTTCGAGTAAATATTTGGCAAAAACACCGGCGTGATCGGAAGAGCCGCGTCCAACGAGCTGAAAAAATCGTGGTTTGATTTTGTGTAAGATTGCGCACAATTCAATAATGCGCGCTTCATTGTGTGTTAGTTGTTCCGCGATGCGCGTGCTGGCTTCGCGTGCTTCGCATTCCATCAAGGTGTTCATGCGTGGCGTCTCGAAAGTGTTTGTTGCCAATGTTGTTTGGCGAGTTGGGCGGCACCGATCTCGGGCGCTTCTAGTACCGGCGACAAATGCGCACTGACGTCGCTGGCTAGCCAAGGACGATAGAGATCGGCGAGACCACCGAGCAGAGAAAAACGCGGTGGTTTGAAACTTAATAATTGTTGCGCGACCAACGATAAATAATGCGCACCATCGCGAATAATGCTTAATGCGGCGGGATCATTTTGTTGTGCTAATTGAAAGACGAGTGGCGCTAATTTGGCGTAATCACGTGAGCGATGATGATTTAATTTTTCGACGATGGTGATCGCATCGTTGGCGTTTAAGGCTTGCATAATCGCCGGTGATAAGGCCGTGGCGGTTTCCAGTTTATCGAGCGTCAGCAATGTTGATTTCACCGCTTCCAGCCCGATCCACGCGCCGCTGCCTTTATCGCCGGCCGGAAATCCGTGACCGCCGATCATGTGGTCGATGTCACCGACGTGAACGTAACCACAGGTGCCAGTTCCGGCGACCAACGCCGCGCCATCGCCACCGCCGTGCGCCCCTGCGCAAGCGATGCGTAAATCGCTGCACGCTTCCATCCATGCAAACGGATGCTGCCAACCGCAAAATTGTTCGTGAACCGCCGGAACGTTGACACCGGCTAAACCTAAGCAAGCGACCAAACGGCGGCAATCGGATTCGGGTAGGCCGGCGTTATTTAGCGCATCACGGGTGGCCTCGACCACCGAGTCGATGGTTTGGTGCAAGTTTTGAAAAGCGTTTGCTGGTCCACCGTGGCCGACCCCGACCGGCTTGCCATCGGCGCTTACGATCACGGCGCGGCATTTACTGCCGCCGCCATCGACGCCTAGAAAGAGCGGGCTAAATTGCTGACCCATACTGACCCCTCGTAAATTCTGCTGTTGTCGTTGTTGCGAAGCATCTTAACAATCAAATGACAGCGTTGTCATTTGGTTTTCTCATCACATTTGCTGCTCGGAGCTGTTGTGAAGCGCGGCGCTATGGCGAGAGCGCTTTAATCACCTGCCGCGCCCCGTTTTCAACGCGAACCGTTTTGTGGCAATGCTGCCGTGTTTAGTGCGCTCACGCGACTGCTGCGTTTTCCGCTGTCATCCAGCGCGCGCAGTTCGACCGGTAACGTGACCGCGATGGGTGCCGACCAGTTTTGCCACGTCTTACCCGCTTCGCGGTATTGCACAGTCAAGCCGTAGCGATGGTTCATCCATAATTTTCCGTCGCGCACTTTTGCACCCGGCGGTGCAATGCGATAGGCAATGTCGGCGCGTCGTAATTTGGCTAATTCGTGCTTACCTAAATGATGAATAAAGTGTTGCCAATCGCGCTGCTGTTGTTGCTTAAGTGCGATGGTAAAAAAGCCACTGTCCGCATCATAACGTTGCCCGTTTGTATCATAAGGCAACTCCCATTCGCCTTGATGCCACGCACGTTCGGCGAGCGCGAGTAAGCGCGGAAACAACATGTAATCGACTTGTTGGTCGGTGCGCGTGGTTTCACTCCATAACTGTCCTTGCAAACCGGCAAATTTGACGCCTTGTTTGAGTGGAGCGTGTTCATTTTCGCTTCCGTCATTTTTATGCGGGCGATCATCGGCTTGATAAGGATGGTTATCGCGGTCGCGAAAAAATTCGGCATTGGCTGCTAAATTATCGGGCATAAAATTGAAGACTTTGTGATCCGAATTGGCGCGCGATCCCCAAACATAACCACGTTCGGCCGGATGTGCGGCATATGGAAAGTCAAAATAACTGACATCGGGAAACGACAACACTACCGGCCAACCCAAATTAGCAAAATGTTGCGCAGAGGTGTGACCATTCCAAAATAACGGCGTCCACGCATTGACCTGCACCGGTGTCGGAAACGCGTTGGGTTCGATGCCGTTTAGTCCGTCATTCCACGCGGCGATGGCAATGCCTTTTGCGTGCAAGTGTTTTGCGACCGATTGAATAAACTGCGCGCCGATGCGGTGATGATCCCAACCATGTTCGCGCTGTGCATGACACGCCGGTGAATCGACCCACGCGCCGGGTGTTTCATCGGCACCGATGTGCAAGCGCGTTAACGGTTGGCCGCCGAGGCGATGCAGGGTTTGTAATTCAGTGACAACCGCATCAATAAAATTAAGCGCCGAAGGCAAGCACACATTGATGGTGTTGTCGTTGTAATATTGAATGGATTGATAACGAGTACGATCATTGCTGTCATCCAGTAAATATTTTTGCGCTTCGGCAATGCTGGCACCCTTAGCGATTAAATTGTCGTGTCGGATTCGCATACTGCGCACGGCAGCGCGCGCATGACCCGGCAGATCAAATGAGGGCAACACGCGAATGTGACGCGCCTGTGCGGCGCGAATAATGTCAATGTAATCGCGCGCGCTGTAAAAACCATTCACGGACGTGTTACGGTCGGGGCCGCTGCCTAGTTGTGGCATTAAACAGTGTTTTTCCAGCGGCAAACCATGCGTATCGGATTGATGACAGCGATACGCACCGATCGCGGTCAACTCCGGTAACGATGCGATTGCGATGCGCCAGCCTTCGTCATCGGCGAAATGCAAATGCAGCGTATTGAGTTTGTACGCCGCCATTTGATCCACGACTTTTAATAATTGTGCCTTGCTATGAAAATTGCGTGCGATGTCGATATGCATGCCGCGAATGGTGTAACGCGGTGCATCCTCAATCATAACGGCAGGAATAATGCCTTGTGCGGGCTGAAGCAGCGCAGCGATAGATTGCAATGCATAAAAAGCGCCGGTTGGATGCGCCGCCTCAATCACAATGCCGTGGTGTTCAATGCGTAACGAATACGCTTCGTCGTTTATGCTTGCTGTTGATTTGACGATGTTGAGTGGTAGGCCATTTTCACGCTCATGAACACCGAGTGTATGCAAACGATCGAACGCTGCTTGTAATGGTGCGCGCGAAAATTCATTGCGTGTGACGGTGATGCCTTGTTGGGTGATCGCGATCGCTTCGTTGTCTAGGCGTTGTAGCGAGCGCGCTTGTGGAATCAAACGAATCGCGTCATCGGAAGCGATTTCGTTTTCATTTTCAGCAAAATCAGATTCTGCGTTTGTGATCAGCGTGCGATCGTTTTCATTACGTTTTAGTTTTCCGCTATCGGCTTCCAATCCGCGCAGAAATGGCCATTGCTCCAATCCCGAATCGCGATCAATCGTCGTGCGTGTACTCGCGATCACGCGCGCTTGCAGTGCGGCGGCGGCGACATACCAATTGGGCATGATATCCGACTCGCTCAATAACCAGAACGCGGCCTGAATCGGAATGGCGTAGTCGCGATTTGCCTCTAAGGTCTGCAACGGAACAAGGTAATGCAGATCGCCATTAAGGTGTTTTAATTCGAAGTATTCATTGGCAAACGGTTGTATCGGTTCGACGTGACTGAAGAAAATTTTCCAACCATTGTTCTTAATTAAACGATCACTGCGCAAATGGATAATGGCGTGGAAACACGCACCGGCAGCTCGTTCGGGATCGCAAGTCGGTTGCCGTTGATTGCTGATGAATTGATAACGGATATCGAGATGCTGCGCGATGCTGTCCAGCGTGTGCTGCGTTACGCTGTCGCCGGAAACGTCGTGCGGCAAGGTTTGCGCGTTGGCGTTCAAGGTCATTAAAAATAAGGCCAGCATGCAACGCCAAGAATGACGGTGTAAAGAAAAAAAACGCAGTCGAGTGATGGCGGCGATCATGTACAACCTTGTCCAATGGGGGAGAAAAAAATACCGGTGACCACGTCGGTCACCGGCTTAAGTGCTAAAGACTTCACCAGGAGACAGTTACTGCGCCGGACAACGCTTCTGAATAGATGACAGCGTTGTCATGCGCGATAAACATACCGTATTGTCGGTATCGACTCAAGCACTATCGCGGTCTTTTTTCGGAGTCGCACCAGTTTTAACAACGGCGCGAAAAAGGTGGGCATCAAAAACAACCAAGCCACCCGAAGGTGGCTTGGTTACGTGAACGTCAAACGAGGGCGGCGTTTAAGCGCCCAAGGCGAGCTTTTTGACGGCGATCTTGTGCACTTGTTGCAACGACAACAGGTGAGCGTAAACCACCGGCAGTAAACCGCGCTTGCGCAGTTCGGCAAACGATTCGTCATTCAATTCGCTGAATTTCTTTTCGTTGATCACGTAAACGCCATTTAACGTAAACGACTTACCGTTTTCGAGTTGCACATTTAATTGGCGTTGTTCCAGCAAGTCTTTTTCGACCAGCAATTCCAGAGCCTTGCCGGTGACTTGAGCTTGTTCGACGAAGCGCAGCACGTTTTCGACGCGCGCTTTCAAATAATCGGTTTGTTCGCCTTTGTCGTTGAACAGGGCTTGACCTTCGGTTTTGCTCAATAGCGCCGAATTCTCGTC
>CAZYUS010000040.1:8994-22868 GCA_964650615.1 uncultured Pseudomonadaceae bacterium | reverse complement strand
GCGTTGTGGTGTGCAATCATGTCAGCTTTGTTGACGCCATCATTATTGCCGCTGCGGTACCGCGTCCGTTACGTTTTGTGATGGACCATCAAATCTTCAAAATTCCGTTGTTGTCGGCGTTGTTTCGCACCGTCAAGGCAATTCCAATCGCGCCGTCCAAAGAAAATGCCACCTTAAAAGCGCAAGCCTTTGACGCGATTGCTGACGCGCTAAAAAACGGTGAAGCGGTGTGTATTTTTCCTGAAGGAAAAATCACGTTTGATGGTCAAATCAATGAATTCCGTCCCGGTATTGAAGAGATCATCGCGCGCACGCCGGTGCCGGTTGTGCCGATGGCGCTGCGTGGTTTATGGGGCAGTTTCTTCTCGCGTAAAAACGGCAAAGCGATGACCGGCGTGCCGTGGAAGTTGTGGATGAAAGTTGAATTGCACGCCGCGCCTGCCGTTGCACCCGAACACGTTAGCGCATCCGACTTACAACAACGGGTTGCGCTATTGCGTGGTGATTGTCGGTGATGAAAACGAAATAGAATAAACGGCAAAACGAAGTGATTTCTTGTATGTCGAATTTCAATATGAAGGAATGAATCATGTCTCATGGTGCTGATTCTACGAAAGCCATTTTTTTTGCACTCGCGGCGAACGGCGCGATCGCGGCGAGTAAATTCGTGGCCGCATTTATTACCGGATCGGGTTCGATGTTAGCCGAGGCGGTGCATTCTTCGGCTGATTGCGGTAATCAATTATTGTTGCTGCTGGGCATGAAGCGGTCCAAACGCGCGCCGTCAGATGATTATCCTTTGGGGTACGGAAAAGAAACCTATTTCTGGTCGTTTATTGTGGCGTTGTTGTTATTCAGCATGGGTGGATTATTTTCGATTTATGAAGGCTGGCATAAATTATTTGCGCCGGAGCCGCTGTCGTATCCGCTGCTGGCATTAGGTGTGCTCGGGTTTGGCATCGTGATGGAAGGGATCTCGATGTGGGGCTGTGTGCGTGAGTTAAATAAAACGCGCGGCGATCAATCGCTGTGGCGTTGGTTTCGCGATACCCGCGAAGCCGAATTGCTGGTGATATTTGGTGAAGATTTAGCGGCCTTACTCGGTTTGAGTTTGGCGTTTATGGCGGTGTCTTTAGCGTGGGCCACTGGCAACCCGATGTGGGATGCGCTCGGCAGCATCGCCATCGGCGTGTTGTTAATTGTGGTCGCGGTGTTCGTCGGCATTGAGGTGAAATCGTTGTTGGTGGGCCAAGGTGTCGCACCCAGTACGCGGCAAGCGATGTTGAGCTTTTTGCGATCACAACCAGCGATTGCACAGGTATTCAATTTGCGCACGTTACAGATGGGAAATGACGTCATGGTGGCGATCAAAGCGCAGATGCGCGAAGAACGTGATGCGGCGAAATTGATTGCCGATATCAATCATGTCGAGCAGGCATTCAAACAACAATTTCCGCAAACTGCATGGTTGTTTTTCGAACCCGATGTTGATGATTAAAGCGCATCAAAAAAGTGTATTTTTTGATCAGCGTAGCGACGAATGCCTAGCGTTTTTTATGATCGTTCGCGATGTTTCGACTACACTTTAATCGTTCTTACTGCATAGTTGTATCATGCTAATTAAGCGCATCGCACCGGTTTTTTTATTACTTTTTTGCTCGGCAACGTGGGCCGAGCCGCGCTTGCTACGTGTTTGCGAGGCCGATACCGATTACCCGCCGTTCGGTTATTACGTCGATAAGCCGGGGCAGACGCGTCAGCTGCACGGTTTTTCGATTCGATTACTGCGTCGTATTTTAGCCGCCAGCGATTATTCGATTGAGTTGATTTCGGTTCCCTTTAGTCGTTGCCTTCGCGGCAGTGCTGATCTGTCCTTGGCCGATATGATCTTGACTGCCAGTATTACGCGCGAGCGAGAAAAAGATTTCTTAGCCAGTTCGCCATTCTGGTTTGTGCGCTTTCATGCGTTTTATGCCAAAACGTCGTTCCCGAATGGCCTGCCGTTAAGCGGAAAAAAAGATCTCTCGCGTTTTAGGTTGTGTGGCATTCGTGGTCATAACTTTTCAATGTTTGGCATTAAGGATGATCAAATCGACTTGGGTGCCGATTCTTACGAGGCGGTATTTAAAAAAGTCGCGCGTGGTCGCTGTGAAGTGTTTCCTTATAATCTCGATGTCATCGAAAGTTATGAGTTAATCGGGAAAAACTTATTGCAATCGGGTGAGGTCGTTCATCAAGCCATTACCGATGTGCCGGATTGGCCAATTCAGATGTTGATTGCGCGTCGTTACCCGCACGCGCTGGTATTGCAAAACACCCTTAATGACGCGCTGGAGGCGATGAATCGCAGCGGTGAGTTGCGCCGTTTATATCAAGAAAATTTAGCGCAGATGAGCGCTGGAAATTAATGGTTGAATCGGTGCTTTTTACCATCGCGGTTAACTTTGCAACCAAAATGTGGCAGGACCATCATTTAGCAAACTGACTTTCATATCGGCACCAAATGCGCCGCGTGCGCAATCTGGGTGCAGGGTTTGCAAGGTTTGCCAAGCGCAATCAAATAATTCACGTCCACGTTGCGGTGAGGCGGCGGTGGAAAAACTGGGACGTAATCCCGAGCGGGTATCCGCCGCGAGGGTGAATTGTGGCACCAGCAAAACTCCGCCCGCGACATCGCGAACCGAGCGATTCATCTTGCCTCCTGCATCGGCAAACACACGGTAATTGAGCACTCGATTCAGAACGGCAGGTATTTGTTCTTCGCGATCATTCGGTTGCGCGCAAAAAAAGACTAACAGACCGTGTGCAATCTGACCGATAAGTTGACCATCGACTTCGACGTGTGCGTAGGTGACGCGTTGCAAGAGAGCGATCATGCGGCAGTTTCCGTCGCCATTAAGGGAAAAAAGAGCTTATTGCTGTAAACACCATAAACACCGTTTTGCGGCGGTTGTTGTAGCGCGTGTTCGCATAATTCGTAATAGACAGCGTGACTTAAGCGTGCGCGCAGACCATCGCGCCATGCGACATAAGGACGGGGACGATCGGCATCGCCCGCGATGATAAGTTGTCCGGCGTACGCCAACGTGAGTGATTCCGCAACATTATTGTGCAGCACAATGGTGTCATCACTGAGATCGCAAGCGGTGACAATAAACGGAACATCGGCGACGTGGATGCGCATTTTTTCGACCGGTGTCACTAAAAAGTAGTCACCATTTTCGTAGCACAAAATGCGTGCAAATAAACATTGTAATTCGAAACGCGTTATCGCAGAGGCCTTGTACCACCACGATCCATCGTGGCGGATCTCGATGTCAATATCACCGCAAAAAGGCGGGTTCCAATCACGCGGATCGCTCGGCGCTTTTGCATTCGCCTCCAGCTTCTTCATAATGTGCGCTCCTGAATGTTGATTGGCGAATTGCGATGGCGCTTATTTTGTCAGATATTTTTATTTATCCGGTGAAATCTACCCGTGGTCACGCACTTACTGAAGCGCGTGTCGAAGCGCGTGGCTTGCAAGGCGATCGCCGCTGGATGATAGTGGATGAGAACGGGCGTTTTATCACGCAGCGCGAACACGCGTCGATGCGACTTATCCGCAGCGTGTATGCAAACGGTGAGGTGCGTTTATCGGCCATCGGACACGATGATATTGTACTTACGGTAAGCGAGCGACGTGCCGATGTCGTGGTCTGGGATGACACGGTGTCGGCGCAGCTGGCCATCGATCCGGTACAACACTGGTTGCGCAGCGTATTGGGCATGAATGTGCGCGCCGTGTTTATGGATGAACGCAGTACGCGCGCGATCGATCCGCGCTATGTCAGCAACGCCGAACCGGTCAGTTTTGCCGACGCTTATCCGTTGTTGTTGATCGGGCAAAGCTCGCTTGATGATTTGAATCGACGCTTGAGCACACCGGTCGATATGCGCCGCTTCCGCCCGAATTTAGTGATCAGCGGTGGTGAGGCATTCGAAGAAGACGGTTGGCGCTTTTTTAGCATCGACGGTGTGCGCTTTGAACGGTTGAAACCGTGTTCGCGCTGCATCTTAACCACGCGCGATCCTGATAGCGGCGTACTCGACGCCAATCAAGAGCCGTTGCGCACCTTGTCGACGTACCGGCGGCAAGAAAAAGGCGTGATGTTCGGCCAAAACATCATCGCCCGCACAGCGGGTGTGATCCGGCGCGGCGCGCAAATCAGCATCATCGGCTAATCTTGGACAATCGAATCGGATAACGGGAATGTGCTGACGTGCGCTGCCGCTTAGGGTTGGCTCTGTTGCTTTGGGTAACGCTGGTATACGGTGCCGAGCCCAGCGTGGTCGATCGCTTGGTCCAGACGCAGCCCCGCCAAGCCTACGACCTCAGTGTCGCCGAGTTAAATAATTTAAAAGAGCAGCACCGCGATGCGCCGCGTTGGCACGCCATCGCGTCTGACAGCGCCTACAGCTTGGCGTTGAATCGTGAAGCCCTGTCGCACGCTAACGCCGGTTTGCAGTTACTGGGAGCGACGACCAATACCGACTTACGTTTTCGTTTGCAGATCGCGCGGGCGCAGGCGCTCGATATCGGCGGCGAAGGCGAACAAGCATTGAAATTATTGAATGCGTTGTTGTTAGAGTTAGAAGCACAAGAAAACCCGCCGCGTTTGCTCGAAGCCATCATTGCGCGTGGCGTTGTTTACACCACCTTAGCGCGCACGAGCGAAGCGTTAGTGGATTTGCGTCGCGCTTACACCTTGGCACCGGTGCAAAGTGATCGCACCGAGCGCGCCGATGTTGCCGCCGCCATCGGGAATTTGTATGCCACGATCAAACAAAACGAAGATGCCGCGCGTTTTTATGAAGAGGCGATAACCCGTCATCGCGAGACCGGCAACCAATTTAAGCTGGCGGTTGAGACCTACAGTCTGGCGTTGACGCGTCTGCACCAAAAGCAATTCAACGTTGCGCAGCAACTGATGCGCGAATCGAAACTCTATTCCGAAAAAATCGACGATCGTCAGGGGGTCGCTTTTGCGCGTTTTGGGTTAGCTGAAATTGCGCGTGAACAAGGCTTGGTGCGCGATGGCTATCAGGATTATCAATACGCCATTAAATGGTTTCGTCAGGCGGGCGATAAATCTTCGCTTATTTTGAGTCTGCGCGGCCTCGCATTGGCGAAAATGGAAAGCGGACAGAACAGTGCCGCGTTGCTCGACATCAACGAAGCATTGGCGTTGGCACAATCTCAATCAGACCAGTCGATTACGATGCGTACGCACGAAACCTACGCGCACCTATTGGCGCAGATGGGCGATTACAAAAAAGCGTATGAGCAACAGCTCTTGTTTCATCAAAAATATGACGCCTTGATGAACGAAAATATGTCGATCACCACGGCCGAGTTGCGAGTGAAATTCGACGCCGACAAGCGGCAACAAGAAAACGAGTTATTGCAAAAAGAAAATGCGTTGAAAGAAGCGCAACTGCAACAGCAGCAACAGCGCTCAGGTGTTTATTTTTTATCATTGACGTTGGCTATTTTAGTAGTAGCGTTTTTGGCTTACGCCATTTACAAACAAAAAATCACGCGCAAAGAACTCTCACGTCTTGCCGCCACCGACGTGTTGACGGGACTGTACAATCGGCGTCGTTTGCTCGATTTGGCCCAAATCGAATTCGAACGCAGTCACCGTTATGGCGTTGAGTTTTGCGCCGCCATTCTCGATCTCGATCATTTTAAACGGATCAACGATCACTACGGCCACGATGGTGGCGATAAAGTACTGAAATCGTTTGCGCAATTGTGTCGCCAGTCACTGCGTTCGACTGATGTCATTGGGCGTTGGGGCGGTGAAGAATTTGTCGTCATTTTGGCGCACACGAATCTTGCCACGGCGATCAGCACGCTGGATCGTTTGCGCCAGACGTTGACACAACTGAGGATCGAACATAACGGCGAAACCATACACATTACCGTCAGTATCGGTGTCGCCCAGTTACAAGGTGATGCTGATTTCAATGTGTTATTGAACCGCGCCGACCATGCGCTTTATGGTGCCAAGAACGATGGGCGCAATCGTGTGAAAGGCGCGGTTATCGTGCGCGACGTATCGGGTGCCGACGCACAACAAACCGCGCATAACTTCGAGATGTTATAAGCGTTACAGACCTTTCGCTAGCACATATAAATAAGGCGTTTGATCGACTCTGCTGGCGACCAAACGATGCTCCATAAAGCGGCAGAACTGCGGTATATCGCGTGTGGTGGCTGGATCGTCAGCTAACACTAATAATGTTTCATCGGTGGCCAACTGACGCATTTTAAGGCGCAACATCATCACCGGTTCCGGACAGCGCAAACCACGCGCATCTAAACGATGCGGCGGTGTGCGAAAAATCGCAGCGACGGTGTCGAGATCAAATTCATCATTCATAGTTGCAATCCTCCGCCCTTATTCTTGCTGACGGATAGGAATAATTTTTCGGCTGCCGCGTTTGGCTAATTGAGCGGGCAAAAATAATTGCAGCAAATCGTTTAGAAAACGCAAACCTTGCTCGCTGGCTTGGATGTGGTGATCGCTGGCGAGCAACCAGCCGCGTGCCACGGCCTCGTTGCGCACGCCTTGCAGGGCGGCGAAACTCATGCCAGTGCGTGCCAAATAATAATCGGTGGGAACGCCGTCAACCAGTCGTAAGGCATTCATCATAAATTCAAACGGCATATCATCGGCACTAATGCTCTGTTCCTCGGCGATAAAGTCACGGTCGGCGCGCAAATAATCATTCGGGTGTTTCTTTTTCATGAGACGGTAGGCGCGTTGCTGCGCCATATCGGTTAATTTGCCGTGAGCGCCAGCACCGATGCCAAGATAATCGCCAAATTGCCAGTAATTGATGTTGTGCAAACAGCGCCGGTGATCGCGCGCGTAGGCCGAAATTTCGTAACGCGAAAAACCGTGCGATTGCAATAAAGCGTGACCGTGATCTTGAATATCGGCCAGCACATCGTCATCGGGTAAGGCGGGTGGATCGAATGCGAAACGCGTGTTCGGTTCGACCGTTAATTGATACCACGAAAGATGCGTCGGTTGTGCCGCCATCGCAATGCGCAAATCGTGCAGCGCCGAGGCCACGGTTTGTTGTGGTAAGCCGTGCATTAAATCGAGATTGAAATTATCAAAGCCGGCGTCGCGCGCCCAATCGGCAGCGCGGCGCGCTTCCATTTCGCCGTGAATACGACCGAGCGCTTTTAATTGCGCGTCAGCAAAACTTTGTACGCCGATTGAAAGTCGATTAATACCCGCTTGACGCAACGCTTTAAATTTATGCACGTCAATGGTGCCGGGATTGGCCTCCAGCGTGATCTCGATTTCACCGCTAAACGGTAACAATGCCCGCACACCCGATAACAAGCGATCAATGGCGTCGGCACTGAATAGCGACGGTGTCCCGCCGCCAAAAAAAATACTGTGCAAGCGGCGGCCCCAAACGCGTGGCAAATCGCTCTCCAAATCTCGTAACAAAGCATCGACATACGCCGCTTCAGGAATATCGCCGCGTACCGCGTGCGAATTGAAATCACAATAGGGGCATTTGCGCGCGCACCACGGAATATGAATATACAAACTTAAAGGCAGTGGCGTTTGAAAGTGTTGATACATGATGCGTGTGCGTCAAGCGCGCCAATGACGCAATTTTTCGGGTAATTTTTGCAACAACTGCCGCGTCGCCGAAGCACGATGAGAAAGTTGACTTTTGATCGCGGGATCGAGTTCGGCCGAGCTGGCATTTTTTTCGGCAACGAAGAACAGCGGATCGTAACCGAATCCATTTTGTCCGCGTTCGCTATGTAAAATACGACCGTTCCAATAACCTTCGGCGATCAGTGGTGTTGGATCATCGGCGTGCAAAACAAACGCCAATACACAACAAAAACGCGCACCGCGTTGTTCATCCGCTAGGCCAGAAAGTGCCTGCAATAATTTTTGATTGTTGGCGTGATCGTTACTCGGTGTACCGGCGTAACGCGCCGAATAAATGCCGGGTGCGCCGTGTAAATAATCGACTTCGATACCGGAATCATCGGCGAGCGCGGGCAAGCGTGTGTGTGCGGCGGCATGACGGGCTTTTAGAATGGCGTTTTCGATAAAACTTTTGCCGGTTTCATCGGCATCGCTGACGCCTAATTCGCGCTGCGAAACAATGGTCAAATTAAGCGGGGCAAGCAGTGCCGCAAATTCGCGAATCTTTCCCGCATTGCTACTGGCTAATACGATGCGATGCATGAGTGCGATCATTCAAATTAGTCAGCGCACACGTCTCGCAAGAAACGTGTGCGCTGAGTGGACAGAACAGGCATGTGGTTAGGGTTAACCCCAGCCCGCGCGCAGTATACGCTTTATCAAATGCGTGTAAACGCACAACTTAGGGTTCGATAAACAGTTGCTGCAAATGATCGATGGTAATGAGATCACCATTTGTCGGTGTGACGGATACATTAAATTTCAGATGATCTTTATCATCAAATCGAAACGTGGCGACGTAATAAATCGCGCCGGATTCCTTAATTTCTTTAAAGGTAAGATCGAATTTTTGTCCGATTAAATTGTGCGCGCTGCCGCTTAACTGTGCCGCAGCGGCGTCGTTTTGGTTATCCCGTTGTCGCCGCACCGAGATCATTATCACACCTTGATTGCCCGCGCGCGTGATGCCGTATTGTCGTGCCACGTCCACATTCAGACTGGCGCTATTAAACACCGAATAATGCGCGCTAAAATCCCCGACGGTTTTGCTTTGTTCGGCTTGGCTTACCGCAGCGAAAAAGCACAGAAAAAATACTAAGGTTAACGCTTTCATCACATTCTCCTTACGGGTGTCATTATTCCAACACACCACGTTGTAGCCGCTGCCAATCGCACGTGTAAAACGAAGCGTGTGTCGGAATAAGCGTTGCTAGTGTAAACCAACTGGAGTCGGCCAAGGCGTCATTGGTGACAAAAGTCGGGCGTAAAAAAGCCGCCTGTAACGGCGGCGGTGAGAGCGTACATTAATGGCGCATCGACATCAGCGCCGCATACGGGCAAAGTCCACGACGTTGCTGCTCGGTGTTTCCGGTGTCGGTGCATGCAAGGCGTCGCGTAGTTGCTGTGCTTGTTGTATTTCGCCTTCCAGATCCAGCGACAACATTTGCAAGGCTTTGTGGCGTCCGGCGGCGGTAGCGCCGCTGTGTTGAATGGCTAACAACTGTTCAACGTGTTGTTCGACCAATTCTTTTTGGCTATGCAACATTTGGCTCAATGGCGCTAAAACGTTGGAACTCCAGCTCACCAATTCGCGTCGCACTGCTTGCAGATATTGGGTGATGTTGGCCACCGTGGTGGTGAAAAAACGGCGTACTGCCACCGAATCGACGCTGGCGATGATTTGCATCTGGCGTGGCAGTTGATCGGCGTCGTTAACAATTTCTTGTAAACGACGGCGAAAACCGCGCGCGGGTAAATAACGCGGATCGAATTTTTGCAAACCGAAATCTTGCTCGAATTTGCGGAAAATGGATTCTGCCATGCGATTACTGAGCTCGCTTTGGTGCGCGAGTTCGTTCATTTTCTTGTCCATTTCGGCAAAAAATTCGCGCATGGCACGTAGCAAACTGACCGTGGTGCGCGCGCTCATCAATTGTTGATGTGTGCGTTCGATCAAACTGCCCATGGCTTCGTTGCCGATGATTTCGAGCAAGATCTGCGCTTGTCTATCCATCAATCGTTGTGACGGATGCAAGGCTTGTAATTTGCGCCGGAAGTCCGCCTGCATGGCTTGTGCTTCGGCCACTAATTTTTCCATCGACTCTTGATTGCGATCTTGAATCAGCGCCATATCACGCGCCTGATTCTGGATCTGCTCACGGCGACCGAGCAGCACTTTGATGCTGTCTTCGACGTGCAAGGACGCATCGTTGACGACGTTTTCCCACAGCGATTGACGACGTGTGCCAAGCACGGTGTCGGACAATAATTTTTCCAGATCGAGAATATTCGAACGCAACAACAAGGCTTGATCATCGCGTACTTTAGCGAGCAAACCTTGTTTGGCCGACACCGGCACAATATCGTTTTCTTTCAAACCCAAATGACGCGAGGTAGCGCGCAATACGCGCGACAATGCTTTTTCAATTTTTTTGCGCGAATCGAGTTCGTCCCACAGCGTATCGACTTTGTTCAAGACCGCGTACAGACCTAAATTTGGCCGATCTTTAAGTGCCGCGATGTGTTCGTTCCAGATCGCTAAATCGCTGGCGGTAACGCCTTGATCGGCGGCCATCACAAACACCACCGCTTGCGCTTGTGGCAATAAACTCAAGGTGAGTTCAGGCTCGGAACCGAGAGCGTTCAATCCCGGTGTGTCGAGTACGCGTAGTCCTTGCTGCAACAACGGGTGCGGGAAACTGACAAGCGCGTGACGCCACGCTGGGATCTCGACCATCTGTGGATCGTCTTCGGCGCGATCCAGATGTTCTAGTTCGAAACCCAATTTGACCGCATCGGCTTCCGGCACTTTTTTGGTTTCGGTTAATGACTGCATGGCACGCGCCATTTCGATCGGTTGATCGCCATACAGCGGCATCTCGACCCATTGTCCGGGCATGGCCTTGTAATCGCCCAGCGCGATCTCGCTTAGGCGGGTTTCAATCGGCAATAAACGCAAGTACGAGGTTTTGGTTTCGCGATCGTAATACAGCTCGGTGGGACACATCGTGGTGCGGCCGGCCTCGGACGGCAAAATACGCTGCCCATAACCGGAAAAGAAAATCGCGTTGATAAGCTCGGTTTTGCCGCGCGAAAATTCACCGGCAAACGCGATGGTGACGTAGTCGGAGCGTAGCGTCTCCAACATATGAAACAAGCGCAGGTCGCTTTCGGGACTGAACAAATTATTGCGGCGCAACCACAAACGGTAAGACCGTAGTTCTTTTGCCACCCCTGCCTTCCATTGCGAAAATGCTTCCACCTGTTGAGAAAACAACTGGCTGGACATGGGACTTCAACCTTTTTCTTAAGAGTTTGGAAAGTGTAACAGCGATGGAAAAATAGGCAATGGGGGCCGCAGCCTTTAGTCCTGCCGGGACCGCCGCTTGCCGGTTAGACCCAATTTTGCAGCCGTACGCCCTCTACCTGCACAAACGCGCGTTCGTTGTTGGTGACCAGCGTTAAACCGGCTGATCGCGCATGCGCGGCAATGTGCAGGTCGTTTACACCGATCGGTGCGCCGAGGCGTTCAAGATGGGCGCGAATATCGCCGTAATGCAGTGCCGCCGTCGCGGTGTAATCCAGCACCTCTAGCCGTGATACAAAATCGTCAACGACGGCCGTATTGCGTTCGACGTGCTGGCTTTTCTCGGCACCGTGCAGCAGCTCGGCCAAGGTAATCGCACTCATCGCAATTTGTCCGACGTGTTTGTTAAAGGTTGCCAAGGCGGCGACGGGACGCTGTTTAATCACATAAATACAGATATTGGTATCAAGCAGGTATTTCAGCATCACAGCGCCTCACGCTGGTTTTGCGTCTGTTTGCGCGTTCGTTCAAGAAGTCATCGCTGACGCGCATTTGCGTCAGGAAAAAACTGTCCCAACTGCTGTCCGCAGGTGACAACACACGGTCTTTTCCGACCACCCGAACCGCAACTCGCTTAACAGATGGCGGAAAGCGCGTTTCGGCCGGTAAGCGAACCGACTGAGTGCGATTGTTTTCAAACACAGTTCCTAAGGGGCGCGACATGGGTAACTCCTGTTGCTATATAGCATTGGTATAGAGCGACAAAAATCAAACGCGCAATCGCATAAGTCGCGATTGAGGTAAAGCTCGCCCGCGAAACTTGCGAGCGAGTTTTTGGTTCGCGTACCGGAGGCAGGCCAAATGTCGGGGGAAATAAACTTTGCGGAGGGGAAAATGAAAAAAAATTCAGCAGCTACTTGGACCATCGCGCAGTAGCGTTGTTTTGAATTGACGCTGAATTAAGACGACGTCTTCGCTGGAAGTTGAAGTTGCCAGTTACGGTTTTCTACGTCGATGGCGAGCACTTTATGGCGACTGGTTTCGCCGCTATGCAGCGTGATCTGGCGTTTTTTGAGATTCAATGCCTCGGCCGCAAACGTGATCAGCGCGGCGTTGGCGGCACCATCGACGGGTGGCGCGGTGAGCGCGATTTTTAATTCATCGCCCTGCCAACCGACGATGGCGTTGCGGCTGGCGCGAGGCTGCACAAAGACTTTAAGCAAAGTGGACACGTCGCCGGACTCAATGAAACAACGTCAATAATTGGCCAACCGCCCACTGCGCTAAAAAGATCAACAAGATCGCGATCATGGGTGACAAATCGAAACCGGCGGTGCTGGGTATTAAGCGGCGCAGCGGTCGTAATATGGGCTCGGTTAATTGACTTAACACACGATAGAACGGTGACTGACCGTAAGGGTCGACCCACGACAAAATAGCGCGCGCGAACACCAGCATTAACAGTAATTGCAAGATGGCAAACACGACACCAAAGGCCCTGCGTTGCACAAGGCCGATTAAGTCGATCCAGATGCCGAAATACAATCGTCCCAGCAGCGCCTCTTTGATCGCTATTAAGGCCAATGCCAACACCAATGAAGCGCTGTCAAGGCCGCCGGCGCTGGGAATAAAACGGCGCATCGGGGCCAACACCGGTTGAGTTAAACGGACACAAAACTGCGACAGCGGGTTGTAAAAATCAGCGCGCGTAAATTGCAGTAGTAATCGCAATAAAACGATCGAAATATAGAAATCAAACAGAAAACCAAGAATTTGTATCGGGCTCATTGCGGTTCCTTTTTCGCGGCCACTTTCAAGGCGTCGGACATTTCGCGTCCGCGTTGTTCGGCCGCGTGCAACATGTGCGCGATGATGCCAGCGAAATCGTGCGTGGCCAAAGTGTTTAAGGCGCGCTCGGTGGTGCCGCCGGGCGAGCGCACACGGCGGATCAATTCGTCCAAGGCATCGGCATTTTCTTGGGTCGCCAACTGCGCTGCACCCAAGGCGGTTTGTTTGACTAACAAGGCGGCGGCGTCAGGCGGAAAACCAGCGCTTATCGCGGCGCTGACCATGGCTTGCATCAGCTGATAAAAATACGCTGGGCCGCTACCCGAAAGTGCGGTGACCCAATTCATCCACTTTTCATCGTCTAGCCACACCCAGCGTCCGATAGCACTGAATAACTGTTCGGTCAGCTGGCGTTGCAAAAGGGTGGTGTGGGCATCGGTGAATAAACCGGTGGCGGCGGCTTGCAGCGCCGCCGGTGTGTTGGGCATGGCGCGTACCACGGCTACTGGCTGCCCGATCCATGCGCGGATCTGACCCACTTCGATACCGGCGGCCACGCTGATGAACAGTCGGCGATGGTGGGATTGATCACGCAAGCTTTGGCACAAATCGCTCAGTTGCGCCGGTTTGGCGGCCATCACGACGATATCGCTGTGGGCGGCGGTGTGGGCATTGTCGTCGCTCACCGCAATGCCGTAACGGCTGGCCAGTTCGGCGCGCCGCTCGCTGCGCCGTGAGGTAGCGGTGAGTCGACTGGGGGCCAGCCCTTGTGCCAACAGTCCAGCGACAATGCTGCTGCCGAGGCTACCGCATCCAAGCACGGCGATGGCCTGCTCATGTAATGACTTACTCACGTTCTATCCCTTCAAATATCAGAATGTACTTTTGCCGGCCGCGAGCCGAACAAGGCGCTGCCGACGCGCACCATGGTGCTGCCTTCAGCGATGGCGGCCTCTAAATCGGCTGACATGCCCATCGACAAAGTGTCCACTTCACGGCCGATTGTTCTCAGCTTTTCGTATACGGCAAACGCTTCGGCGAAC